>JAYTZD010000257.1:0-1688 GCA_043742065.1 Oscillatoriales bacterium
CCAAACGGCACTACTGCCTATGTGGCATTCCGCGCGCCGCAAGTTCCGGCAAGCGATCGCACTAAAGCTTTGATCGCACCGATTACCAACTTCACCGACTTAGTAACGGCAACGGCTACTAGCGCTACAATTGGTGCTCCGATTCAATTAGACTTGGGCGGGCGCGGAATTCGCAGTATCGATCGCAACGCTAACAACCAATACCTAATTGTCGCAGGCCCGGCCGACAGCGCTACGGGGACTGCGCCGAAAGATTTCCGGCTGTATACTTGGACTGGAAATGCTGCGGATGCGCCTCAAGTGCGATCGGCAAACTTGACAGCTTTGAATGCAGGCGGTAGTTTTGAATCAATCGTGGAAGTGCCGAGTAACTTAACCGATAGCAGTCAGATTCAGCTATTAGTTGATAACGGCGACAATCTGTGGTACGGCGACAATGTGATATCGAAAGAATTGCCGCAGGATAACTTCCAGAAATTCCGCAGCGATATCGTCACTTTGGGCGCTTTTCCGGTTCGCATCCGCAACATTCAAGGCGCAAGTCACACATCATCTTTAGCCACTCAAACTGTTAGCAATGTTCCCGGTGTAGTGACAGCCTTAATTGGGACTGGTAGCAGTCGCGGTTTTTATATGCAAGACCCGACTCCCGACACTGGGGCGAATCCAAATTCTACATCGGAAGCGATTTTTGTATTCCTAGGAACTTCGACAATATCCAATCCGACTGTCGGACAATCGGTACAGGTAAGTGGTCGAGTTGACGAATTCCGCCCTGCTAACAACGCCACCAATCTTACCACTACCCAAATTAATGCTACGGTTGCTGGGGCTGCTGTAGGGGCGATCGCATCTTTAGGAACAATTACTCCAACTATCATTGGTACCGGCGGTCGAATTCAACCGACAACCTCAATTCAAAACGACTTCAGCACGACTGCGGGCAATGTCGAAACAGGAGGCGACTTCGATCCAACAACCGAAGGCATCGACTTCTACGAAAGTTTAGAATCAATGCTGGTACAAGTCAACAATCCGGTTGTTGTCGGCCCCACAAACGAGTTTGGCGAGTTCTACGTTTTGCCCGATAACGGTGCGAATGCTACGGGCCGAACTAATCGTGGTGGCATTGCCGTTTCTGCTGCCGATTTTAATCCAGAACGCATTCAAATTGACGATACTCTGCTGAATCCACCCAGCACTGGTATTCTCTCACCTCTGACTAATGTTGGGGACAAATTGAGTACAGTCTCAGGCATCATCGGTTACAGTTTCAGCAATTACGAGCTTTTAAATACCACTCAAATTCCTCAAGTCAGCGTCACTTCTGGTGGCTTGACTAAGGAAGTTACAAACCTAACTGGAAATGCCAGCCAACTAACAGTTGCTACTTTCAACGTCGAGAATTTAGACCCCAGTGATACGGCCAAATTCCCAGCTATCGCCAGCCGAATTGTCACCAATCTCAAAAATCCTGACATTATCAATGTCGAGGAAATTCAAGACAACAACGGCGCGACAAATGACGGTGTAGTTGCGGCTGAGACAACTTACAACACCTTAATTGCCGCAATTAAAACAGCGGGCGGCCCAACCTATGAATTCCGACAAATTAACCCAGTAAACAACCAAGACGGCGGCGAACCTGGTGGCAATATTCGAGTCGGATTTTTGTACAATCCCAGCCG
>JAYTZD010000258.1:0-14612 GCA_043742065.1 Oscillatoriales bacterium
GATCCTCAAGGGGAAATCATTGACTTACCAATTAAAACTAACTTCCGTGAAGGACTGACTGTTACTGAATACATCATCTCCTCCTACGGTGCACGGAAAGGCTTGGTTGATACTGCTTTGCGGACGGCTGACTCTGGCTACCTCACCCGTCGATTAGTGGATGTGGCTCAGGATGTGATCGTCCGAGAGTTTGATTGTGGAACTCAGCGCAGCATCAGAGTGCGGCCGATGATGGATGGGGCGACGGTGTTGATTCCCCTCAGAGAACGGTTGTTGGGGCGTGTATTTGCGGAGGATGTGGTTCATCCCAAAACTGGCAAAATCGTGGCTTTTGAGAACGAGAGGGCGGTTCGTAATCAACCGATAACAGAAGAGTTGGCGCTGGAGATTGGTAAGGCGGAAGTGGCTGAAGTATATTTGCGATCGCCCTTAACTTGCGAAGCTACTCGTTCAGTTTGTCAACATTGCTACGGTTGGAGTTTGGCTCACTCGAAAATGGTCGATATGGGAGAAGCGATCGGGATTATTGCTGCTCAGTCGATCGGGGAACCGGGAACCCAACTGACTATGCGTACTTTCCACACTGGGGGGGTATTCACCGGTGAGGTTGCTAAACAAGAACGCGCACCATTCCCCGGAAACGTCAAATTCAAAGCTCTCCGCACTCGTTCCTTCCGTACCAGACATGGTGAAGAAGCTTTGGTGGCAGAAAGCAGCGGTAAATTGGTGCTGGAGGGTGATGGCTTTGAAGAAGGAAAATCTGGGGCGAAAAATCAAAAGCTGAAAATCGAGCTGGCGATCGCCCAAGGTTCCACTGTCATGGTAAGAGATGGACAACGGGCAGTTCTAGGTCAAATCCTAGCAGAAGTGCCGATCGCCGGCCGTGCAGCTCGTAAAACCACTGAGAAAGTCACCACAGACGTCGCATCCGATTTGGCAGGAGAAGCGAAGTTTGCCGACTTAATACCAGAAGAAAAGACTGACAGACAAGGCAATACCACTCGCACCGCTAGCAAAGGTGGACTGGTTTGGATTCTGTCAGGAGAAGTTTACAACTTACCTCCTGGTGCAGAACCAGCCATCAAAAATGGCGATCGCATTGTGGCCAACAGCGTCATCGCCGAAACCAAACTCGTCTCAGAACATGGTGGCGTAGTCCGCATCGCCGATGAGCGTGAAATTGAGATTATCACCGCCCAAGTCTTATTAGACCAAGCAGTAGTCCGCGCTCAAACCATTGGCGGCCGCGAACACTACGTGATTGAAACCGCATCCAATCAACGGTTCTCGCTGAAAACGGTTCCTGGTAGCAAGGTTATTAACGGCGAAGTTGTGGCCGAACTCCTCGATGACAGTTACCGCACTGCTACTGGAGGTATTGTCAAATACGCTGGGGTGGAAGTTCACAAACGGGGCAAGGCCAAACTCGGCTATGAAGTAGTCAAAGGCGGCACTCTGCTGTGGATACCAGAAGAGTGTCACGAAGTCAACAAAGACATCTCCCTACTTTTGGTAGAAGACGGTCAATATGTCGAAGCCGGCACTGAAGTGGTTAAGGATATTTTCTGTCAAACCAGCGGTGCTGTAGAGGTAACTCAGAAAAATGACATTCTGCGCGAGATTGTAATTAAACCAGGGGAATTGCACGCCTGCGATCGACCACCTTTGGCGATCGGAGAAGGTCAAATCGTCAATGCTGGTCAAGAAATCATCCCCGGTTTAATCGCCTCAGAATTGGGTTATGCCGAATACATCGAAACTCCCGAAGGCCCAGCATTACTGTTGCGTCCAGTCGTGGAATTCCCAGTACCCGACAAACCTCCAGTCCCATCTCAAACCGCCCTCAACGAATCAATCTCTCTCAAAGCAGTTCAACGACTACCTTACAAGGATGGCGAACGAGTCAAGTCTGTGGATGGATTGGAACTATTGCGGACACAGCTTATTTTGGAAATCGGCACCGATGCTCCACAATTAGCCGCCGACATCGAACTCCTACCCGACGAAGATGAGGCTATTGCTTTTGGGGCTGATGGTTCGGGGCCGGCTTGGACAGAGAATGTCACGGCTATTACTAGCAGTTCTTTGGCTACTTTGGATGATGAGGATGCCCCTCCTGAGTCAAAGCCTTTGCGTTTGCAGTTGGTCATCTTGGAATCCCTAGCACTTCGCCGGGATGTCGCCGCCGACCCCACCCAAGGCAGCACGAACACCAGATTGTTGGTGGAAGATGGTCAAGAAATCGCTCCTGGTGCAGTGGTGGCGCGCACCGAAATCCTGTGTAAGGAAGCTGGCATTGTCCGGGGTATTCGCGAAAAAATAGGCGAACCTGTGCGTCGCTTGTTGGTGATGCGCGATGTGGATGCGGTCACTATTGATGTGGCTGGGGTTCCTGATGTCAGTCCGGGTGAGTTGTTGGTGGCTGGTACTGAGATTGCACCTGGTGTCTTCTTGGAAGAATCCGGTCAAGTAGTCAAAGTTATCGCTCCGACGAAGCCGGAAGAGTCGGCAAAAGTGATGTTGCGGATAGCTCGTCCCTATCGAGTTTCTGCCGGCGCTGTCCTCCATGTGGATGATGGGGATTTGGTGCAGCGCGGAGACAACCTGGTCATTCTGGTGTTTGAACGAGCCAAGACTGGGGACATTATTCAGGGTTTGCCACGGATTGAGGAGCTATTGGAAGCTCGGAAACCGAAGGAGGCTTGTATTTTGGCAAAACGTCCTGGAGTTGCTCAGGTGGAGGCTGATGGCGATGTGGTGGAACTCCGAGTGGTGGAGGATGATGGGCGGATTGAGGAGTATCCTTTGTTACCTGGTCAGAATCCGATCATCTCCGATGGACAGCGTGTGGGAGCGGCAGAAGCTTTGACGGATGGCCCTGCTAATCCTCACGAGATTTTGGAGGTCTATTTCCATGTGCTGAAGGAGCGGAAACCGACCTATGAGGCTGCTTTGGAGAGTTTCCAACAGGTGCAGACTTTGTTGGTGAATGAAGTCCAAGCAGTCTATCAGTCCCAAGGTGTTGATATTTCCGACAAACACATCGAAGTCATTGTCAGACAGATGACTAACAAGGTGAGACTGGAGGATGGTGGCGATACTACGATGCTGCCTGGGGAGTTGGTGGAGTTGCGCCAAGTTGAGCAGGTGAATGAGGCGATGTCAATCACTGGTGGTGCGCCGGCGGATTATATTCCGGTGTTACTGGGGATTACGAAGGCTTCGTTGAATACTGATAGCTTTATTTCTGCTGCTTCTTTCCAAGAAACGACGCGCGTTTTGACTGAAGCTGCGATCGAGGGCAAGTCTGACTGGTTACGCGGGCTGAAGGAGAATGTGATTATCGGACGTTTGATTCCGGCTGGGACTGGCTTCAATGCCTATGAGGATCAGGGGAATACTGATGCTTCGGGCGATGGTACCTTGTTTGATGATGATGTTCGGGATTTGCAGGAGAATGCGGTGGTTGATGACCGGACTGCGCGTCGTGCTTATACCATCGAGAGCAATTTTGGTGTACCAACTAAGGCACCGGAAGTTGAGGTTGATGATGATTTTGAGGAGGAGGTTGAGATTGGGGATGACGATTTTGTGGCTGAGGTGGAGGATGATGATGCGAGCCTCTCTGAGGGCTACGCTAACGGAGCAATTGAGCCTGATGATGATTTCGATCTCGGCGATGACGATGACGATGATTATGACGACGAAGAATCGTAATTTTCGGTTTTGAGTCATAAATCAAACTATTTGAGATTTTGGACTTTGGATTAAACTGCGGGATAATCTCAAGTCTGAAGTCTCAAATCTCAAATAGTTTGATTGATATCGTTTCCGGCTGCATTGGTATGGTGCAAATGTCCAAACAGTTAACTGTCAACAGTTAACTGTTAATTTGCTTTATTCCTGGGGAAGTAGGGCTTTGATTTGGTTGACAAACTCCTGATGGTCTACTACGGGTTTAGAGATATAGCCATCTGCACCGCTCTGATCGAGAAAGGTTTCTCTATCTCCGGCCATCGCATGGGCTGTTACCAGGATGATTGGCAAGGATGCTGTTTGGGGGTCGGCTTTGAGTAGTTGGGTGATTTTAATACCATCAACCGCTTTTCCCTGATACACACTGCGTGAAAGGGATACGTCCATTAGGATCAAATCTGCTTCTCCTGAGGCGGCAATTTGCATCACTTCCTCTACATTCTCTGTGTGCTTTACGGCTAAGCCTCCCCGTTTGGTCAGAATTTTGGAAAAGACCCGGGCATTGACTAAATCGTCCTCTACAATCAGAACGGTTTTCATAAAAATATTCGGTAAGTGGGAAACTCTGAGTTGACTGTTGACTGTTGACTGTTGACTGTTGACTGTTGACTGCTAACGGTTAACCGTCAACATCATTCCGGTGCAACCGGAATTGAGATCAGTTAAGACTTAGGCTGGTCAGTATAGCTGACAATTTTTTAGAAGCTCAGTGGCCGGAGTGTTTTTGGTGCCATAGGCTGGGAACTCTGCAAAACCCGTATTTGACAAGTCTTTGTTTCCTACTTGCTCTTAAAATAAAGCAATGTCGATTGACAATTCTCGGTGTGAACACGCGAGAGTTCTTTAATATAAGACATGATGTGCTGCGGGCAGGATTGCTCCAAATAGAGGTTAGGGTAAGAGTGGAGGGTAAAAAGCAAGTGTTGCCAGTCTATTGACTTTTGCTCTAGCACTCAAGAATTAACGGACATAAGGACTCATGGCTAAACAACTAAACCTACTTTCCGGGCAAGTAATTTCTACGGCTCTGCACGCCGAGATGCAGCAATCGTACCTTGAATATGCCATGAGTGTGATCGTCGGGCGAGCGTTGCCTGATGTCCGCGACGGTTTAAAACCCGTTCACCGCCGAATTTTGTACGCGATGCACGAACTTGGCTTGACTCCAGACCGACCCTACCGCAAGTGTGCCAGGGTAGTGGGAGATGTTTTGGGCAAATATCACCCCCACGGCGATCAATCAGTTTACGATGCTTTGGTGCGAATGGCTCAAGAGTTTTCGAGCCGCTATCCTTTGGTTGCGGGTCACGGCAATTTTGGTTCGGTGGACAATGATCCGGCTGCTGCCATGCGCTACACCGAAACTAGACTGGCGTCGATCGCGCATGAAGCCATGTTAACTCAGGTCGGCGATGCCACGGTTGATTTTACTGCTAATTTCGACAGTTCGCAGCAAGAACCGACTGTATTGCCGGCGCAGTTGCCTTTTTTGTTGCTGAATGGCTGTACTGGGATTGCTGTGGGGATGGCAACTAATATTCCGCCACACAACTTGGGCGAGGTGGTGGATGGTTTAATTGCTTTGATTGAAAACCCGGAACTCTCGGACGAGAAGTTGATGGAACTAATTCCGGGGCCGGACTTCCCAACGGCTGGAGAAATCATCGCCACAGAGGGCATTGTTGATGCCTACACGAAGGGTAAAGGCAGTATTGCGGTGAGGGGTGTGGTTGGAGTTGAGGAAGTCGTCGGCAATCGAAAAATACGCACTAAAATGGCGTTGGTGGTAACGGAGTTTCCGTTTCAGGTCAATAAGGCTGCTTGGATTGAAAAGGTGGCGGAATTGGTAAATGCGGGCCGACTTGATGGGATTGCTGATTTGCGCGACGAAAGCGATCGCGATGGGATTAGAGTTGTGATTGAACTCAAACGGGAAGCTACCCCAGAAGCTGTTTTAGCTCGTCTTTATCAACAAACTGACTTGCAAACTAATTTTGGCGCGATTTTGCTGGCAATTGTCAATGGCCAACCCCGACAGTTGACTCTCCGACAATTGTTGCAGGAATTTCTGGATTTTCGGGAAGTGACTCTGACTCGTCGCTACAATTACGAGTTGGAGGTGGCAGAACGTCGCTGTCACATTGTCGAAGGGCTGATGTTGGCTTTGAATAATCTCGATGTCGCGATCGACATTCTTCGCAATGCTCCTGATGGTACTACTGCTAAGGCAAATTTTCAAATTCGGCTCAATTTGAGCGAAAGTCAATCTGATGCGATTTTGTCGATGCCGATGCGCCGACTGACTGGTTTGGAAAGGCAAAATTTGCAGTCTGAGTTGGATGAGTTGTTGGCGAAAATTCAAGAATTGCAACGACTGTTGGGCGACAGACATGAGTTTTTGAAGGCTTTGAAGAAAGAATTCCGATCGCTCAAACGCAAATACAATGACCCGCGCCGGACTAGATTGGTGAATGGGGCTGGGCGTGGGGCCAAGGAGGAATCAAAACTTTCTGGCAAAAACAAATCGGTACTGCCATTATCACCAGCCGAATTGTCTACGCCTCAGTTGTTGCCGATTTTGGAAGTTGAGGAAACCATTGTTGAGTTTAGTCACAAACATTATGTGCGAAGATTACCTGCGACCGATCGCACTCGTGCTAAAAATCCAAAGTCGGTTCAAGCTTTAGAAAAAAATGAAGATTTTATTGTCACCGCCACCCAGACTAAAACCGATCGCAATTTAGTCGTCTTAATTCCCAGCGGTAAGGCTTACCCGCTGAAAGTCGCAGATATTCCAACCAGCAGTGGGCGCGATCGAGGAACGCCAATTGTCAGTTTGCTTTCGCCATCAGCCGCGAAAGAAAGTGCCGGTCGAACTTTTTCTGAGCTCACCGTCGCACACTTTGTTTTACCTGAAAATTCGGAAGCGACGGACTTAGTAACTCTGACTCAACAAGGAAAAATCAAGCGTCTCCAACTTTCTGAGTTTACTGACTTGACTAATCGCGGTATCACTGTGGTTAAACTCAAGGAGGACGATCGACTACGTTGGGCGAGTCTCACCAAGACCGGCGAACAGGTGGCTATCGCGACGACGGGAGGCCGAGTCCTCCGGTTTGAGGTGAATGACGAACAACTGCCGCCAATGGGCCGCACGGCTCAAGGTTCTCAAGCAACAAGGCTGCGAAAGCAAGAAGAGTTGGTGGGTTGTGTCACTATTAACCCGGATGATAGTTTGGTGCTATTTTCGGAGTTGGGTTGGGCTAAACGAATGCCTGCTGGTTCTGTCCGACTGACTAATCGTGGTGAAATTGGTACTCAAGCTTTCCGTTTCGCTGAACCTAAAGATGTTTTGGTTGGTCTATTGCGCGCTGTTCCAGGTTCTGAGGTCAAACTTTTAACTAATACTGGTCGGTTTTTGCGATCGACTACTGATGCTATTGCTTTTTGGGGGAAGGATGCTGCGGGCGAAAGAGTTTTTGACCTCAATCCTACTGAGAAAATTATCAAAGTTATTAGTTGTCAGTAATTGGTTGACAGTTGACTGTTGACTGTTGACTGTTGACCAATTCTAAAATCTAAAATCTAAAATCTAAAATTGTCTGATGGCTAAAGTTGTACTAGAAAATATCTACAAAAGTTTTCCACTCCGCCAAGGAGAACCGGAAAAAGAGGCTAATACCGCAGACAATGCTTCATCAGATAGCTCTCATTCCACGTCTAACACGGTTTTGCGACGAATTAACCTCACTGTCGAAGATGGGGAATTCATGGTGTTGGTGGGGCCTTCTGGCTGCGGAAAAAGCACTTTGCTGCGATCGATCGCTGGTTTGGAAGCGCTGACTGCTGGTAATATCTGGGTAGGCGATCGGCTTGTTAACGATTTGCCTCCTAAAGACCGAGATATTGCGATGGTCTTTCAAAATTATGCTCTCTATCCTCACTTAACAGTTTACGATAATCTGGCTTTTGGATTGCGGCGATCGGAGGGGGAGAAGAAGTCATTAGTCATTAGTCAACAGTCATTAGGAAGAAGGCAACCTCACCCTCACCCCTCCCTTGGGGGGAAGAAAGAAGAGATTATTAACCAAACCAATAATTGGGTTGTTAATAATTTAGAAAAGTATCAAGTTCAGCGTCGGCTTGAGGATTTATTAGTAGGAATAACTCGCAATTTGCCGAAGGGTTTGCGCTATTTATCCGAACGGGAAAAGGCTGTGGGAGAACGAGTGATGAAGGTTGCTCAATTGCTGCAAATAGAATCTCTGTTGCATCGTTTGCCGAAACAACTTTCGGGAGGACAAAAACAGCGGGTAGCTTTGGGTAGGGCTATGGCTCGAAATCCTGAAGTTTTTTTGATGGACGAACCGTTGTCTAATCTGGATGCTAAATTGAGGGGGGAAACTCGATCGCAAATTGTGCAGTTACAGCGACAGTTGGGAACTACAACTATTTATGTGACTCACGACCAAACTGAGGCGATGACTATGGGCGATCGCATTGCGATTATGAATGCTGGTCAAGTTCAGCAAGTAGCTCAACCTCTAGAACTTTACAAGAAGCCGGCTAACTTGTTTGTAGCTGAGTTTATCGGTTCTCCGCCGATGAATTTTTTGCCTGTGCAGTTTACGGCTCCACTGTTGATTTCTCACCCGCAGTTCCGTTTCACTTTACCAGATATTTGGGCTAAAAGTTTACGGAAGTATGATGGTAAATCGCTGATTTTGGGCATCCGACCAGAACACCTGGTCATTCACCCCCCTGCGACGAAAAATCTTTCGGTTCAAGTGGATGTTGTCGAAGCTTTGGGACACGAAACCTATTTGCAGGTCAGTCTGACGGATGCACCGCAGATTCGGTTGCAAGTGCGTGTTCCTCCCGATCGATCGATTCGTGTTGGCGAGGAGCTCTGGCTCGCGATCGCCCATGAGAAAATTCACCTATTTGACCCCGATACTGAGTTAGCCATATTTTCTTCAACCCACCGGTGATTATCAGAAAGTTGCAATTTTTTCAAGTGTCTGTTATATTTATTGATATAAGCTTACAAAACTTAATGAAAGGAGTTCGCATCATGCAAGAACCAAAACGCAACGCTTGGAATTGGGGCTTTAGTGAAGGAGCCGAAAATTGGAACGGTCGTCTGGCGATGATTGGTTTCTCTGCCGCTGTCATCATCGAGTTGGTTTCCGGTCAAGGCGTACTCCACTTCTGGGGCCTGATGTAATTCTGTAGTTAAAACATTTCCAGATACTGAAAATTTGGGAGTTTCTTTTGAGACTCCCAAATTTTCAGTATTGATTTTCCAGTCACAGTCAACAGTCAACCGTCAACTGTCAACTGTCAACCGTCAACCAGAAAGAATCCAAATCACTCTTTTGGGTGATGCTAGAAAAACATTCTAGCGGATATATTCTTTTAAGATGCTGTTGCGGTTGGGATGGCGTAACTTCCGCAGAGCTTTAGCCTCGATTTGCCGAATTCGCTCGCGAGTGACGTTAAAGATTTGACCAATTTCCTCCAAGGTCTTCATCCGTCCGTCATCCAAGCCGTACCGCAGTCGCAGTACATCTCGTTCACGGGGGCTGAGGGTATCCAAAACGCTTTCCAAATCTTCCCTAAGCAAGTTTTTCGAGACTTGATCTTCGGGTGTTTCCCCGTCAGATTCAATAAAGTCTCCCAGACGCGAATCTTCTTCTTTGCCGATCGGAGTTTCTAGAGAAATTGGCAACTGTGCGGACTTAGCAATGAAGCGCAACTTCTCGATTGTCATCTCCATTTTAGTCGCGATTTCTTCTTCCGTGGGCTTGCGACCCATTTCTTGAGAAAGCAGTTTGGTAGTTTTCTTAATTCGCGAAATAGTTTCGTAAAGATGAACTGGTAGACGGATGGTACGGGATTGATCCGCAATCGCTCTGGTGATGGCTTGACGAATCCACCAAGTCGCGTAAGTTGAGAATTTATAACCTTTTTCGTGGTCAAATTTTTCGGCCGCCCGAATTAGGCCCAAAGAGCCTTCCTGAATCAAATCTTGGAAAGACAAACCGCGATTCATGTACTTTTTGGCGATCGAAACCACCAAACGCAGGTTTGACTGTACCATCTTTTCCTTAGCCCGTCGTCCCACATGAAGTCGGTGACGAAATGCCGGTAGTGCCATTTCCATAGCAGTCGCCCATTCATTGTCTTTGGGCTCGCGGTCTAAGTCCTCTAACAGTTGCTCTCTGACTCGCTCCAATTCTAGCAAATCGGCAATCTTACGCGCGAGTTCAATTTCTTCATCAGCTCGCAAGAGTCGAATCCGACCTATTTCTTGCAGATAAAGCCGAATAGAGTCTTCTGTATAGTGCTTTTTCTTTGCCTGAGCCCGACGACGAGCTTTGACACCTTTAGCAGACTTAGTATCGTCTTCCTCGGTTTGAGGTTCTGAAAAGTCATCTCGATCGTCTTCTTCGTCGATAAACAGTTCCAATTCGCTCTCAGGTGGAACGCTTTCGGTCTTCCGAAGCAAATCGATAGTTTCCATTTGGGGTTTGATTTTGGTTTCAAGTACGGTGTTTGTCTGGATCATGCCGCCTTCCTCATGCTCCTAAATTGAAGAATAAATAACAGTCAAATAATGTCTGTTTGTAGTTTAGACAAGTGAATTCTGTTGAATTCGTTTAATCAGAACGCTTGGGAATAAAAATTTCCTCAAACCAACGATCGATATTTTTGGCCAGATTTAAATCTCGATTCTGTTTATGTCCAAAGTTGGGACACAGATAGACTCGATCTTTAAGAGGCATTTTGTGGCGATGATTGCCACAGATAGAACTTTTGGTTCGCCTGCTGCTTTCACGAGCAATTGTCAGATATCACAGTTGCACGGCTAGTTTTCACCACCCTGGATGCCAGTCTGTTATCCAAAACTCCAAAGTTTTGGGTTGAAGCACCAAATGGTTAGTTTTGGATCTTGCAAAGACCTTTTTGATTGTAGCCGTTCTCACAAAAAATGGAACTTGTTTTCGATTTTTTGTCAAGAACTAGGAAAACTTTGTCAGCTTAGCTTAACAATACTGACTAATGGCTGGCTGAGCTAAATCCTCAAAATCGTCCACAAGAACTTTGGAACTTGAGATCGGGGTTGTTTTCTGCGAATATCCGGATGAACGGGTGCGGCGTAGCCGTCCAGACAGTGAGCAGACATTTTTTGACTTGCCGGAATTCCGGCTGTTACCGTTGTAGATGCACTCATCTTTACCCTGTTTCCCTGAATTGAATCATGCTGAATGCGCGATCGAATAAAGCTTACGAGCTTTACGTGTGAGTCGGTCACTCTGGATTAGAAGCCGAGGATTACCCCAAATGAAGCGTTGCGGGTTTAGTAGTGCAACAGGGGCTTTCTTTGTTAAGTTAGCTCAAATCTCAGAAATTGGGTCTAAATTTAACGTTAAATCACATTAAGTTCTTAACGTCATATTCTCATTTAAGCAGTTCGACACGAGTTTGTCGCGTCAAGGGTCAAAATCATCTCGATAAATTCTACTGAGAGTTAGCTCTCTTGGCAACTCCTGACTGGAAATTTTGCCATAACTTACTGACTTTCGGAGCATACTTACGCGATCGCACCCTCTCAGAATTAACACAATTCGCCATCTTCCGTCATTCGATTTTAGATTTTAGATTTTAGATTTTAGATTGACCCCACGGATAAATCCGGGGGCTTGAGGATTTTGGATTTTGGATTGACCCACGGATAAATCCGGGGGCTTGTACCATCAAGAAATTATTGGTCAGCACAACTTCGCAGTTCCTTTATATATATCGTTACAATGTGAAGATTCGATTAAGATGTTTCAGACATTTTAAGTAAAATTGCTGAATCGTCTTGAATCAGAGCGAGCTCCTGGTAAAGTAGACCGATCGCTGGCTACTGGATGAGGTTAAGGATGTTGAGAGATCAAGCGGTGGCGCGATTGAGGGAAATTTTGTTACATTTCTTTACTACTTGTCCTCCGAAAGCATGACCTCTAAATCATCGATCGCGATCCTAGCTCAGAAACAGTGCGATCGGCAATTGTCTATAAAATTGATTATACCTCTTGACTCTGGATGCTTTCTAATAAACCTCGATAAAAGACTTGGAAGCTTTTAGAGCGATTTGATTCAGGATTCATATATTGAGAAATAAGGTTAAAATCATTGCGGTGCACCCGCATTTTTGAGGGGGTTTCCTACATCAAAGAAATCTTCCATCCACAGCGAACCGAGTAACGAACCGTTTTCTATAAATTGTTTAATTCCCTGCATATCAGCGGTTCTTTTTGCTTGAGTAAAACCTTTTTCATCTCTATATAATACCCATAATTCCTCTGGTTTTAAACGATCCACAAAAAAGGGAGAATGCGTTGTTATCATTAGTTGAGTATTAGCAGAAGCAGAACGACATTCTTCGGCAAGTTGAGGTAATAATTGCGGATGTAAATGATTTTCTGGTTCTTCTATTCCCACTAATTGCGGGGGATTTGGGTCAAATAATACTGTTAGATAAGCTAACAGTTTTAACGTACCGTCGGAGGCATATTTTGCCAAAATGGGATGAGAAAAAGGAGCATCTTTAATTTCCAACAAAAGCCTGCCATCTTGCATAACAAGAGCCTCGACTTTTTCCAGGCGTGGAATCCGAGCAGAAAGGGTTTTTAGTATTTCTTCTAACCGTTGGGGATGTTGTTCTTTTAGATATTGAATAACATTAGGTAAATTGTCACCAGTGGGTGATAATCTTTCCTGTGCACCTGCTTCGGGAAGGCTGCGGGTATTATCTGCGGTTAAATAGGATAAATACCAACCTGTAATAAAACGTCTTAAAGCACTGACGCGGGGATGTTTGGCAAATTGTCCTAATGTATTTACTGCTAATAATTCAGATGATGCTAGTTGTTCGGTGATCCTTTCACCTTCTTTACCAGGAGTTGCGCCACTAATGACTTGTCCTTCGCCTTTTTTGAAATCTAAAAAGCGAAAAGGTTTACCTTGATCTCCTCGTCTCCACTGTAACCATTCTTCAGCGATAAAAGGACGATTATTTTCTTCATCTATGGCAAGATGATAGGTGATTAACGGTGATTTTGATGTCTCTCGATATTTTAATTCAATGATGATACAGCCTGTACTGTCTCTGGTGCGTAATTCTCGAAATCTGCCTCGTCTATCCCATGCTTTTCGGAGGCTTTCAGTAAAACATTCGGACAGGAAAGCGAAAACATCAAAAATAGTTGATTTTCCGCTACCATTGGGTCCTAAAAATACGGTTAAGGGAGTAATTTTTTTAAGTTCTAGATTATGTAAAGCTCGGTAATTTTGGACTTTGAGATATTCTATACGTGGAATATATTTCATAATTTCACATCCTTAACTATACTTGCTGTTTCTTGGATCAGTAGGTCGTTTTCATTAAACCTAAAACGCTTTCTTGTTAGATTCCCGACTTATTCAAGCAGTCGGGAGTCTGGGTGTTAGGTTTTTTGAGGTTTTACTAGAGGAAAATGATTACTGATTCCGCAGTTTAGGATTAACAAACTCATTTAATCCTTCTCCCACCAAAGACAATCCCACTACCATTAAAGTCATCGCCAAACCGGGAAACAAAGCCGTCCACCAAATGCCAGTAGGTAGCGCATCCAGGGCTAAACGCAAATCATGTCCCCATTCTGGAGTTTCTTCGGGAAGTCCTAGGCCGAGAAATCCCAAACCTCCCAATGTTAAAATTGCATCGGCGGCGTTGAGTGCGAACAGCACGGGTACGCTTTGAATTACATTCAGAAACAGATAGCGGGAAAGCACTGTCCAAGTGTCAGCACCCATTGCTCGCGCGGCTTCGACAAATAATTCGGTTTTGACGCTGGCCGTGTGATTCCTGACGACACGGTAGTATTGAGGGATGTAGGAAATGCTCAGGGCGATCGCAGCATTCAACACTCCTTTGCCCACAACAAACGCCAGAGTTAAAGAAAGCAGCAATCCCGGCAGAGTATAAATGGTATCCATTAAAAATAACAAGACGCGATCGAGTTTACCGCCCAAATAACCACTAACCAATCCCAAGGGTACACCGATCAATAAACTCAAACCTGTAGCTAAAATTAACACTTGCCAAGCAGCGCGAGAAGCAAACAGTGTCCGGGAAAAAACATCATAGCCACTGCGGCTAGTACCAAACCAGTAATTCCCCGAAGGAGGTTCATGGATGGGGTTAATCAAAGCATCTGTAGGATTTTGCAACCATCCCCAAGCCTGCATCGCTGGAGAGAAAATGGCAACCAGTACAAACACAGCAGTGATTGCCAAACCCACCCACATCATTTTCATTGACAGGTTTGACGGGGCGGCAAGGTTGAGAAATCTCGGTAGTCGAAGTCGGCTCTGAGCCATAATTGATAATTGGTGCGTCAGATTTGTTTTCATCAGCATATCAATATTTACCGAAAACAATAGGAAGAGTTTTGAACCGCAGAGGTCGGCAGATGAACGCAGATGAACGCAGATAAGATTGCATCTGCGGTTCAAAATTCTCAGCTAAATCGATCGCCTGAACTACAAATTGCTGGCAATTAAGTCGCGATACTGGCTTTTTGGCTTAACTCCTTTGAGTTCAGTCACCAAAGCCTTGTCTTTGAAATACTGAATCGTCGGTGTTCCAATGACGCCAGCATTTTCAGCAATTTCTGGATCTTCTTCGATATCAATTTCGACGTAGTGGATTTTGCCCTCGAACTCATCTATAACTTTGCTCAAAATCGGTCTGAGGCTGTGGCAAGGGCCGCAACTCGGAGCGGAATATTTGACCACAATCAGCCGATCGCTATCGTGGAACA
>JAYTZD010000259.1:0-3544 GCA_043742065.1 Oscillatoriales bacterium
TTTGCCTCTAAAAACTCCTCTTTCTGCACCTGCTGATGCCACAGTTATTACTCCATTAACCAGTTTGGTAACTGATTTAGTGGCTGGGGGAATGTCGCAGACTGAAGCGGAATCAAAGGTTAAGTCTTCTCTATCTATTCCGGCGGGAGTTGATTTGCTGGACTTAGATGCGATCGCCTCTACAGCCAAAAATGAGCCTGGTGGTGTCGAAACTCTAGTCGCCACCACAAAAATCCAAAATGTGATTGTCCAAGCCAGCAGCCTCATAGACGGTGCATCTACGGCGGATAATACTGCAATTACCAAAGCCGTTGTCGCAGCAATTAACAGTAAAATCAAATCCGACGGTTTCCTGGATTTGAACAATACGGTACAGGTAGAAAACATTCTCCAGCAATCTTTTGCCAAAGCAAAGGAAATTGATAGCAATCTCGATACTCAAAAACTTTCCAAAATTGCCTCGCAAGCAGCGAAGGTAATGGTTGAGGCTAATCAGCAAATAGATCAGGCGAAATCTAACTTTTCACCTGAGTCTATTGCATCGGAAATTGCGAAAGTGCAAAAGGTGGCTTTAGGTGAAAGTGCGATCGCCCTCAAAGAAGCCGCTGCGGGTACAAAACCAATCGCCCAGGTAGTTTCGGAAAATACTGGCGAATCTTTAACTACCAAAATTAAAGCAAATCCAGCACCTGATCAACCTGCTACTCCGATTGTCGAAGGCGATATTATTGAAGTTGGCAATACTTCTCCTGGAATTCTCGGTGTTGAAGGTCAAAATTTTGTAGGTACTGATGATAATGATATTTTCCTAGGCGGTAGTGGTAACGATTTCATCAACGGCATAAAAGGCAGTGATTCCCTCGATGGTGGTGCCGGTAATGACAGCATTTACGGTGGCAGAGGACTCGATACGCTGACAGGTAGCAGTGGCGATGATATCCTATTTGGTGGCCGTGGTGCTGACAGTTTGGACGGCGGTATCGGCAATGACAGCTTGTACGGTGGTAAGGGAGATGATACTTTGCTTGGTGGTTTGGGCGATGATTTCCTCAGTGGCGAAAATGGTAATGATTTTCTGACAGGAGGTGCTGGGGGCGATCGCTTTTTGTTGAATTCAGGTAGCGGTTCAGATACAATTCTTGATTTTGAGGTTGGTATCGATAAATTTGCCCTGGGTAATGGTTTGAGTTTCCAGCAGTTAGAAATTAGCCAAACTGCGGGAGGGACGTTGCTGAAACTTACGTCAACGGGTCAAGTTTTGGCAACAGTGACTGGGTTGGGTAGTTCGATTACTGCATCGGATTTCGTGTTACTGTAGATTCAAGCGGGGGCGGGTTTATCTAGATTGTTGGTTGATCGTTATATATTATTGATGAACCCGCCCCTACCAGTGCTTGAGAATGCTGCAACATCTCAGGATTAACAAAAATCAATCATTAGTTAAATCATTTTTACTCAGAGGAGCATCATGTTTAAATTTGCAAAAATGACTCTAGTATTAATCACTGCATCTGTTGCTGTTGTGCAGCCAGTTGTTCGGGTTCATGCAGAAGAATCCAGCAGTGAATTCAGGCAACTACAAACTTTATTAGAAGCGAAGAAATGGGACGATGCCGATCGCGAAACTGTCTCTATACTCCGCAAAAACCCCACGTCTTGTCCTAACCTCCGCGCGATCGACCAATTGTGGATGCAGCACAGCAATAAAAAATACGGTTTGACTCCGCAGTTAGAGATTTGGCAAAAGACGGGCAACGGTTTAAATTGTAAAACTTGCGAAGGCGAAATTAAAGAGTTTAGCGAAAAGGTAGGATGGACACTAGGTCAACAAGCAACTCCTATGCTAGGGGATTTTCCAGCTCAGTACCCAACTGTTGCTGTATTAGGTTGGCAAAGTTACGTTGAGGGAGATGCAACTATGCAGGTTCTTTTTGGTACTCGGAATGTGTGGCAATCATGGAAAGTTCAAAGTTATAATCTGTTCTCTACTTTTGCTAATTGTGGCAAGTAAGTAGGGCAATAAAAAAAGAATACCCAGACACCTGACTTATTTAAGAAGTCCGGTATCTGGATATTCTGGGAACTTCTGGTTTGATACGAATATGAATAAAGCTATAATTGTTGAAAGGTAGGCAATTTATATGCTGAGAAATATATGAGCCAAGCAGATTATGAAAAGGCTTTGAAACAGATAGAAAGGGGAGATTTATCAGGGGCGCTGCAAACTCTCGATCGCATAATCAAAAAAAATCCCAACTTTACAGAGGCTTATCACAAAAGAGCACAAGTGCGCCAAAAACTCCAGGATTTCAAAGGTGCGATCGCCGATTATCAAGAAACCATGCGTTTGCAGCCACTGGCGCTGTCTTTTCAGGAACGAACTGTCATTCAATCGCAGATTATCACCCTCCAAAATGCGATTTCAGACACGCGCTTCTTAAAATCCGCAAATCACCTGGCATCCCCGCTTTTCTTCAAGGAGGCGCGCGAAGCGGTCGATCACGGTGAATATTCAGCAGCTTTATTAGACCTCGATTTGGTGTTGCAAATGTCGCCCGATCGCGCGGAAGCTCTTTGTTACCGCGCCTTGGCTTACGCACATCTGGGAAATGCCAAATCAGCCGTTGAGGATATCGCCCGCGCTTGTAATCTGGAACCACACAATCTCGAATTTCGCCTTGCTAGAGGTATGGTGCGTTTGTCTGTGGAAGATGGAGCCGGGGCGATCGCGGATTTCACTCATTTAATGCAGTTTGGGGGCGATCGCACTAGCCTGTTTTTGCACCGGGGACATGGCTATTTCTTGGTGGGAGATTTGGACAATGCTTTTAAGGATTATTCTAATTCTATTGCGATGTGCGATCGGGATGCACAAGCTTTTGCGAGTCGCGCTAAGGTGCAGCAAGCTTTGGGTAATTTTGAAGAGGCGATCGCCGATTTCCAGCAAGCAGCAGCGCTTTGGCTCAATCAGGGCAATTGGCAAGCTCACCAACAGGCGATCGACCAAGCTAAGTTAATCAAACCACAAGCTGAGGCTAAAAAAACAGCGGAATCCAGCATCATTCGAGTTCCGATTAAATATCGTTTGGCAGGAGTTCCAGTCATTGAAGTTATATTTAATAATGATTATCCCTTGGTTTTTGATATGCTTCTGGATACCGGAGCTAGCATAACAGTAATTACGCAACGGATGGCTGATGTCCTGAGAATTGTCCCCTCTGGAAGTTTTCAGGGCGGAATTGCTGATGGTAGTTTTGTGCTATTCAATTTGGGTTGGGTGAAATCTGTGGCAGTGCAAACGGCTGTTGTCTATAGTATACAAGTTGCGATCGCCCCTAGGTCAAATGAAGGGCTTTTAGGACAAGATTTTCTGGCTCATTATAATGTGCGGATTCTCGAAAATCAAGTAGAGCTTCATCCCCGATAATTCATAGTTATAGCAACAGGCAAGATGCCTGTTTCACAAATATAGAAGAAGGAATGATCCCTACAATATTATTTTGGGTAGGGACACGGCACTGCCGTCTCCTAATTTCGGCTAATA
>JAYTZD010000260.1:0-14610 GCA_043742065.1 Oscillatoriales bacterium
GACACGGCAGTGCCGTTGCCCTACAATAAATCTGGCGTAGGGAAACGGCACTGCCGTGTCCTGATTTCTGACCAAGAATGTCAAAGGTGGTACAAGCCCCCGGATTTATCCGTGGAATCAATCGAAAATCGAAAATCGAAAATCGAAAATCGAATGACTCTTTATCTCGGTGCCAATTGTTTTTTCGGCGAGTCGGTGTATTTATTGACAATTTGGCGGAATTCATCGCCATCGATGGTTTCTACATCCAAAAGTGCTTCGACAAGTCGATCGACCAAAGGACGGTTTTCGCTGATAATCCGGCGCGCTTCTGCATAGCAATCAAAGGCAATCTTCCGAATTTGTAGATCGATTTTGTCCGCCATTTCCTCGGAATATTGCGATCGCGAACCCCATTCCCCGCCCATAAACATCTGACTGCTAGGACTTTCCAAAGCCACAGGCCCCAAATCGGACATTCCATAAAGCGTTACCATCTCTCTAGCCATACTGCTAACTTTTTGGATATCACTACCGGCACCAGTGTCGATTTCGTCGTCGCCGTAGATTTCTGCCTCCGCAGCCCGTCCCCCCAAGGCTACTGTAATCCGGTTTAACATCAGCGATCGACTCCTCAAACCTTCGCTGTCAATCATTTCGTCATCTAGCGAAAAGCTGGTAAACCCTTCGATGCCACCGGAACGAGGAATGATTGTCACCTTTTCTACCGGGTCAGCATTTTTGAGCATTGTTGCTACTAGGGCGTGTCCGACTTCGTGGTATGCTGTCATCCACTTTTTCTTGCTATCAAGAAGGGAATTGAGGGTAAGTCCGATCGTGATTCGATCCATCGCGTCGTTTATTTCTAAATTCGCGATCGTATCTTTGCGCCGTCTCGCAGTCAGAATTGCTGCTTCATTGAGCAAATTCGCTAAATCAGCGCCGGAAAAGCCGGGAGTACGACGGGCGATCGTCTCTAGGGTAACTTCTGGGTCAAGTTTTTTGTTGCGGGCGTGAACTTCCAAAATTCCCAAACGCCCTTTGTAGCTGGGTAAATCTACTGTTACTTGGCGATCGAACCGACCAGGCCGCAACAGCGCACTATCAAGGACATCGGGGCGGTTAGTCGCAGCAATCACAATCACACCACTATTACCCTCAAAGCCGTCCATTTCTGTCAGCAACTGATTCAGAGTTTGTTCCCGTTCGTCATTTCCGCCGCCGATACCCGCCCCGCGTTGCCTTCCTACCGCGTCTATTTCGTCGATGAAGACGATGCAGGGAGCATTTTCTTTAGCTTTGCGGAACAAGTCGCGGACACGGGATGCGCCGACACCGACGAACATTTCGACAAATTCGGAACCGGAAATCGAGAAAAAGGGAACGCCTGCTTCACCTGCGACCGCTTTTGCCAACATTGTTTTGCCGGTTCCGGGAGGCCCGATCAACAAAACTCCTCTGGGAATCTTCGCACCGATCGCGTTGAAACGTTCGGGTTTTTTCAGGAATGTAACGACTTCTTGAAGTTCTTCTTTAGCATCTTCGATACCGGCTACATCGTCGAACATCACGCCGGTTTTGGCTTCCATCTGGAAACGGGCTTTGGATTTGCCGAAGTTCATGGCATTTCCTTGAGATTGGGTCGATCGGCGCAAAATCGCCATCAACACTGCCAACACTAAGAAAATTACCAGCAAATTTATGACCAAATTTACTGCTGCACTGTTGTCGGCTGTTTGTTTAACTTCAAAGTCGATCTTTTTGGCGCGGATTTGCGAGTAAAGTTCCCGGTTGTTGTAGTCGAACAGGGTAACAACTTGGACTGTATCGGTGGGTTTTTTGTTTTTTAGTTTAACTCTCGCCGTTCTTTGGATTTCATCTATTTCAATTTTGCTGACTTCCCCTTTTTCTATACTATTGATCAGTGTGCTGTAACTCATGGTGTTTGGCGCAGCTTGAGCAAACACCGGTGTCGAAAGCAATATTCCTTGAGAAAGCACCAAACTGCCTAGGACGCGCCAAAGATGCCGTCCAGGAATTGATGTTTCAGGAATCAGGGCCGACTTTTCTTTTTTGGCGGCTAGATGCCCCAGCCATGCGTGTTTCCAAGAATTTTTCATATTTAATAAGAGAAGGAAAAAGGAAGAAGGAAGAAGAAGTCAACCCCCCCCCTGCCCCCCCCCAAGGGGGGAAATTCAGGAAGAAGGAAGAAGGAAGAAGTCAACCCCCCCTGCCCCCCCAAGGTGGGAAATTCAGGAGGAAGGCAAATGCAGTAATAGTAACTGTTTCAGCGATCAAGAATGTCTTAACCGCTTAGAAGGTTGCTAAGATTTACCGCTTTTGGTTGCTACGTTCATCCATTTTAACAAGACGGCGGGTTTTGGATGGCTCGATTTGTTTGATCTTTAAATCTAAAATCCAAAATCTAAAATCTAAAATCGATTGACAGTTGCCGATCGCACTTGCTAAACTAAGCATAGTCGTAATGAGTCCGTTTTGGTAAATTTCGAGAAATCCTATGGTTAAGATTGTCGGTATTGGCGGAAGTTTGCGGGCTGGTTCCTACAGCCAGATGGCTCTGAATGTAGTAGCAAATAGGGTGCTGGCTTTGGGTGCGGAAGTTGAAGTCTTGGATTTGCGATCGCTCAATCTGCCGTTCTGCGACGGAGAGAATGATTATCGTGACTACCCGGACGTGGAAAAACTACGGAATGCGGTTAAGGAAGCGGACGGTTTAATTTTGGCAACACCGGAGTACCACGGCAGCCTCAGCGGTGTGATCAAGAATGCGCTGGATTTATTGAGTTTCGAGCATTTAGACGGAAAAGTAGTCGGTTCAATCAGCGTGTTGGGCGGACAAGTTAACAGCAATGCGCTGAATGATTTGCGAGTGATTTTGAGATGGGTTCATGCTTGGGTGATTCCGGAACAAATTGCGATCGGAGAAGCTTGGAAAGCTTTTAGTCCAGATGGTAAATTGTTGGATGAAAAGCTATCTCAAAGGTTCGATAAATTTGCTCAGAGTTTGGTAGAAAACACCTGCAAATTGCGAGGAGTGTCGTAATTATTTCTCCTAACAGTCAACCCTTCGACTCCGCTCAGGGCGACGCAGTTAACTGTTAACTGTTAACTAACTTAAAAAGGCATATCAATCGCCTCTCCGAAAGGATAGGGTTCATCCATCGCCATTCTGTCCGGTTTTGACTCATATTTGTCAATCCATGTTTTCGCTAATTCCAGGGCTTCCTCCTCAGTCTTGGCATTTTGGACAGCGACATGGCGATTACCGCGACTATCCCAAACCTCGACGTAGAATACTTTCTGGGATTGAATAATCCAACCTTTATAAGTGTCTGCGGGTTCCATAGTCATAATCCTAAAAAAAATTGCTAGGGAGTTCAATTGCTGAGCTAATTCTCAATATTGCCTTGTCTAAAATGAATTTTCAGGGGGTTTGTATAGTATTTTTGGAAAAAAGGCACTTTTATCCTCAACCTTATGATCAGACTTCTCAAGCAACTCTTTAGTTGGACAAAATATATCCAACCTTTGGCGGCGGCGATCGCGATCGCCCTAATCGCCTCCCAGATGGCTGTGTTACCCGCATTAGCGACTGGTGTCTACGAAATGCCGATGTTGTCGGCAGACGATCGCACTTGGGTGTGGGACAAAGGCGATGTGCTCAGCCGCAGCAGCGAAAGCACGATTACCAGTGTGCTCGACAACCTGGAAACCCAAACAGGGAAACAAGTTCGGTTTGTCACCATCCACCGCTTAGACTACGGTGAAACCACTGCTACTTTCACCAAGCAACTGTTTGAACAGTGGTTTCCCGCGACAGAAGAGCAGACCAATCAAATTTTACTCGTTCTCGACACTGTTACCAACAGTGCGGCAATTCTCACCGGAGAAGGCGTGAAATCGGTGCTAACCGATGAAATTGCCCAGAGTGTGGCTGGGGAAACCGTGCAAGTGCCGCTGCGCCAAGGTAACAAGTATAATGAGGCCTTGACTGCTGCTAGCGATCGCCTGGCGACAGTTTTGTCGGGCCAACCCGATCCAGGAGCTCCTGAAGTTGTTGACAACACTCAAGTTGAAGGCACATTTAAAAAAGCTGAAGAAACAGATCAAGGTAATGCCACAACGATCGTAGTTGTGCTGTTGCTGTTGGCGACAGTGATTCCGATGGTGACTTATTTCTGGTATCAAGGTTTTTCGTGATCTGTTCCTATTTTTTCAAGCGACTTTGGCAGGTTTGACTAATCTTGAATGTATTCTCGATCGCTCAATAAGGCAATTTCTGCCCGTACAAATTCCCGTCCCAAATAAGCCGCGTGATCTAATAGTGTCACCGGATTGGGGCGGGTTTCTTCTAGGATTTTGACGCAAAGTTCCTTGGCGGTTTTGGCGGTAAAAAGTGTGACTTCAGTGCGTTCTACTTTGCCTCTGGCGGGGATGGGTTTGCCTGTTTCGGGATCGATGGCGAGGCCTCTATCGTCGATGATGTTGGTGAAGTGTTTGGCACAAATTAAGCTGGTTTCGCGATCGAGGTAGATGATGAAGTAGCCGCCTGGATCGAGATCGATGTGGCGTTTGGATAGCTTGTCATCGATGGCGGTGAGGTTGTCCAAGGTTTGACTCATGGTTGGTGAAAGGAAGTAGACGATGGCTGTATTTTGTTCTGCTATTTCTAGTTTAGTCGGCTGTGGGACAAGTTTGGGGTTTTTGGGCGATCGGCATTCTACGCGATACAGCATATTCCATGTATGTGTTGTAGAGATAATCTGGCACTCCAAGTAGGGTGCGTCGCTTCCTATATCTGGAAGTTTTATCCCAGATATAGGAAGCTACGCACCCTACCAAAAACTGCGACGTAGTAAAAATAAGTATTATTTATGATGCAAAATCGGTTATTATTGTATTGATAAATTGTTTGTGTTAAAGCTGAGCAAAAATGAAATTTATAGATTTGTTTTCAGGAATAGGAGGTTTCAGACAAGGTTTTGAAAAAGTGGGCTTTCAATGCGTTTTCTCCTGCGAAATCAACAGTAAATGCCGAGAAGTTTACACAGATAATTTCGGCGAAGTTCCTTTTGCAGACATCAGTAACATCAATCCAGCCGATTTAGCAGACTTTGATATTTTAGTAGCCGGATTTCCGTGTCAGCCATTTAGCATCTGCGGCAAAAAGCTGGGTTTTGAAGATACTAGAGGCACGCTATTTTTCGAGATTTGTAAAATTATTAAAGTCAAACAACCCCAAGTTGTTGTTCTGGAAAATGTCAAACACTTAATCCATCACGGCAAGGGAAACACACTAAAAGTAATTATTGCCAGTCTTAAAGATTTGGGGTACAGCGTAAATTATCAAATTCTAAATGCTAAAGATTTTGGAATTGCTCAACATCGCGAAAGAATATTCATCATTGCAACTAAGGGTAAAGAATTCAATTTTTCTCGACTTAAAACTAAGTTTCCTCCAAGACTCAGGGAATTTCTAGACGAGACAGGAGATTTTGAAATATTGGATAAATCCGAGTATACTTTAATTGAGTCTCCGAGAAAGCAAGATTCGGGACTGTTATTTGTAGGTTACAGAAATAAAGGTACTTGGAAAACTGGCGTCAGGCCCAATACAGAACATTTATCGAGGGTGCACAGACAGCCTAATCGCATTTATTCGGTGGATGGCGTGCATCCGACAATTCCTTCCCAAGAAACATCGGGCAGGTTTTTTGTCTATTTTCCCGATCGAGATATAGTGAGAAAGTTGACGCTGAAGGAATGTTATCGTCTGATGGGTTTTCCTGAAGATTTCAAAAGTTATCCAAGTGCGGGGGAAAGTTATAAGCAAATTGGGAATTCGGTTTGCGTGCCGGTGGTGGAAGCGATTGCGAAAGAAATATTAAGTCAAAATTTATTGTCAAATGAACCTAATGAACCACAAAGAAAAACTGAAGAATATATACAGCTTGTCCTTTTCAATTGCTGATATCAAGGATATTCCTCAACAATGCCTTAAATATATTTTACTGATTGGTGAACAAGCATACAAACAAAAGGGAGTATACACCGTTTTGATAACTCTTTTAACTCACAAGTCTTTATTCCCTGAACAGGACATCAGAAAACATCAGAGTAGTATGCCGGGTGGTTTTTCGGGAAGAACTATTGACACTCTATCTATTACACCTACATTAAAAGAACTGGGACTTCCATCTATGGCTGAAAGCGGTTGGCTCACCAGGTCTTTAGAACAACCGTATCCGTACAATTTAGACTACCAGGGCAAAATCAGCAACAAGGCAGTAAAAAAAGCATTTTTAACTATAATTGATTATGTTCAAAGCAGACCTGAACAGGCAGATAATGTGCTGCGGTTGATATTGAATAAAGTTATTGAAGTACAAGCTGAAAATATTGTAAACGTAGCCAAATTAGTTAATCCTGACACTCTGAACATACTGAGTATAGTTTCTTGTCTGGAGGAGCATTTTTCTACTAAATATAAAGTTCGCGGTGGCTCAAAGTTGCCAGTTTTGGCTATCTATGCAACGTACAAGTCTCTCTTGGATGAAGTGAAAAGATATGAAAAGTGTACTTTAGCACCTTTAGGCAGTCACACAGCATCTGACTTGACTTCAAGAAGTTCAGGCGACATAGAAGTATTTGACGAACAAGGGCAAATCTGTGAAGCTATTGAAGTAAAGCTTGATCGGGAAATTGACTTAACAATTGTGCGAATAGCTTATGAAAAAATTATCAGGTTTAATCCCAAAAGATACTATATACTTTCATGTAATAATATTAAAATTTCTGAAATTCAGGAAATAAATAACATAATATCTCAAGTTAGAGAAGAGCATGGCTGTCAAATAATAATTAATGGAGTAATTCCTACGATTCAATATTACTTAAGATTGATTTCCTTAGAAGTTTTTGTGAATAATTACTCTAATCTGGTCAGTATTGATACAGAATTGCAGCCTATTCACAAGATCAAGTGGAATGAATTAATTGAAAAACTGGGCGTTTAGTAGATGCTGCTATAGTATGAGAAGGTAATTTTTATAACTCTGATTCACTCCGAGAAAATGTATCACTCATACCTTTTTAAACCACTCTAGCCAATGGACTAAGGTTGCTGCTGACGTAATATCTTCTGAGCCATATTCCTCACTTTTACGATGATAAATGTAAGCTTTACCATCGGCATTAGATGGGCAGAACAACCTAATTTTACAATCAGTATTTATGTCGTGCCAAGCAAGTCTAATACTGCCTCGATCATCTGTAGCAGTCGAGCATTTAGGAAAACTGTTTCCCATAATATCATAGGCCTCAACAACCAATTTCATGGCTGTTTTAAAAGCATACTCAGTCGGCCTCAAAATCCCATACTCATCCTCTTCTTCTAAATCTAAAAGTTCGATTAGACGTTCGATGGTGATGCGGAAATTTGATAAGCCGCTATTGCTGATGCTCTTAGTAATCTGTTCGTTCGCTACAGTCATAAGATTAAATCCTTTTTGGGCGATCGCAACTTTGATCCTAACACACCCTAAATCCTATGCAATACAGATGTTAAATCATTGTAAGATTAACCGATCGCTAATTTTGAGCTATAATCTAAGTCACCCAAGATAAATATACTCGTCATGGAAGAACTACTCACCTTAAAAAGCTTACTGCTAAAAGGGGATCTACCGGGGTCACTAGCTATAGTTGAAGAACTAGAAGAAATGAGTAAAAAAGACATCATTAACACTATTCGCAGCTATGCAGTGATTTTACTATTGCATCTGATTAAACAACAAGCTGAAAATCGCACAACTCGCTCTTGGGATATCTCAATTCGGAACTCTGTTCTAGAAATTCAGGAGGAAAATAAACGACCTAAAGGTGCAGGGTTTTACTTGCCTCTGGAAGAGTTACGCATGGTTTTAGAAACGGCGTATCGACAAGCTATTAACAAAGCTTCCCTAGAAGTGGAAGAAGGGCGTTATGAACCAAAAGAATTGTCACAGTTAGTGAATCAAGAGGCAATTATTAATCAAGCAATGGCTTTAATTTCACAAGAAGCTGAAGATGAGGACTAAAATTACGCACAGTCAGGAGACGGCAGTGCCGTGTCCCTACAATCAATTGGGGTAGGGACACGGCATTGCCGTCTCCTCCGTTGCTGAATATTAGGAAACGGCATTGCCGTCTCCCTACATGATTAAGCAGGAATTTGAATTCTTTCAGTGCCCGCAAGTTCAAAGGCTGTATGAATTGCCTTCAAAGCCCTTATACCTTGTTCTTCATCCACAACACAGCTAATTTTAATCTCCGAAGTCGCAATCATTTGAATATTGATTTGCTGCTGCGAAAGCGCTTCAAACATCTTTGCTGCTACCCCCGGATTTGCGATCATCCCGGAACCGACAACGCTAACTTTGGCAATTTGCGTATCGACTACAACTTCGCCCCATCCGAATTCTGGTGCGGCTTTTTCTAGGACTATTTTAGCAGCTTCTGCATCCATTTGTGCTACAGTAAATGCAATATCGCGAGTCAATATGCCGTCGATATTATGACACCGCTGGGACTGAATAATTGTGTCTACGCTGATATTTTCCTCGGCTAATAGTCCGAACAGTTTGGCTGCGACTCCTGGCCGATCGGGCAAATGACGAATTGCTAAACGCGCTTGATTGACATCGAGGGCTACAGCCCTGACTGCGGCTGGCTTTGGAGATGAGGCATTGAGTCCGATCGCCGAATTAGACACATCAAATGCTTTGCAGAGTTCGGCAACTGCCCGATCGCAATCAGTAGCATCGATCGTACAACTAACTTTCACCTCAGATGTAGAAATCATCTGAATATTAATTCCCGCATCCGCTAAAGTCCTAAACATCTCCGCTGCTACCCTCGGACGTCCGATCATTCCCGCACCTGCAATACTAACTTTAGCTATAGGTCGCTCTTCTGCCTTCACTTCCGGTTCTCCCAATTCTCGACGAGAATTTTTGCCGAGAGTAGGAATAATTGCATCTGCAACGGCGGTGGCTTGTTGCAGAGAATTTCGCGTCACAGTGAAGGCAATATCGTTAGTATTTCCTTCGTGAATTGACTGGATAATTAAGTCTACATCGAGATTTTGTTGCGCGATCGCACCGAATAACCGCGCTGCTACTCCAGGGCGATCAGGCAAACGCAACAACGACACCCCCGCCTGATCCAAATCAAACTCCACCGCATCCACCGCTTTTGCGAGCTCCAAGCCCTCCAACGGGCGCGGTTGGGGGGGAGGTGACACCACCCGCGTACCAGGCGCATCACTCCAACTAGACAGCACTACCAGCGGCATTCCGTAATTCTTCGCAATCTCTACCGCCCTGGGGTGCAACACTTTTGCGCCCAAACTCGCCAATTCCAGCATTTCGTCGCAGGTGATCTCATCCATCAACTGCGCTTCGGGAATCAGGCGCGGATCTGTAGTCAAAATTCCGGGCACGTCAGTATAAATTTCGCACCTGTCAGCCCGCAACGCCGCCGCTAGGGCCACCGCCGAAGTATCGGAACCGCCTCGCCCCAAGGTGGTAATTTCCATTTCTTCGGAATCAGAAATGCCTTGGAAACCTGCAACCACAACGACTTTACCTTTGTTTAGCTGGCTTTCAATCCGAGTCGGATCGATCCGCAAAATCCGGGCGCGGGTGTGGGCGGCTTCCGTGACGATGCCGACTTGAGCGCCTGTGAGGGATATTGCGGGTTGTCCGAGTTCCTGTAATGCCATACTGAGAAGTGCGATCGACACTTGTTCCCCAGTGGAGAGCAACATATCCATTTCCCGCTTGTTGGGATTTGGGGAAATTTCTTTGGCGAGTTTCACTAAACCATCGGTGGTTTTGCCCATTGCTGAAAGTACGACAACCAGCGAGTTGCCAAGCTGTACTGTCTTGACTACTCGTCGGGCTACTTCTAGAATGCGATCGACTGTACCAACCGAACTTCCGCCATATTTCTGAACAATTAATGCCATAGGATTTACACAAAGCTACAAAATACTTATCAAATAATACAAGCAGCTTCTGGATTAGAAGTGCTATTTTTTTAAATTTCCATACTACAAACCGGATAAAGGAGAAAAAATATGTGGTAGGGGCGGGTTTTACCAACCATTTATGTATCCAAACGAATAATTCAATAAACCCGCCCTCTTGATTCTGATTTTATCCTCCTTCTAACTCTCGCAAACGCGCTTCTAAAGCTTGAATTCGTAACTCAGCTTCTATTCGCATTTGTCGTTCTTGTTCGGCGGCGAATTCCGCTCGTTCGGCGGCGAATTCCGCTTGTTCTACCCGTTCATCAGCGGCTAGCAGCAAATTCCCCTCAGCATCCCACCAGCGCATCCAAGGCAATTCTACGCCCTGATAAACTCCTTGCCAAATCCCTAATTCCAATCCCATTGGCTCAATTTGGTAATGTCCGCGCTGATTTTTTGGCAGTAACTCAAATCTATCTTCTACCAAATGATAGAATTCTATTCTGGCTTTTTTGACTTCATAAATCCCGTAAAATGCAGGTCGAATAATCCGCTCATAAATCCAGAATTTGCCTTTTCTTGGAGTTTTATCTCTTTCTTCGCTGCCATTTCCAGAGACAAATTCTAGTATAATTAGTGGCGGCATTAATTCTTTCCACATTACATAGGAACGTCGCATATTTCCGTCAAGAGTTGGCGGTACGTCGGGCACGTAAAACCAATCTGGTGCTTCGGCCCCTTTTTCTGGTGGTTCTGGGGGTTGGGCGACTCGCCAATAAATACCGGAATCTTGACCAATACAATATTGTCCATCGGGATGAATTTGGTCTAAGATGGGTCGAATAGACGTTGTTAATAGGATGCTTTGAGGGAGTTCTTGAAAGTTTTTCACGAAAGTACCGTCGGAGTCTGGTAATTGAGTGTGGTCGGGAAAGTCTGTAAAATCTGTTACTAAAAATTCGGGTTTTTCGGTGACACTCATGTTTACCTCTTGAATTTTAAAAAGTTATACTTCACATTGGAAACGGAATATGAGTCAGTACAAGTTAATTATCTTCGACTTCGACGGTACTTTGGCAATTACTCATAAAGCCATTATATCTTGTATTGCCAAAACTTTTGAGAGTTTCCAAATCGCAGCACCTGCTGCTGATACAATTCGAGCTACGATCGGCATTAATTTAGCAAATACTTTCAAAATCCTGCATCTGCAGATCGAGGAAAATCAAATTCCTTTATGGATTGAAACTTACCGCTCCTATTATCGCACAGAAGGTGAAAAACAATTAGAGCTATTTCCCGGAACTAAGGCAATTTTGCAGTCGGCTAGCAAATCGGGATTGAGCCTGGGAGTTTTTAGCAATAAACACGTTAATTTTGTCAATTTATTTGTGGAAAAGTTGAGAATAAACAATTTTTTTGACTTAATTGTCGGTGATAATGGAGAAATCATTCTGAAACCAGATCCGTCTGTATTTTACTCGACTATTAAACCGCTTTTCCCGGAATTAGATAATAGTCAAATTTTAATGGTTGGCGATACAGCGGTTGATTTACTGTTTGCTAAAAATTCTGGGATAGATGCTTGTTGGGCGGCTTATGGATATGGCGATAGCACTGAATGTTTGGCGCTACAACCGACTTTTGTGATTAATAATATTTCGGAACTAGACCGGATTATTAAAGATGAGATGTAATAATGAATCTGGAGTAGGGACACGGCACTGCCGTCTCCTCTAGATCATTCCGGCGCAGCCGGAATTGATATCATCCTGCCCTTCTTCCTTCCTAATTAAAAACTAAACTGCGTCCGTAAATTCCCCACAAAAACAGTCGGATTGTTGTCAAAATTATTGGCATTACCAATTACATAAAATGCTGGCACTATCGAAATATTGTCCGTAATTGGCAAATAATAATTAGCCTCGATTTCGTACTGAGTGCCACCATTTCCCCCACCAGAAACCAGAAATCTCTGGCCGCCAGTCACGTCGAACGGTACTAAAAATGACATGGTAAACAAAGCTCCTTTTTTGATTAAATCAGGAAACGCAACTCCTAACTGATAAGATTGAGTTTTAATCGTGCCATCAGGTCGATTTGTGCGGGGAAATATATTGGTTTCGCCGTAGCCGTAACGGCCGAAAAGACCGAAACGGCGAGTGACTGACCAATCAAAATTGAAACTAAAAGTATTTGCAGTAGCATCGCCAACTTTGCCGCCAAAACCGTCATCTGCTAAACCGTTAATCGGCTTACCAATGGGGGCTCCAATTAGTCCGCCTATTTGCCGAATGTTGGAACGAGAGTAGAGAAATCGCAAATTTGCCCGATCGCTCGGACTATAGGTTAACTCAACTGTACTCGTATTCGTCGCATTAAACAAGCCTTGAGACGGATTAGAAGCTGAATTAAACACCGAAGAGGGCAAAAATTCCATACTCTCGCCCAAATAACCGAAACGCAGTTTGAATTGGCGACTGATATCCCACAAAGCCAAAGCACCGGCACCGCGTTTAGTTGCAGTTAATAACGTACTGTTGTTAGAATTAAAGCTGCTTGTACCATCCACGAAAAAGTTAAAATTATTGTTGTCAAAGTACCGATAGAAATTAATTCTGGGCCCGACTACTACTTGCAAGCTATTCGTAACCGGGAATCGATAAGCAAGTTCTCGCAGTATCACTTCATTCGGATTATTCCCCGCAGTTTGATCGAGAAATGGAGTGCCAAATGTATTGAACAAACCTGCCGAAGTAAATTGATTTGCTGGTGAATTGCCATTCCCCACAGCTAATTGTGTAATCAACTGGTCTTTGCCTGTAAAAGAAGTATTGAGAGTTAACCAAACTAATTGGCTAAAAGTGATTTCTGGGTTGTCAACTTTCTGAACAATCGGTCTGTTTGTGACAGGATCTCGTCCGGCCGTTCGAGCGACTGGAACAGCATTTCTGTTTGTAGCTTCAACTCTAATTTTATCATTTGCAAAAGCTCCTGTGATGTTGAACCAAGCAAACCCACTGAGTTTAGTAGTAGTAGAAAATTGGTTTGCTTCTAGTTCGGAAGTACGAGCTTCCAAAGCATCGACTCGCCCTCGCAATGTCGCTAATTCTGCTGCAAATTCTTCTTGCAACTTTTGCAGAGCAAGTAAATCTTCTTTTTTGACTAAATTGCCTGTTGATGCACTAATTTGTTTGGTGATTTGGTCTAAGCAGGCGTTTAATCCAGCGGCGAATTCGTAGCGAGTCATGGCTCGATTACCACGGAATGTGCCGTCGGGATATCCCGCAATGCAGCCGTATCTTTCTACCAAAGATTGTAAGGCTTGAAATGCCCAGTCTGTTGGCTGCACGTCGGAGAGTTGGGAAACAGATGTGACTTGTGCCTCGTCTTGTTGTATACTGAGGGGATCAGCGGTGCCTGTCTCGTGGTTCGGATCGGCGACTGTATCGACTCCACTAACTATTTGAGACAGAGGAGAGTTTGCAGTTTCTAACTCTTGTGGGGGCAATTCACGAATTGCCCCCGTTACTTTGGCGATCGCCTCTGTTGTCCCGATTGGTGGTAAAGTTCGATCGACTGCGATCGCCTCTGTTGTCATTGTCCCCGGTAGCTCAGATGGTTCAACCTCAATCACTCTCAAGGTTTGGTCTGAGTGACTCCCATTGATCGGACTGCCTTGTAGCGCAACTTCGGGAGTTGAGTTATCCTGAACTTGAGCAATAGTCGCGATCGGACTCAAAGGCACTGCGACACCAGAAACCAATAAACACAGCCACAAGACTTGAAAAGAAGCTTTATAATTCGCCATAACACTCACACCACTTATTAGAAACAGAAGTTTGCAAATTTTAATTCAACTTCCGGTAACTGAATGTAATTGTTACAACAAAACATTAATTATTATTAATAATTAATATTATTGACCAAGAAATTCTTCATGGTACAAGCCCCCGAATTTATCCGTGGGGTAAATCCAAAATTGCGAAGCATTGCGAGCGGAGCGCGGCAACCTCTAAAATCTAAAATCGAATAACCAATCCCCCTTTCTCAATATTCCTGAAGACTAATCAAAACAAATTCGCAACTCTCGCGCCAAAATTAAAGGTTTCAGGAATGTGATGGTCTATCTTGTCATAGCTGTGCAGCACATCGCTAATCCCTGTATGAATTAAGTTTTCGATGTGCAGCAACTGCTCGGAAGAACAGCGAATCTGAACGCTATTATTTGACAGAGGATCGGAGGGTGCGATCGCACTATAGGTATTGGGAATCCGACTGAGCACGTAAGCAATCAAATCCTGTCGCAAACCAGAGGGTGAAAAAGCTTCTTGGTAGGGATATCTGGGATAAGAATCCAAGATGTTTTCCACTTCCTCTGTGACTACGGCTAAAGTAAGATTGACCAGAGTTTTATGCATTTTTTCAGTTCCCAAACACTATTCAATTGAATACCTTGGATTAAAGGTTATCCGAAGAATATGAGGAAATTATGAAGGAAATCATTTTTGTCGCAATATAGCGATCCTAAATCATTTGTGAATTTCTTGCTCCCTTAGTAATATCAAATCCGTTTGCATCGGAATGATCTAAACGGA
>JAYTZD010000261.1:0-3536 GCA_043742065.1 Oscillatoriales bacterium
GACATTTCTCACCGTTGGAAAGTTTAAATCCGTGCCGATGGCAGTTGTCGAAATGTTGACGTTGCCACGTACCACCTGAATATTCGGGCGGTATAAGAAGGCTGAAACGGCTGTAGCGGCGGGGACTTGTTTGGCGATCGCCTGAGCATCTTCCCAGGTGAGCGTACTAGCAGAACCAGCCCCCTGACTGATGCCGCCCGTTCTCGCTGCGGCTGCTGACACCTGGAGGATATTGGTACCCAATGCCTCAATTCTTAACTCGGTGGCTTTTTGGACTCCTTGACCGATCGAAGTAATCGCAATCACGGAAGAAATACCAATAATTACGCCCAGCATTGTCAATCCCGATCGCACTTTATTACTCCACAGGGTTTCAATTGCCATGAGGAATATTTCAAGCAGTGAGATTCTGCGTTTGGTGCGACGAGATGGAGGCATCAATGACTTTGGAGAACGCTTTGTTTTCATAGGAGTTTTTCGGACTGAATAAAACCTAAGAGTAATATCAATTCCGGCTGCGCCGGAATGATATAGAGGACACGGCAGTGCCGTTTCCCTACCATGATTAATCGTAGGGACACGGCACTGCCGTGTCCTGATTTCTACCTGCCGTGTCCTGATTTCTACTACCATCAACCTCCGTTGAGCCCAGAGGCTTTGCGGGTTCCGGGTGGAAAACTGAGTAAAACCCGTTCGTTCCCAGTTAAACCAGACTTGACCTCGGTTTTGTCATTGACAGTTGTCCCAACTACGATCGGCGTAAATACCGGATCTGCGCCTGTTTTCGCCACAAATACACCCTGAACGGCTGTCTGTTGCACGATCGCAGCCGTCGGCACAACCAGCACCTGAGTCAGTTCTCCAGCTTTGAAATCGATCGTCACATTCATCCCCTGATGCAGCAGTCGTTCGGTGTCAGCGACGGCTACTTTCACCTCAAAACTGGTCACATTTTGCTGCACCAAGGACTGGGTAGCCACTTGTGTCACCTTGCCCTCAAAGGTTTTGCCAGAATAGGCATCCACCTTAATTATCGCCACCTGACCGACCCGGATTTGGGCAATGCTGGCTTCCGCCACCTGCGCCACGATTTCATTTTTGGATGCCAAAGCCAAAATTGAAGATGATGTTGCCGAAGTCACCGCACTACCTGCTGTGGTTGGGGTGACAAATGCACCAGGATCGGCATATTTGCGGGCAACAATCCCCGCGAAGGGGGCGCGAATCACGGTATCCTCAATACTTCGTTGGACGATCGCCTCCGCACCTTGGGCTGACATTACCTTGGCACGGGCTTCGGCAATATCTTCGGGGCGCGATCCGACTTGGAGTAAATTCAATGCCTCTTGCCGCTGTTTGAGGACGCTTTTGGCTTCGGCGATATCTTCGGGGCGCGAGCCGACTTGGAGTAAATTCAATGCCTCTTGCCGCTGTCTGAGGACGCTTTTGGCTTGGGAGATATCTTCGGGGCGCGATCCGACTTTGAGCAAATTGAGAGCTTGCTGGGCTTGCTCCACTTGCGCGATCGCACTATCACGGGTCGATCGATCCGTACTGAGAGTTTGTTGCGAGATTGCTCCCGCTGCTTGTAACTTTTGATTGCGGCGCAAATCTTCTTCAGCTTGTCTGTAGGTGACTTGGACTTTATTCAGGTTGGCTTGGGCTTGAGCGATATCCTGCGATCGATTCCCCGCAATTACCTTGTTCAAACTGGCTTTGGCTTCATCCACCTGAGCTTGAGCTTGAGCGATATCCTGCGATCGATTCCCCGCAACTACCTTGTTTAAATTCGCCTCAGCACCAGCAAGATTGCCCTGCGCCTGGAGCAATTGCCCTTGGAGGTTCGAGTTGTCCATATAGGCAACCACCTGTCCCGATCGCACAAATTCACCTTCTTTAACCAGCAACTGTTTCAAGACACCAGAGGTTTTGGGACTGACATTGACCGAACTTTCGGGTTGCACAGTGCCATTCGCTGACACCAAAATCGTCAGATTGCCCCGCGTAACTAATGCTGTCTGAATTTTGCGCTGCGCTCGTTGCTGAGGTGCCGTCACTAATTGGTTGTAGGCAACATAGCTGCCGATTCCTGCGATCGGAATTGCTACCAGCAACCCCATCAGCCATTTGTTGATTTTTAGCCGATCGATTCCTTGCTTTAAATTCAAGCTAATACTAAACATTTTCACCTCAAATTTGGGTGTAAGGGCGATCGCCTCGATCGAATAGAGTTGTGTTTTTCATAAAATCAATTTCCCATATAAATTTGAGATATTTATACTTTGAAGTAAATTCTAAAACTTGTTAAACGATCGCAAGTCAAGCATAGCTGCCAGGATTAATAAAAATATGTCTCTAAATATAGAGATCAATAATTCTAAAAGATGAGTGTTTTAGCGCGAGCATTAATCGCTAGTTTTCAACTTAATCTATGGGAGCATCCCATTTTTGTAAATATATCCGTAGGGGTGAAGCATTCCGGCAGTAAATCTTTGGTTATCACTAATAAATTATCTGCCGGAATGCTTCACCCCTCCAAAATTGGAATGCATCATAATCTATTCCTATTGACAGAGATGGCACTTAGAAATTCGGAGTCAAATATCTGTCTATTGATTGATTCATTTACTGGTGATTCCGAGTCTAGTTGAGGTGGGCAGATCGAAAATAAATTTAACCCGATAAAATTCAGAAAAAACTTAGATCAAATCCGTTGGTATCGAAATCATTCATCCCTCTTTTATATTCCTCTGCGGTCTCTGCGGTCTCTGCGGTTCAATCATTCCAAAACAACTGTAAATAATATTATTTTATTACTGTGAGGATGCCTTTGATGTTGATTAGTCGATCGAATACTTCAACCAATCCGAACTCAACCGATCGATCGATACCTGCTCATCCGAGCGTTCATCCCGGCATGGGCGCAAACCTGTTTGCCGATGAGTGTTCGTTTCGAGTCTGGGCACCGAATGCGATCGCAGTTTCAGTTTGCATTTGGCGTGACAAACAGATGTCCCAAGTTTCACTCGCGCCAGAACCAAGTAATCCTAGCTATTGGTCAGTTGATGTTGCGGGTGTTGTGGCCAATCAATTCTATCAGTTCTTAATTGAAAACAAAGGCGGCGATGCCACAAATCCCGGCGGTACGGTTACTCGTGTGGATGCCTATGCACGGCAAGTCGAAAATGCCGAAGATAACGCCAGAGGAATCGTCGTTGATTGGCAGCAAAAATGGTCTGATTTTACTACACCCAAATTTGACAATCTAATTATCTATCAAGCTCATGTCGGCTCATTTGCCGGACTACACGATTATCTCAACATTCCCAATTATGCCACGTTTGCTGACTTTCAGACAAAGCTGGAATACATTCGAGAACTCGGATTTAACGCACTGCAATTATTGCCGATCGCGCAAGTTGATGGCGTGGATAACGAAGGCTATGGAGCCACCAACCTGTTTGCACCTCATGATGGGTACGGGACTCCGGCAGAGCTGCGATCGCTCGTTGATGCTGCACACGATCGCGGTCTAG
>JAYTZD010000262.1:0-6924 GCA_043742065.1 Oscillatoriales bacterium
AGGAGCAATGTATCCCTTATGGCAAACCAGATCGGCACAGACAGCAATGATTTTCTGCTCGGAACTCCCCAAGGCGATCGCATTCGTGGCTTAGATGGCGATGACTCCCTCCTAGGCGTCGCAGGAGATGACACCCTAGAAGGCGACAATGGCAACGACCAAATCATTGGAGGCGATGGAGCCGATTCGCTGTTTGGTGGCGAAGGAAACGACGAAATTATTGGCGGCCCAGGTCGCGATACCGCCAGCGGTGGCAACGGCGATGACTCGATTCGCGGTGGTTTAGGCAACGATATCCTTGATGGCAACGACGGTAGCGATACCGTATTCGGAGACGCTGGCGACGACTTAATCAATGGCAACAGGGATTTTGATGTCATTGCTGGCGGTACTGGCAACGACACCCTCACAGGCGGTGATGGTGACGATTCGGTATTTGGCAATGGTGATGACGACTTTCTCTACGGGGATCTCGGCAATGATTCTCTGAATGGCGGTAGTGGCGGTGACCAATTGTTCGGCGGTGATGGCAACGACTACTTCAGAGGCGAAGATGGCAACGACACTTTATACGGTAATGCCGGTACTGATTCCCTATACGGAGACGGTGGCAATGACCAGATATTCGGTGGCAAAGCAAACGATACAGCCGTAGGTGGCACTGGTTCCGATACGATTCGGGGCGATGAAGGTGAAGACTTGCTACAGGGAGGTGAAGATAACGATTTCCTCTTTGGTGGCAAAGGTAGCGATGTTCTTGATGGTGGCTTTGGCGATGATTCCTTGGCTGGTGGCCTCAGCGACGATACACTTTTGGGCAGTTTTGGCAATGACAATTTATTCGGGGCGGAGGGTAATGACTGCTTGAGCGGAGGTGAGGGTTCCGATACTCTGACTGGCGGCGGTGGTAGCGATATATTTGTACTGGGAGCTGGGCCTGGCAGTTTGGCTTTGATTACTGATTACAATGAGGCTGAGGACTTCTTTGGACTGCCGAGTAATTTATCTTTTGCTGAGTTAGTAATTAGCCAAGGCAACGGTGCAAACCGCAGGGATACAGTAATTACGACGAAGAAGGAGGGCAAACTTTTGGCAATCTTGACAAACACTCCAAAAGATCTAATTGAGCCAACTGATTTTGTATCTGTGACTGCGACGACTCCCATCAGACCAACTACAACTACAGTTACAACTACAGTTACAACCACAATCTCAGATCCAACTGTAGCTACAACTCCAACTCCGGCAACAACAACTCCAACTCCGGCGACAACAACTCCAACTCCGGCGGCAACAACTCCAACTCCGGCGACAACTCCAACTCCGGCGACAACTCCAACTCCGGTGACAACTCCAACTCCGGTGACAACTCCAACTCCAATAGCTTCTAGGATTCCTCCTGCGCCGACAATTGGGCTACCAGATTCGGCTCTGCTGAGCATTAAGTCTCTTACCCCAACAGCAACTCCCGGACTCTTGGGAATGCCCAGCCCCACACCGATGTTCCCGTCGGTGTTGCCGATTCCTCCTACACCTTTCGGGTTTTAGATCAGCGCGGAGTAATTACGAGTTTTGAGTTTTAATTTAAAACTCAAAACTCACAACTATAGCGGTTCTCAAGCGTGGTGAGGTATGCCCGATGCCCGATGCCCGATGCCCGATGCCCGTCTGGCACTGCACTGTTACTGAGAAAAGCGATACTAATGACTATTTAAGACCTTGCGGATTTTCAGTCGAGTCTGATGGCGACTCGGCAGCAGAATCTTCTAGGATAGATAGTTGTTCCGTGTAGCCCAAGAGCTCGCGCAGTTTCATGCGGTGGATGTAAGGCCAGCCGCCATTCGCCTCAATATTCCTGAGCAATTTATAAAGTGCTTGGCGGTTTTCGGGAAAAGATGCTTGAAACAAACCGTCCCGAATTTCTCGGTGCGAACTTTCTAGTGTCCGCAGCAAAGCCAAAAGCAGCACACTGTCTCCCTGACAACTTTCGGCTAAAGTCCGAATCGCCTCTGTCAGGGATTGCAGTTGGGACTGCAAGTTTCCTGACTCTAAATCTTTGCCGTTGTCCATACCGCTGCTTCCTTTGAAATCTACAAGGCTTTTGTCCCCTACCTGAGTCTCAGCAGACTAATCGAGCTAGTCGCGATCGTCATTCGGGGCATATAGCAACGTAACTTAAGTAGGTTGACTTCAGCAATATTAATTTGCATTCCAAGTCAGGAAAAGAGCACAACCCGTCGTAGGATGTGTATTGGGCTACGATCCGAAGGTTTTGAGAAATCCTAAGTCAATGCTTAATTTCACCGTGCTAGCTCGACTTTTTGAGTCAAAGCCGGTGGTGGCTTTCGGACGGTTACACTAGCCTAGACTGCCCGTGAGCAAATATATTTTGCTCGAAGTAGGGCTTTTTCTTAATATAATCCGATGTTGAATATTGAGGTTCCCATGAAATATCGTGCTTTAATTGTGACACTTTTAGCATTTTGCATGAGTGCGCTGGTTGCTTGTTCTTCTGCTTCTGATACGGTGGCGACTACGGAGTTACTCACCTACGACCAGATTAGAGGTACTGGATTGGCAAATAACTGTCCTACTTTGGCAGAAACTTCTCGTGGCTCGATCGCCATTGAAGCGGGCGGCACCTATAAACTCACTGGTTTGTGTTTGCAGCCCACCACTTATTTTGTTAAGGAAGAAGCTGCAAATAAACGCCAAGAAGCAGAATTTGTACCTGGAAAATTGCTGACGCGGTTCACGTCGAGCATTGACCAAGTTCAAGGTACACTCAAAGTCGGTACTGACGGAACTCTGACTTTTACAGAAGAAGATGGCTTGGACTTTCAAGCAATTACGATTCAGTTACCGGGCGGAGAACAAGTACCTTTCTTGTTTACTATTAAAGAGCTAGTTGCTAGTTCCGATCCAGGAGTAGTTGCGATCAATACTTCCACTGATTTGCAAGGAAATTTTAACGTTCCTTCTTACCGTAGCGCTGGCTTCTTAGACCCTAAAGGTCGTGGTGTTTCCACTGGCTATGACAATGCTGTAGCGCTTCCGGCTACTGACAATGCCAAACTGAAACGGTCTAATGTTAAGCTGGCTGACACCCGCACCAAGGCTGGTAGAATTTCTCTCCAAGTTGCTAAGGTAGACAACACCACGGGAGAAGTTGCCGGTATTTTTGAGAGCACTCAGCCTTCTGATACTGATTTGGGAGCTAGACCTGCTCTGGATGTGAAAATTCGGGGTATATTCTATGCTCGCATCGAGCCTTCTGTTTCCTAAAATTGGACTGAATGCTCGATCGCACCCTTAGTAGTTTCTTGCCCTAAAGATGCTACTCGTTATTCATTAGCCAACAGTCTTTAGCAATGTAACTGAAGACTGTTGGCTGATGAATGAATTTATGGAAGAAGAAAGAATCCGACTTGCAAAACTCTATCTGTAAAATTCTAGCTTCCGATGACCAGTCCAAATCACGACACATTCTCGAATCTCAATAGGTGTGTCCGCTATCACAGCTATTCAGTGTCAGGATTACACCAATTAAAAATAAATTTTTTAGACTAGACTTGAAACTAGATCTAAGGCAAAATCATTCCTGTGCTCTACCACCTCTTACGCCACCATGCCTACCACAGCCATAAACGAACTAAAGAACGAAAACTCGCAATTGCTGCGCGAGTACCAGAATTCTGGCTCCAATGAAGTCCGCAATCAGTTAGTGCAACTGAATATTGGACTGGCGAGAAAGGAAGTTCACCACTGGCTCAACCAGTGTGATGAAACCTATGACGACTTGCTGCAAGTTGGGTGTATTGGCTTAATCAGAGCCATTGAGCGGTTTGAATTGTCGAAGGGACACGCATTTAGTTCCTTTGCCATTCCCTACATCCGGGGCGAAATTCAGCACTACCTACGAGATAAAAGCCCTTCGGTACGATTTCCGAGACACTGGTCGTCACTGGAACGCAAATCTGTATCAGTGATCAAGGATTTGCAAGTTCAGTTTAACCGAAATCCTAGGGATTATGAAGTAGCCGCAGTGCTGGAGATTTCTGTCGAAGAATGGCAAGAAATTAAGCTAGCCCGTCTCAATCGTTCACCTCTGAGTTTGGACGCGCCGATGCAAGATGAAGATGATGGGGCTACTTGTCTGGGAGCATTGGTTCCTGATAGCAAGTATCGCAGTTTTCAGTTGGCTCAAGAAGACCAAATTCGTGTACAACAAGCTTTGTCTATGTTGGAAAAACGGACTCGTGAGATATTGGAGTTTGTTTTTCTTTATGATTTGACGCAGAAGGAAACGGCGGAACGCTTGGGTATTAGTGCGGTGACTGTTTCTCGGCGTGTTAAGAAGGGGTTGGATTTGCTCAAAGAGATTATGACTAAGCAACTTTAGTTAGTTGTCAGTTGTTGGTTGTGAACAGTCAACCGTCAACCGTTAACAGTTAACAGTCAACCGTTAACAGTCAACAGACTAATTTTCAGATGTGACGAACAAACTTATCTAGCCTTTCGAGAGCTTTTTTGATTGTGCCTAAATCGGTGGCGTAAGATAAGCGAATGTGGTCGTCTGCACCAAAAGCAATGCCGGGAATAACTGCTACTTTTTGCTGTTCTAATAAAGCGTCGCAAAATTGTAGAGAATTCATGCCTGTTTTGCTGATGTTGACAAACATATAGAAAGCGCCGTCGGGTTTGATGCAGCTAATTTTGGGGATGGAATCGAGTAATTCAAATATTACTTCACGCCGATCGGCAAAAGCCAGACGCATTTTTTCGACAGATTCTTGACTGCTTTCCAAAGCTGCGATCGCGCCATACTGTGCAAAGGTACACACATTCGAGGTACTGTGACCTTGAATGATGCTGGTAGCTTTGATTAATTCGATCGGTCCAGCTAGATAACCGATGCGCCAGCCAGTCATTGAGTAACCTTTGGCGAAACCGCTACTGATGATTGTGCGATCGAATATTTCTTTGCCCAGGGAACCGATGCTGACGTGTTGAGCACCGTCGTATATGATTTTTTCGTAAATTTCGTCAGAAACGACTAAAATATCGCGATCGACTATCACCTCTGCTAGGGCTTTGATTTCCGCAGGGCTATACACCATTCCCGTCGGGTTAGATGGTGAATTTAGTACAAATAACTTGGTTCGGGGAGTAATCGCTTGACGCAGTTGTTCCGGGGTGATTTTGTATCCCGTAGAAGCATCAGTCTGGACAATGACTGGCTTACCGCTGGCGAGTTTTACCATTTCTGGATAGCTTACCCAGTAGGGAGCAGGGATAATTACCTCGTCTCCCGCCTCAATCAGAGCCATCATCAGATTGTACAGGGAATGCTTGCCGCCGTTGCAGACGATGATATTCTCAGGTTGATAGTGGAGATTGTTGTCGTTGTGGAGTTTGCGCGCGATCGCAGCTCTTAACTCCGGTTCCCCAGCCGCCGGCCCATACTTAGTCTTGCCGCTGTCTAAAGCTTGCTTAGCCGCTGCTTTAATGTGTTCTGGGGTATCAAAATCAGGTTCACCCGTACTCAAACTACAGACATCAATCCCCTCGGCCTTCATGGCTTTCGCCTTAGCTGCGATCGCTAAGGTGATGGAAGGAGGAACTTCGCCCACTCGTGCTGCCAATTTGATCATTGGATTTTAGATATTAGATTTTTGACTATTGATCTTAGGGTGAAAAATCTTAATATTCAACCCTGTTGTTAGGGAATTATGACATTTTCTTCGGCAGTACGCAAAAGTTTAAGCAATTAAAAAATAAAAATTCAAAAAGCTATTGGTTTTAATTTTTATGATTCACTTTCTAATTTTTGACATTATTGGTGTACCATTTTTGATGCCTCGTTACCCTCAACCCTGCTCTAGAATATGGATCTCAAATCTCTGATTCGCGACATTCCTGATTTCCCGAAGCCGGGAATCATGTTTCGAGATATTACAACTTTGCTGCGAAACCCCCAAGGACTGAGCTACACCATTGACAGTTTAGCCGAAAAATGCTCTGCAATGTCTCCTGATTATATCGTGGGTATGGAATCGCGGGGCTTTATCTTTGGCACGCCTTTGGCTTATAAAATGGGAGTGGGATTTGTTCCCATCCGCAAGCCGGGGAAATTGCCGGGAGCAGTTTATTTCGCTGAGTACGAGTTGGAGTATGGTAGCGATCGCCTGGAAATGCACCAAGATGCGATCGCACCCGGTAGTCGAGTGTTGGTTGTAGACGATCTGATTGCCACTGGCGGAACGGCGGCAGCAACAGTTAAGTTGTTAGAGCAAGCTGGCTGCGAACTTGTCGGTTTTGCTTTTGCGATCGAATTGCTGGCCTTGGGCGGTAGGCAGAAATTGCCAGAAGTGCCGATCGTGACGCTAGTTGAGTATTAGTCAGTTGGCATATCAATTCCGGTTGCACGATCTATGATATAGAGGAGACGGCATTGCCGTGTCCCTACCCAAAATAATATTGTAGGGACACGGCATTGCCGTCTCCTAATTTCGGCTACTAACAACTAACCAATAAACAATAACAACCAACCAATAACAACTAACCAATCACAAATGACTATTAAATTGAACCAAAATTTACGAATATTTAGTTTTCTATTTGGCAGCGAGACATTTATCTATGTTTTCAAGAGACTATTACAGGCACTTTTAACGCTATTTTTAGCATCAATTCTTTGTTTCGCAATTATTGAACTTGCACCGGGAAATTACTTGGATACTTTCAAGGAAAATCCGAAGATTTCGCCGGAGACAATCCAACAATACAAAGAGCAATTCGGCTTGGATCAACCGGCGATCGTACAATATTGGCGCTGGCTGCAACAAATTGTGACGCGGGGGAATTTTGGTACGAGTTTTGTGTATCAGCGATCGGTGTCTTCTCTGGTGTGGGAACGATTGC
>JAYTZD010000263.1:0-1676 GCA_043742065.1 Oscillatoriales bacterium
CATAAAAACAATAGGCATTCTTCCTTCCTTGTTCCCTGAGCGGAGTCGAAGGGCTTCCTTCTTCCTTCTTCCTTCTTCCTTCTTCCTTCTTCCTTCTTCCTTCTTCCTTCTTCCTTCTTCCTTCTTCCTTCTTCCTTCTGACCTATGCTTGAAACTACACAAACCACTAAAACTGTCAACCTCAACGAGCTTAGCACGGTAGAACTAGCCCAAGCTCTCGCCGCGCGCCTCGCCATCTCCGAAAAAGATTGGCATCGTCTCAAATCTAACCGTTCAGCGCGCGCCTGTGAGCAAGCTGGAGCTGCTTTGGTCTTTTTGCTCAAAAATCAACCAGAAGAAGCTCTACCTCGCTTGAATCAAGCCGCAGGATGGCTAGATCGATCGATCTCAGCTCCTCCCTGTCCGACCCACGGACACGGAAAATAGCGCAGTTTTGAATTAAACATCTAATCAACTTTGTGTTGATTAATAATTCAAGAACCGCCTCAAGACTTAAACCATCGTGCCGTGAACTTGCAGCACGATGGGTCATAATTCTGGTAAAATACTCGTATCTTGGATCAAAGAATAACAATCTGGGTCTAAGTAAAAAACCTTTCATGTGACAAGTGGGGCAGGTCGCGTTCCTCACTATAAAACGCCGTAGAGGGAAACAATTGAAGTACCTCAAAGGAAGATCTTGATATCCACAGGCGGGACTCAGATGCCCAAATCATACCCAAAGGGTTGGTGTGGGAGCGTCACTAGTTTTATTGCCAGCTAGGCAGCCGAGAGCGACTGGTAACTTCTTTGCATACCCTTAACTCTGTACCCTGAGCATTCCACTCAACCCGATCGAATATGTGGTGAAGAATAAACAATCCCCTGCCACATTCCTGTTCAACATCAGGGAGTTCAGACTTATCTGCAAGATGACTGTCGCAATTTTCTGTAGAAAAATTACAACTACAAGGGGCATCAAAGCCAGATCCTTCGTCCGATATCACCCACCAATATTGATTTTGGACGATCGAAAAACGGACTCCAACAGTTTTACTGGGGTCTAGCTTGTTTCCGTGTTTAGCAGCATTTACCAAAGCTTCTTGAAGCCCCAACCGTAACTCCGCTTGCCAGTCTTCCGGAACCTCTGCTAGGAGCAGATCCAAAACAGGACAAAGGTATAAGGTAGAAGCAAAGCTAATCGTAATCGAATTGCGTCCGACGACGGGACGGGCTGAGATAGCAATCACTCAGAAAACTCCCTAACTTTCAGGTGAATAATGTTCACACCCTGCATAGTTGGCTCCCCTAGTATTAATAATGCCGATCGACTGAGCGCCACAGCTCTATCTATATTTTAGAGTATCAAAACCATGAAGAAAAGCAAATAGTTTCACGAAATATTCTGGAACTTTGCAAATCTCAGGTTTTACTGCTTCTCCCACTCCCTGGTGGGGAATTCGCCAATGCCATCCCCAAAATCCTCGGTCTAGGATCCCTACCGCGAATCAGTAGGAAATGTACCTAAATCAGTCGATCCCTGCTTTGTGATGGCGGATTGTCTACCCGATCGCCTACGATTGCATACCATAAGCTCGCATTGTTAAACTATTCTGATACAATAATTAATGTAAATCATTAATTTTTTACATAATGCAAACAACCCCAGCCATCACCGCAGCCCCAATTCCAGGCAC
>JAYTZD010000264.1:0-3532 GCA_043742065.1 Oscillatoriales bacterium
GACTCCGTTGCCGTTTTTGTCCTCGAATTTGGTGCCACTAATGGTGATGTTTTGGAAAACGCCGATCGCAGGGGCGGTGAATGGACTCCCGCTATTGGCAGTAACAGGAATTGCCGCAGCCGGAAAAGAGATGCTGGAACCGACTGGGGCCGTGGCTTGGATGAAATATTGGCCTGGGCCGATATCGGAGAAGAGGTAATCTCCGGTTCCTGCTGTTATTACTGGCGCACCAACAATAGTATCTGTGGCTGCTTGGAATATGCTGTCGCCGTTGTCTTTGTATAAAGTGACGGTGACACCGTTTAATGTGGTGTCGGTGGGAAGGTCTAAGACTTTGTTACCGAGGATGTCGGTGTAGGTTTGGCCTGCGATCGTGGTTTTTTTGAAGTTACCGAAGTTTGCACCGGTCACATCAACTATACCTGTGGAAGCCGGAGTTGGGGCGAGAGTCTGTACCCAATCGGTCGCCAGAGTTCCAGCAGGAGCTGCTTCAGTAATCGGAGTAGCTGTTTTGACGTCCCGGAGAGTGTAAGTGCCGTCGGCTGCGGTAGTAGCGCTTTTCGTGCCTACGGAAATCACCCAGCCGGGGAGACCTGGTTCAGTCGCCACGGCACCTTTGAGGCTATCACCATCAAAGTCGTTGAATTTAGTCCCTGTGACGATCGGGCCGTATTCATAAGCACCGATATCAATAGCAGTGCTGATCGTCCGAGGAAAACCAACACCCCGTTCATCAGTTGCACCAGCAGCCGGATCAGCGATACCGCCGTTGATGGCCGGATTCGTAACTGTAGCAGTGCTGTCAACCAAAGCATAGGTGACAGGAACGGCTGTAGCCCCGTTCAATGCTGCGGTAGGAGCGATGACATTTGCCAGAGGAACAGTCGTCGGCAATTGATTAGTCGCTGCGAAGCCCGTGCTACCTACCAAACTTCCGATCAAATTGTTGCTACTTGCAGCAGCGAATGCCCCAAACACATCAGGACTTCCGCCGGCCAGATTCCCTGCGACGATCGTATTCTTGAGAGTTACAGTACCGGCGTTAGTAGCAATGCCCCCGCCGTTAGCCAAAGCAACAACAGTAGAAGTAGCAGTGTTAGCGGTGATCGTGTTGTTAGTCAGAGTTGCAGTAGCGCCGTTGTTGACAAAAATCGCGGCACCTGCCCCAGCACCCGCTGTAGCGCCAACACCACCCGCAGCGCCTCCTATTACTGTGTTGCCGAATAAAGTGCTGTTGTTCAGGGTCAAACTGCCAGCCTTTACAAAAATTGCACCACCCAGACCGGCACCACCACCGCCACCCAAGTTGTTAGGGCCTCCAACGCCACCTGCGGTTAAACCTCCGAGGGGTGTGCTGATTCCTCCTATTCCTCCTAATGCACCGCTACCTCCACCTCCACCGAAGCCACCGACACCGCCGTTCCCACCAAGGCCTACAAGACCGCCAGGGGCCGTGGCAGCGCCACCAGCACCAGCACCGCCGCCACCGCCACCAAATCCGGCTTCGCCACCAAGGCCACCAACTCCGCCATTACCGGCAGTGGTAGTACCAGCAACGCCACCGATGCCGCCAATGCCGCCGCCACCACCACCGCCTCCCAAGCCACCGAAACCGCCGAAACCGCCGATGCCACCAGCGCCGCCGCTAGTACCGAGGGTACCAGCACCGCCAATACCACCAGCGCCGCCGATGCCCCCGTTGAGACCAGTTCCCGGCAATCCGCCAGTTCCATTGCCACCAGGACCGGCGCCACCGCCGGGGCCGCCGGGGCCACCCGGACCGATGCTTGGGTTGCCAGTGAGGCCTGTTAGACCGTTGCCTCCGGCACTGGGGAAGGGAAACAGTCTTGCAAAGTCGGTGTTGCCACCAGGGCCACCTGCTGCGCCTACTACGGCTAATGCCCCGGCACCACCTGTAGCACTGTTGCCATTGAAGGTAACGCTATTGACTGTCACAGCACCGCTATTGATAAATAGTGCGCCTCCCATGCCGGCTGCACCACCACCGCCAGCAGTACCCGCACCACCTAGTGCTCGTCCACCGGTAATTGTCAGGTTGGAAAAGCTGACTGCACTGGTGTCTACAAAAAAGCCCCGGTTACTACCAAGATTTACGGTGAAACCAGCGCCGGTAAAGATGATGGGGTTAGAAATTCGGGGTAGAACTTGTCCGGCTGTTAAGGTGATGTTGCCCGTGAGTGCGATCGTGTCTTCATTGGGCAAAGCGTTAGCCAGAGTGATCGCATCTTGCAGTTCAGCAAATGTGGCGACTAAAACGCCGCTATAAGCTTCCCTCGTCTCTGCGGAAAATGCCAAAGCCGTGTCAATTTTGCCCGTGGAAACTTCCAATTCCCAGTCTCCACCCAAGGCGGCATTCCCAGTCAAATTATCGGAAGCTGCAACTTCTGCCCCGGTGAGATCGCTCAGCCTTTGTACAAAAGCGACACCGGCTGCTGTGGCGGCGACGTTGCAACCATAAAGTAGAATTTCTGGTTTAGCTGTGGTTCTAGAGTTCGAGTCAGCTTCGGCTGGTAGGGCAAACCATTCTTCTAGCCGATCGCGGTAAGTTTCAATGTTACTTAGATTAAGTTCTGTTGCGCCGATTTGGACGCTGGCTGCTGCGCCGTGAGACAAAATGTGGACGGCTGCAATATTTTCCCGTGTTTTAAGTGTTTCTGTGATTTGCTCGATGCCGTCGCGATCGCCCTTCAGGACAATAACTTCTGTATCGAGATTAGCGCTTTCTATTAAACTTTCGCAATCTTTAACTTGTGAATCTACAAAAACTATCTGTTGGTTCCGTACTTTGTCAAATTCCATGATTTAATTCCTCTGGTACACACACACATTAAAATGATCACACAAACTAAGCGTAGCAGCGATCAGATGTTTTTTATATGCGATCGCCCATGCTTCTACATACAACTATCTATTGACAGCAACACAATTTTGTGTATTGCCACAATAAATAACTTAATTTGATAGTTTAGAAGTCTGAAAGGGGGATGTTGTTCCGGCTTTTACAAAAATATTTTATAATACTTGCACGAAGCTTCGGAGTTTTGAACAAACTCAATACCATATTTTATAAACAATGTCAATCAAAATCATTACTGAGTGCGATCGATAGTTGACTGTTGACTGTTAACTGTTGACTCTTGACTGTTTGAACAATACCGATGCAACCGGAAACGATATTATTGGTTACTGGTTACTGGTTATTGAAACTAACCAATAACCAATAACAACTGTCAACGGACAACTAACTGTCAACTGACTAATTACCAACTTTCCTCGTCGGGATTATTAGAATTGCTCCAGATTTCCACATCTAAATCATTGAGATAAATCAGAGCACTTTCAATCTGTTGAGCAGTACCGTTCAGTTCCAAATCAAACCAACCGTCATCGGAAGTTTTACCACCCAACAAAGCACCATTAAAATTCACCTTCAAACCGTATTCAGAAATCAGATTAGAGATCACAGGTTCCTGATGATATTCTTTGGGAACACGAATGCGAATGCGGGTTT
>JAYTZD010000265.1:0-6913 GCA_043742065.1 Oscillatoriales bacterium
TTATACTTTCTTGAATCCCATAACTGGTGGCGCTTGTGCCCAATATTGCGTCGTATCAGAATCTGCTGCATCTATTAAACCTCAAAACATTACTCACGCGGAAGCAGCCGCAGTGCCGATCGCAGGTTTAACTGCTTTGCAAGCACTCCGGGATTTGGGTGAGATTCAAGCCGGAAAAAAGGTATTGATTAACGGTGCTTCCGGCGGAGTCGGCATTTTTGCAGTGCAAATTGCCAAAGCGATGAATGCCGAAGTTACGGGAATTTGCAGTGCAAAAAATAGCGATTTTGTCAAGAATTTGGGAGCGGATTTTGTTCTAGATTATGCTAAAATTGATTTTACTAAACAAACACAAAAGTATGATATAATCTTGGATGCTGTCGGTAAGAAAACATTTGCTGAATGCGAAAATGTGCTACAGACAGAGGGAGTTTATATCTCAACTTTACCGAGTTTCGACAATCTCGCGCCGATGTTTCTCAGCTTGTTTATGTCTGGCAAAAAAGCCAAACTAATTGTAGCCAACGCTAACAACAGCGATTTAGGGTGTTTGCGAGAATTAATCGAATCTGGTAAAGTTGATCCGATTGTCGATCGCACTTACAGCCTCGAAGAAGTAGCAGCAGCCCACACTTACAGCGAAACGGGGCGGGCGATCGGCAAAATTGCGATCGTCATTGAATAAAGAAGAAGTCATTAGTCATCCGATTTTTGATTGCCGATTTTGGATTTTAGATTAAAATTACCAATCAATTCTTCAATCTTCAATCTAAAATCTAAAATCTAAAATCTAAAATTGTCAGATTCCCCATTACCCATTCCCGATTTCCTATGACATCCCCCTCAGACTTGGAGACATCCGAACAAAATTTCGACAATAACCTGGAACCCAGCATTGCACCAATCGCAGACGGTTTCATCGGTTCCCGCAACCTCGAAAACGAATTTCTAGATGAACTTCCCGACGAAGTTGAGATGTCATTGTTCGATCATTTAGAAGAATTGCGACTGCGAATTTTCTATGCACTAATTGCAGTAGTAATTGGTATAGTCGGCTGCTTTTTATATGTTAGACCGATCGTTAAATTGCTAGAAGTACCAGCAGGAGCAGTCAAATTTTTGCAACTAGCTCCCGGAGAGTATTTCTTTGTCTCGATTAAAGTTGCCGGATATAGCGGTTTACTAATCGCAAGTCCATTCATTTTTTACCAAATAGCGTTATTTGTACTCCCAGGCTTAACTCGCAAAGAACGCGGGTTACTCGGCCCTGTTTTCTTCGGTTCGAGTTTCCTGTTTTTAGGCGGAATAGTATTTTCCTACATCGCTTTGATTCCGGCGGCGCTCAACTTCTTTGTCACCTACGGAGCCGATGTTGTAGAGCAATTATGGTCGATCGACAAATACTTTGAATTTGTTTTATTATTAATGTTCAGCACTGGCTTAGCATTTCAAATCCCGATTGTCCAAGTTTTGCTAGGCGTTTTAGGCATAGTTTCTTCTAAGCAAATGTTGTCTGGTTGGCGCTATGTAATCTTGGGAGCGGCTGTTTTGGGAGCTGTGTTAACACCTTCAACTGACCCTTTGACTCAAAGTCTTTTGGGAGGTGCGGTGTTGGCTCTTTATTTTGGCGGTGTTGGTTTGGTGAAGCTTTTAGGAAAATGATTAAATCAACTTAAATTTTAGATTGTGGATCATTCTAACTAACTATGTTATGAGCGGGCAGGATGCCCGCCGCACAATAAAATCCACTCTTTGTGGAACAGGCATCTTGCCTGTTTCTGCTAAAAAAAATGCCAAAAAATCCACATTTTGTGGAACAGGCATCTTGCCTGTTGCTGCTAAAAAAAATGCCAAAAAATCCACATTTTGTGGAACAGGCATCTTGCCTGTTGCTGCTGAGAAAAATGCCAAAAAATCTACATTTTGTGGAACAGGCATCTTGCCTGTTGCTAGCGGGCAGAATCCAAAAAACATAGAGACGCGATCGCCCGCATCTCTAAAGTGGTAAATGTTAAAATTCGACATCAAAGTTTTGCCAAAACCTTAACTACATTCGGAACTGTTCTACTTCTGGGGTGTAACCGATCGGCAAAACGTAATCCAGATTTTCGTGAGGACGAGCAATAATATGATACGACAGCAATTTTCCGCCATCGACCTTTTTAACTGATTCAATCCCCGCAGCAACGGCTGCTTGCACTTCCGATATATCTCCTCGAACTATAACTGTCCAGTAAGCACGGGTTATTTTCTCATAGCGAACTAGAGTAACACGGGCTGCTTTCACCATTGAGTCCGCAACTTCTACGGCTGAGGGAAGTCCTAAGACTTCAACCATTCCAACTGCAACACCCATTACAACATTCTCCTAAATTTGATGGCATATCTGAACTTTATTGTAGTTGAAATTGTTGCTGATTTTATGTCTCAGGTTTTGGTAATCGGTGGCGAGAGGGCGAGAAGAGGGGGATGGGGAGAGTGGGAGAAGAGGGGGAGAAGAGTGGGAGGGGGAGAGTGGGAGAGGATTTTTGATATGCGATCGTAATATAGAACTTAAATGCACAACAGTTAACAGACAACTAACCCTTCGACTCCGCTCAGAGTACGGTGCCACAAAATATATCAACAGTCAACGGAAAAATCTAAAACTCGTCCAGCAGCCACTCCGAGGCTCTTTCGCCCAAATCTAGGGGAACGCTGACAGCTTTGCCCAAACGGGGACGATCGCGCGTAGCTTCAATATACTCTCTCACCCGTGCAGCACTCCCCCAACCGTTCAGGTAATTTGCCACTGCGTCTAAATGCTCAAAATAATCAGCCTCTGTCATCGGGAAAGACACCTGTTCCAGATATTTCCACATAACTTGGACAAAAATCTTGCCCCGCGTCCGCCGCAATCTGATATCGTAAGATTTTCCCCATTTTTCTAGCAATAGCTGGTGTAAATCCTTGCCCGTCATGGTTGCTCCTAGGTGAATTCCTTAAACAATAAAAGACAAAGTTCAAAAAATGTAATAATACTCTAATAAAGGCTGAAAAGTGCATTCTTAAAAGGAATTTTCACAGCCGAGATTTTGTGAGAGCAGATTAACCGCAATTATTTCAGTTATCTGCACCTAACAGATTCACAGCTACAGCTCGCAAACAAACGTAACTAAAAAGCGCAAAGGCAGGTCATGGCTCAATCTTCTGCTGGTAATCCCGATGTCCCCGATATGGGGCGTCGTCAATTTATGAACTTGCTGACGTTCGGTACTGTCACAGGTGTGGCACTGGGCGCACTCTATCCAGTTGTCAACTATTTTATTCCTCCTTCGGGTGGGGCGGCTGGCGGTGGAGTCACTGCTAAAGATGCTCTGGGTAACGACATCATAGTTAGCACATATTTGACTTCTCATCCTGCGGGCGATCGCACTTTAGCGCAAGGTCTCAAAGGCGACCCTACTTATATTGTGATCCAAAAAGACTCATCTGTGGCCGACTACGGCATTAATGCAGTCTGCACCCACTTAGGCTGCGTCGTACCTTGGAACAACAGTGAAAACAAATTCATCTGTCCATGTCACGGTTCTCAATACAACAGTGAAGGCAAGGTAGTCCGCGGCCCCGCACCTTTGTCTCTGCCCTTAGCCCACGCCACTATCGCAGATGACAAGCTGACCTTTAGCCCTTGGAAAGAAACAGATTTCCGCACCGGCGAAGCCCCTTGGTGGTCTTAAACGATTTTGGATTTTAGATTTTAGATTTTAGATTGGGTCAGCGGTGAAAATTATAGATAATTGCATCTCTAAAACAGTCTAATAATCCGAAATTCAGAATCCAAAATCCAAAATCCAAAATTCAAAATTGTCTGACCTTTGAGATTGAATACTCTGATGCCACAAACTAATTTATCCGCGATATTTCGTCGTAGTGTCCAAACGATCGCCAAAACTGCCATAGTTGCGATCGCCGCAGCAGCATTTTTCCTCAGCAGCGACATCGCACTTCCCCAAGCAGCACTTGCCTATCCTTTTTGGGCTCAGCAAACAGCACCAGCTACTCCCCGCGAAGCAACTGGCAAAATTGTTTGCGCCAACTGTCACCTCGGCGCAAAGCCCACCGAAATAGAAGTACCGCAATCTGTTTTGCCAGACACAGTTTTTGAAGCTATTGTCAAAATTCCCTACGATACCAGCGTTCAACAAGTAGTTGGCGACGGTAGTAAAGGTGGCTTGAATGTTGGTGCTGTTTTGATGTTACCCGAAGGTTTCAAAATTGCTCCGGCTGACAGAATTCCTGAAGAAATGAAGGCAAAAATCGGCGACCTTTACTTCCAACCTTACAGCGAAACCCAAGAAAATATTGTTTTAGTGGGCCCACTGCCAGGGGAACAGTACAAAGAATTGGTATTCCCAGTTTTGTCGCCAAATCCAGCAACAGACAAGTCAGTTCACTTTGGCAAATACCTAATTTATGTCGGCGGCAACCGTGGTCGCGGTCAGGTTTATCCTACTGGTGCTAAGAGCAATAATACTGTTTATAATGCTTCGGTAGCCGGTACAATTTCTAAGATTTCCAAACTGGAAGAAGGCGGTTCTGAATTAACAATTCAACCAACAGAAGGTGCAGCGGTTGTTGATACAATTCCTGCTGGCCCTGAACTGATTGTGACTGAAGGACAAACAGTTGCAGCCGGCGAACTTTTGACAAACAATCCTAATGTGGGCGGTTTTGGTCAAAAAGATGTCGAGATTGTACTGCAAAGTTCTAATCGAATTCAAGGAATGATGGCTTTCTTGGCATTGACCATGTTGGCTCAAATCATGTTGGTTCTCAAGAAGAAACAGGTGGAAAAAGTTCAAGCTGCTGAAATGAATTTCTAAGCACGGCTTTAACTCAATTCTACTATCAAACAAGAGGGCGGGAATTCCCGCCCTCTTGTTTGATAGATAGCAACTGCCAAGATGGTTTAGCTATTTGTGATTCCCAATTCCCAATTCCCCAATTCCCCAATTCCCCAATTCCCCATTCCCCAATTCCCAATTCCCCATTCCCAATTCCCCATTCTTAAAATAATGTCAATTGACGAAAAGACAATCCAGTCCGGGTCACTGGAATGGTTTTATCAAGAAACAAATCCGGTTAACGAAACTGACAAGCCCCCTGTGCTGTTACTGCACGGTTTGCCATCCCAGAGCTTCACCTGGACTGCAATCATGCCAGATTTGGCGGAAAACGGGTTTCGCGCGATCGCACCAGATTGGATCGGTTATGGGCGATCGACCAAACCAGACAAACGCGACTTTGCCTACACTCCTGATGCTTTTGTTGAAGCACTCACTGGATTTATTCAAGCTTTAGAAATAGACAAATTTCACCTAGTTGTCCAAGGATTTTTAGCTTCTGCCGGCATTCAATATGCTTTGCGAAACCCCGATAAAATTGAACGTTTAGTAGTCATAAATACACCAGTTTCAGCAGACATCAAACTGCCCTGGAAAATGCAGCAATTTGGACTGCCTTTCATTGGCGACATGATCACTCAAGACCCACTTTTAGTAGACAGAACCTTAGAAGGTGGCTGTCGCCAAATCATATCAGACAAGGATTTAGATGCTTATCGTCGTCCATTTTTGAAGAGTTCCCAGGCGGGGCGATCGCTAATGAACACAGTCCGTAACATTCAATTGCCGCAGTCAATGGCAGAAATTGAATCCGGCTTTCCAGGATGGACTAGACCAACCTTATTTGTATGGGGATTAACAGACCCTTGGCTGAGTATGGAACCAGCCCAAAAGTTAGTTAGTTCCTTGCCCAATGCAGAGTTGGTTAAACTGGAACAAGCAGCGCATTATCCTCAAGAACATTGGTCAGAAAAAGTTAGTGATGCTCTAATAGATTTTCTGCGCCGAAAAGAGGTAAACTGATTTTTTGTACCTAACTTTCGGTGCTGGGTTAGCAAGGCAGAGCCAAAGCATCTGCGTTTCCAGGCAGATCCTGGGAACAAGAATACGAGAAAGCCCTTACCCGCTTGGTGTCTACTCGTTACGAGCAATCTAAAATCTAAAATCTAAAAATCTAAAATCCATATGATTCGTCCCCGTTCAATTCTTGCCTTAATGATGTCATTTATGATGGCATTTCTTGTTAGTTGCAGTAGTGTCGAAGCCAAAGTTCCAACTACTTACACAGCAGCACAGGTTCAGCAAATTCAGCGTTATGTTCCTACTCTGACAGAATTGCGATCGCGCATGGACAACCTAGGAGCCCTAATTCAAAAACGCAAGTGGATTGATACCAAAACTTACATTCACGGGCCTCTCGGTGATTTGCGTGGCGCAATGAAAAGTGTTTCTGCCGTTTTGTTGCCTAAATCTCAACAACAAGCTGTTGATTTAACCAAGAGTTTGTTTGCTAATTTGGTTAACGTTGATATTGCTGTTAAAGACCTTGATTATGCAAAAGTGACCAGCAGCTATGAAAAAGCAGTCAATGATTTTGATGCTTTCTTGCAGCTAATTCCTAAAGCTTAATCACTTTCGAGTCCAGAAATTAGGATACGGCAGTGCCGTCTCCCTACAATGTTATTTGGGGTAGGGACACGGCATTGCCGTATCCATTATTTTCGGGTAGGGAGACGGCATTGCCGTCTCCTCTATCATTCCTAAAATCTAAAATCCAAAATCTAAAATCTAAAATCGATTAATGGTTCGTGTTGCAATTATTGGATGTGGTATTGTTGGAGCATCGATCGCGTTTGAACTCAGCAATTATCCCGAACTGAAAGTCACTGTATTCGACAAACAGCCGCCGGCACAAGCATCCACAGGTGCAGCCCTCGGAGTTTTGATGGGAGTAATCAGCTACAAAACCAAGGGTAGAAATTGGCAGTTGAGGGAAACCAGCCTTCAACGTTATGAAACTCTGATTC
>JAYTZD010000266.1:0-6911 GCA_043742065.1 Oscillatoriales bacterium
GCGAAGCATTTCGGCAGACAATTTATTAGTGAGAATCAGAGATTGACTACCGAAATGCTTCGCCCCTACGAATATATTTGCAAAAGTGGGATGCACCCGATATCTTTTTATGTAAATCTTTGTAACAAAATCTGTGAAACTGCATAAAAACTAGGCCGAGACTCAGATAAATAAGTAGATGATTCATAATATCCCGATCGCACTTATGATGTCATTTAGTGCGATCGCTTTTTTTGCGGTGTAATAATTATGGGACTTAGGCAATCTCTATTCGGAATTAAGGGCAGTTGGTATTCAAATTCTTGTAATAACAACCGCCTACTGCCTACTGCCTACTGACTCACAGCCACCCGATCGCGCCCACCAGACTTCGCTCGATAAAGGGCCTTATCCGCCGCTTCAATCAGCATTTTCGGTGAGTTTTGAGCCTCAGAAATGGTCGCAACCCCCAAGCTGAGAGTTACATAATCGCCCACAACAGACTTCAGGTGAGGAATCGCCAAAGCTTTAACACGGCTGCGGATTGCCTCAGCAACTCTCTGTGCAACCCCAATTTCTGTATTTGGCAAAATCACCCCAAATTCTTCGCCACCGTATCTAGCAGCCAAATAGAGCTGTTCTGTGGATACATCTGTGCAAGTATCCCCGATCACCCGCGCCACTTGTTGCAAGCAAGCATCCCCAGCTTGATGCCCGTAATTGTCGTTGTAAAACTTAAAACAGTCAATGTCACACATAATCAAAGATAACGGTTGGGAACTGCTACATTGTTCCCATTCTCGGTTCAGAACCTCATCAAATCGGCGACGGTTCCCTAGTTGAGTCAGACTGTCCAAATTCACCAATCCGTCCAACCGCTGATTTGCTGTGGCCAACTGCTGGTAAAGTTGAGATTGTTCGATCGCGATCGCCACTTGAGTACCTAACTGACTCAGCAAATCCACATCAAACTGTTGCCAGATCCGAGGTGCCGAACAGTGGTGTGCAATCAACAAACCCCACAATTTGGGTATGTGACAGGAAGTGTTACTTTCCCCAGGTTCCATACCCTGCTGGACAATTGGCACGACCAAATTCGCCTTCACCTGACACTCCGCCAAAAAATTAACGTGACAGTCATCCAAATTAGAAGCACGCACATCCTCTATGGCTCGAATTCTCCCCTTCAAATACTGTCCCACATAGGTGCTGGCAAAACAACAGTCATCAAAAACCTTCCCCAAAAGTGGCATCCATCCTTCCCCAACCGACTCCACCACCACATCTCCGTTCCAGTCTGGCCGGAAGCGAAACACAATCACGCGATCGGTTGCCAAAAACTCCCGCACTTCCGCTACCGTAGTATTTAGGATATCTTGGAAATCAAGGGAAGAACGAATGCGCGATTGAATCTGTGTAATTAGGCGTTCCCGCTCTACCTGCTGTCTGAGCGCGATTTGAGCCTGCTTGCTTTCTGTAATGTCTCGACATTCTGGCAATAGCAATACAATTTTGCCAGTTTCATCAGCGACCGGCTTGAGAGAAAAATCTACAATTGCCGTCCGACTTGCACCTTTAACTTCCACTTCATAGCGGACAAATTCACCGTTTGCCGATCGAGTAATTGCCTCTTGTAACTGTTCCCTGATTTCCTCAGACCCCCCCCACCAAGGCCCCTCCCAAAACGGACGATTTGCCACATCCCGCAGATTGATTCCTGCAAAATCTAGAGAAGTTTGATTAGCTTCCAACAGAGTACCATCCGGTTTTAGCAGACTCACAAATTGGAACGAAGAATCAAAAATTGCCCGAAAACGTCTTTGACTATCTCCCAACATAGCCGTCACCTTAGAACGGGCCGTAATATCGCGAAAGCGCCACACCCTACCAATAATATTTTTTCCAACTCGAATTGGCTGAGTGTAGCGTTCAAAAGTGCGGCCATCCTTAAATTCTAGAATGTCGCAGATTTCAGCTTCCGTATCATTATAAATTTCTTTAATTCGGTACAAAAAAGCTCTTGGATCTTTAACTTGTTTGGTGAGAAATGTCAACCGCATATTTCGATCCATTGAGTTTTTAATCTCTTCGGAAATTCCCCACATTTGGACTAAATTTTCATTAAAACTAATCAATTCTCCTGCTGTGGTGACAGCCAGAATACCATCGGCTGTTGCTTCCAAAGTAGCGTGCAAAACAGAACGCGACGTTTCTAATTCTCCTTCAATTATTTTGCGTTCCGTGAGATCTCGCACTGCTTTTACCTGCACTAATCGACCTTCGTATAGCACGAATTTGCTACGAACATCAGCCGGAAAAGCAGTCCCATCTCGCCTGATAAAAATAGTTTCGCAGACTGTACTACTGGCTGCCGAAATCATTTGTGGTGCTTGTTTATAGGATTTTGGAGACAGCAGTTCCAGTAGACTCATACCCACCATTTGTTCCGGTTCATAACCAAATAAATCGGCAAAGTTTTTGCTGACATCCAAAATAGTGTCACGGGAGGCGATGGCAACAGCTTCAAAATAAGCATCACTTTCAAGTAAATTATATGCTGTATTGTTGCTAGTTTTATCTGGCAAATTAGGATCTTTAATAACTTGTTGGAGTTGTGTATTTGCCGAGTACAAAGCAGCCATTGCTTGTCTGTACATAGAAGTGCGTTCTTCGAGTTTTTCTTGGAGTCGTTCGCGGGATTGTCGTAGTTTTTTTTCCACTCTAATTAAGCTGGTGATATCTACCGAAAAAACTATCACACCTGCGACGTTACCTATTTCATCATAATAAGGTATTCTGTCTGTCCTTACCCAGCATTTTTGACCGGAGACAGTTGGCAGGGGGTGAATTTTTCCCAGTCTGGGAATGCCAGAATTAATTACTTGTAAATCTTCTAAATAATATTGTTCTGCTTCATCTGGATAGATTTCATAAAAAGATTTACCTTCTAATTGGTCTACGGGCAAACCTCTAGATGCTGCGGCAGCTTTATTGATTCGGAGTAGATGGCTTTCGGTATCTTTGTACCAAATCATCGCTGGTATGGAATCAATCATAATTTGCTGTTCTTGCTGCTGCTGACGCAGTTCTGCTTCTATTTGTTCTTTTTTAATTATTTGCTCTTCCATTTGTTTATTGGCTTTTTTTAGTTTAGCAGTACGTTTTTCTACTCTTTCATCTAGTTGCTCATAATATTGATTTAATAAAATTTCCTGTTGTTCACGCCGCATTGATTCTAATTTTAACTTTTCGCTATTTCCCAAGCTAATTGATACAAAATCTGCTAATATTTGGGTAATGTACTGTTCATCTTCCGTCCATTCACGACCGGAACCAGCACGTTCAGCACTGACAATTCCTACCATTTTTCCTGACAGGATAATCGGGTGATTCAACAGAGAAGTAATTCCTCGATCGGAAAAATAAATACCTACAAGTTCTCGCGTTCTAGGGTCATTTGTGGCCGCCACGGCTGCGATCGCACTTTCGGACTTCAATGCCTGAAAATAAGCCGGACAGTCTGCTGCTGTGACAATTATTTGTACGAAATGGAGTTTGGTATTTTGTTCATAAAGGTCGATGCAGCGAAGTTGCGTGTGGTCTTCGCTGTACAGCCAAATACTGGCTCGATCGCAGTTTAAAATATTGACAGCAGTTTCGGTGAATTCTCGGATAAATTCTGTTAAACTTTGATGTTCTACAGCTTGACTTTTGGCTAATTTTGCGATCGCCTGAGTTTGACTGCGCCAATTTTTCTGAGAGTTTGCCTGCGTTGCTACAACTTTTGGTACTGTAATTTCTTCGCAAACTAGCAGTACGCTTGGTAGTTGAAAATTCTCAACAGCTTGGCTGCTATTTTCCACTATTTCCCCGCCAGTTGCTGGCATAGTTAATGCGGTTGCTTTTACCCAGATACTCCTGCCGTCTTTGCAAATCAAGCGGCCTTCCCAAACATGAATTTTTTGCGAATAGTCACTATCTTCTCGATGTACGAATTCGGCAAATTCTGCTTGTAATTTTCCTTGATTTTGGGAGAAAAATATGTTAAAAAATGAATGGGAAGCTAATTCCTGTGGCTTGTAACCCAGGCGAGATGCACCGAATTGATTCAGCGAAAAAACTCTTCCCAAAGCGTCTAGAACAAAGTAAATGCCCGGAAAATGATCGTAAAGAGTTCGATACCAATCTCGTTCAATTTCTCGGTTGCACAAAAGTTTACCTGTTCCGAGTTCGTCTCCCGTGCAGGTGGAATGAGAATTGTTTGTTTCTGGGTTGCTTGAATGATTTTTGTTAGCAAACACTTTTAACTTAACTCGATTGTAATTAAATGTACTTACTCTGGTTCAATTTTTTTTATGCAACAAAGCTAAACCTATTTTTACAATAAAGCTGCTTAGCTGTAATCAGTTTACAACTTTTGCAGTACGATCGTTTTCGCTTCCCAATGCAACCCCTGTCTTAGTTTACGGTAATAAACGGTTTTAAGTATATATGATAACACTCAAATATCTAGTTTTGGGACTGAGCTACTTGGGTTTTGGGTTGGGATACTTATCGGGCTTGTAGACAAACCGGGTTGCGATGGCAATTGTTGGGTCAGCTTTTGCGGTGGTTTTTGGTATACTAAATCTCAAAACCGCGAGTGAGGACTTACGCACCCGTGACTATGTGCCAGTTGCATAAGTCCTGTAGTTTATTTTATACTTAATATTGTTGTGGAGCAAACGCTAAGGCAGTAAGGAAGAATGAGTACCTTAAAACCCGTTGCTAAACCCAGAGTTAATTCTGCATTCAAACAACTGATGTCGGTACACTGGATTATGTCAAGTGCCTATTTAGTTTTGTTTGTGGGCGGTACGTTTATGGCTAAATTGCCGAGAGAATTATTTATTCGAGGCCCCCTTTACGATTTTCACAAATCTGTGGGGATACTAACAATGGCTTTGCTGACTTGGCGGATTTTGATTTTGCTGCGAGTTGGGTGGAAAAAGTATACGAAACGCCAGCCTAAGTTTACTAAAGAATGGTACAAAACTTTTGCTTTACACTTGAGTTTGTACATTTTTATGTGGCTGATTCCGGTTTCGGGTTTCTTTTTTTCTAACTCTTTCAAAAGTAATAATGTGAAACTTTTCGGGATTATTTTGCCGGATGTGTTTCCACAAAATTCAGCGATGGTTGAAGTAGGAAGGAGTTTGCATTTTTGGCTTGCATACACGTTTTTATCCTTCGCAATTTTGCATATTTTAGCTCAGAAAAAAGTTGTGATGGCTAATTGGCGCAGGTTGACAAATTTTGTTGGCACTAAGTTCCCAAAGTCTCAAAAGATTGGATAAATTTGCGAGGGGGTACTATTCTCAATTGGTAGCGGTAAGGTGCACGCTGCACACCGTACATAATTATACCAAATCCGGGTTACTCATCCGCTTTATCGTATGGTATGGTGCGTCGCTCGATCGCTTTCTGGGCAGCAAGAATTTTTCGTGGCGACGCACCCTACTTTTACTATAATGGGCAAAGAAAATATCACCAAGTCATGAGATATGATAATCTTCAGGGATTCTAAAGATATCTATTATTTAAGGAACTATCATCCTCTTAAGTGGCAAGGCGAAGAGAATGATTGTTTTGATTACTTTAGTGAAAAAATACTTGAATTGAAAAACAAAGAAAAAACAAGTATTGATTTCTGGTTTGAGGAGCTAAAAAAGCATTTAAAGATGGATGAGAGCTTTGCCATTGCTGTAGTTCCTTCACATTCGTCAGGTAATCAAGTATCGGGTATCCATCTAGTAGCCCAAAAATTAGCTAAATCTCTCCCAGAAAAAATCACTGACGCAACTCTTTGCTTAATACGAGTTAAAAACATCGATCGATTATCTACAGGAGGCAATCGGGAACTCGACATTCATTTTGAATCAATGAAAGTAATCAATTTAGAATTGATTCAAAATAAAAATGTTCTTTTGCTCGATGATGTATCAACGACTGGTAATTCTTTACGCGCAGGCAAAGAGTTACTTCTGAAAGCAGGTGCTAGTAAAGTGAAATGTGTAGCTCTCGGAAAAACAGTCACATATTATGATTTTGATGATTCAGTTTACGAAAAAATCGGTAGGGATGCTAGTGGCTGTTTCGATGCTATAGACGACTGGAAAAATGAGGAACACGACAAAATTTGCAGGGATGCAGAAGAGTCTCACTTTTGTATTTGTGAAGAAGCTGAAGACCTACGAAAACAAATAAAAGATGAGGTAGAGTATGCTCGCGATCAAATACAAAGAGGTGCACATTATAGTCACCTCGAATTATGTTTTATACTAAATCCGGGTTAGATATCCCTGTTATGACTCGGCGGTTGAAACCGCGTCCACACGAACAAAGTCGGCAGTAAGGCAGACTAAGAGATCAAGGGGGTAAGAAACCCGGATTTGGTATAAAGTCTTTAGGTGTCTGTTTTGGGGACAATTGTAAAAGTCGCGATTTTCCAGGGCTCTATCTTAAATCCTCCTTCTTCTGGCAGCTTTTTCGACAAATTTGCAGGTCGTTCTAACAAATCTACTGGCTCTACAATCTCTAATCCCAAATCACTCTTCAATTCTAGCACAGCCTCCTTCCCCTCAGATTCGTAACATCGCAAAATCCATAGATTAGGATTGTCTTCGGACTGTTTGAAAGCCATCAAAACTAAATTCTCGGCTGACAAATCTAAGAATTTGCCAACTGTCGGTAAACTCTTATGGTGATTTTTCTCTGACTTTGGCAACACCTGAACTAACAGTGGCAAATTCAACTCGTATCCTTGTCGAACAGTACCAGCGTCTTGCCAATTTTCGCTGTGGGGATAGACGGCATAAGTAAATTCGTGAATGCCTATATCTGCTTGTTCATCTGGCCAAGTTGAACCCCTGAGTAAGGTTAGCCGGATTTGA
>JAYTZD010000267.1:0-3525 GCA_043742065.1 Oscillatoriales bacterium
ACTCGCTTTCGTCCAGCCGAAGATGAACTAATCGCGGTAACACCGGAAAAAGCGCGGGAAGTAATTGAGCAAGTGCAGAAAATTCAAGTATTGTTGAGCAAAGGGAAAGGTGGCGAAAAGACGAAAAAGAAAAGTTCAAAATCGCGCTGTATTTGGCTGGCTGATGAATGGTTTTTAATTGCAGGGTTAGATTTGCCGATCGCATCTGACTACCAAGATTATCCCCAGATTGGTAACGGTGTCGGTTCGATTCGCCAATTTATCCAACAGTTTGACACTGCTTTTGCTAAACTGCAACCGATGCAAGTTAACCGGGCGCGCAAATTGATTTGGGTGGTGGGAAATGCTGTGGAAAAAGCTTTTGAGCCGATCGCACATCAACTCAATCAAATACCCGGCTTAGAACTTAAGATGGTAGCATTGTCCAGTCGCTATTGGGGACAAAACATTACTGTCACTGGTTTGCTGACTGGCCAAGACTTGCTCGAAGCTTTGCAGGGACAAGACTTGGGAGATGGCATCTTACTGCCCTCAGTCATGCTAAAACAAGGAGAACCGCGTTTTTTGGATGACATGACCCTGTTTGAGCTCGCTAGCGTCCTGAAAACCGAGATTTTCCCCGTTAGTGGAGTTGAGGAACTAATTGCAAAGGCGATCGGTCTCGTGAATGCTGAGGTGCGATCGTGATTTTTCAGCCAAGGATTCAATTCAAAAGTCATGAAAGAGAGCTAGTACCTAGCTAGCGAATAAATAGACAAGGTGGTACACTTGTAGATAAACCTCCATGTGTGCCATTTTGTTTAAACCTGTACAAGGCGTGTCAGAATTGAGCAATCAAGAAATACAGTGTTGAGGTCGAGCAATGCTTTTGTCCATCAAAACAAAGTTAAAATTAAACAAAAGTCAAGCCACTATCATGGGTAAACACGCCGGGATAGCAAGGTTTACTTATAACTGGGGCTTGGCTACTTGGCAACGCTTTCAACGGGAGTTGTTTTCTCTAACCCAAGACATTACAAAACGCATCTTGCAAAACTCAAGAGACTGTCAAGACAGTTGTCGAGAAAAACGAAAGGATCCAGTGATAGGTATCAAGCCAAAATCCAGCTAGCAAAACATCACGCTAAGGTAGCGAATCTTAGAAATAATAGTCTTCATCAAATCACTACTTACTTATGCAAAAACCAACGATAGTAGTAGAAGATTTAAAGGTTTCTGGGATGCTAAAAAATCACAAGCTAGCACAGGTAATAGCCGACTGTGGATTCCATGAATTCAAACGTCAGTTAGAATACAAAGCCAAAAAATTTGGCTGTGAAATAATGATTGCTGACCGTTGGTTCCCGTCAAGTAAAACCTGTTCAAACTGTGGGCATATCCAAGATATGCCACTGAAAGAAAGAACTTACAACTGCGAAAGTTGTGGTCATTCAATAGACAGGGATTTGAACGCAGCAATTAATTTATCGCGTTTGGCTCAAGCGTGAAAGCTTACTGAGGGATAACCGCTCCCATGCTCCCCATGAAGTAAGAAATAAATGTCTAGACTTGTCTAGGATTTATATAGCAGTTATTCTAAGCTTGGACTTCTAAGTTTAAACTAGAAATTAGAGACCTCTCTCTTGCTTGAAAATTGTCTCTGGAATTGCACAATAATTTAAAATTTATGCGTATTTTTCATCAAATCGTGGTAGTGGGAGTAGGTGCTGTAATTACTTTGGGCAATGTGGGACAGAGTGCTTCCGCACAGCCTGCGGTTCAGTCCCAGGAAAATCAGCCCAAACTATCTCCTGTCCCCAAAAACCCCAAAACCATTCCGGTGCAGATGAACCCAGCACCAGTACCCCGGAATACGCCCAGTGAGAGCTTTCCTCCTGTAACTCCCAAGGGCATTTTAGAGACTCAGCCTCCGAGATCCCTGGAACCAAATCCGAATCCGCTGTTGTTCCCCACTCAACCAGAGGATGTCAGAATCGAACAAACTCAGGCAATTACCTTGCAACAGGCGGTTGACCTGGCGCGGCGCAACAGCCCAATTCTGCAAATTGCCGACCTACAATTGAAACAAAGTCGATCGGCCTTGCGAGAACAACAAGCAGCCTTATATCCAGACCTCAATTTTACACTCGACGCGACCCGCCAACAGTCGGCAGGCGGAGAACTCGGAGTGCGCGCTCAGCAGCGCAACCTCGACTTTTTGGAATCTCAAAACCGACGACCCGCCACCTCTGTTAACCCCCAAAATTTCGCCAGTAACAGTGTCAACGGCGCTTTGCAGTTGAGCTACGACGTCGATTTGTTCGGCCGTCGGACGGCGACCATCCGTGCGGCCAAGGAACAGTTGCGTTTGCGAGAACTGGAAGTGGAACGCCAAGCCGAGGAACTGCGTTTTGATGTAACTGATACTTACTACAACCTCCAAGATGCGGACGGACAAGTGGCGATTCGCCAAGCTTCAGTCAGAAATGCTCAGCAAAGTTTGCGGGATGCGGAAGCTTTGGAACGAGCCGGAGTGGGCACTCGGTTTGCGGTGTTGCAGGCCCAGGCAAATTTGGCAAACGAACAGCAGCAACTCGCAAATGCCCGCCGCGACCAGCGAATCCGCCAGCGTCAGTTGTCTGAGCAGTTAAACATCAGTCAGTCGTCGAATTTGATGGCGGGAGATCCGGTGGAACAAGCGGGTTCTTGGAGGCTGTCTCTGGAAGACAGTATCGTGCAGGCTTTTAAGAATCGCGCTGAGTTGGAACAGCAGTTGGTACAGAGGGATGTTAGCAAGCAGCAGCGCCGAGCTATTTTGGCTGGGCGTTTGCCTCAACTGAGTCTTTCGGGTACTTACAATGTGCAAGGAGTAGACCCTGATGACCCGAATCCGTTTGCTAGTCGTGGCTGGGCGGACGGCTATGCGATTCGGGCGAATCTGACTTGGAGTATCTTTGATGGGGGTGCGGCGAATGCTAGGGTGAAACAGCGGGATGCTGATATTGCGATCGCGGAAACTCGCTTTGACCAAACCCGCAACCAAGTTCGTCGCGAAGTTGAACAGGCTTATTTTGGCTTGGAGTCGAGTTTTGAGAATATCGAAACTTCTGAGGCGGGGGTTTTGCAGTCGAGGGAAGCCTTGCGTTTGGCCAGACTGCGTTTTCAAGCTGGTGTCGGTACTCAGACTGATGTGATTCAGGCGGAAACGGATTTGACTAGGGCTGAAAGAAACCGACTTTTGGCGATTATTGGCTATAATCGGTCGCTTTCGTCTCTCCAGCGGGCGGTGACTAATATTCCCGGTAACAGTTTATCGAGAACTCCTTGAGATGGGGGCGATATTCCTTTGTTGATTCGGGAAATTCGGGAAATTGGCGATCGGGCATTCAACGTCCGATACAATTTCCGATACAATAGTTAATATTTTGTAATAAAAACCAAGTCACTGCGTTAAGGAATCGGTAATGGGCAATATCAAGTTTGTGAAGGAAAATCAGGAAGTCATCGCAGCAGACGGAGCCAATTTAAGGCTCAAAGCTCTAGAAA
>JAYTZD010000268.1:0-14580 GCA_043742065.1 Oscillatoriales bacterium
TGTTGAAGCGAGGGTATCGGTATCAGCACCGTAACAGTCTAAACCAGCAATTTGTCTTAACTGTTGTTCGATCGGGCTAATTAAGTTTTTCGCCACCACTTCCGACTCAGCGCGGGCTGAAATTCGCAGTTTGACCTCGCCGTGATTGGCGTAGGGAGCCACAGTAGGATTAGTTAAGTTCAGAAAACTATCGACTTTTTCTGCGAGTGCCGACTCAGCAATGCCCCAAAATTTCAATGTGCGGCTGCAAATAGTTCCGCTACACCAGCCGTTATTTTTCAGGTAAGGAACGGCGGTTTCTTGCCACATCAAGTGCATTTCCGCCGGTACACCGGGAAATGTCATTACTGTGACGTTGGGAACAGGTTGCCAAATAATCCCCGGTGCGGAACCTGTGCGATTCGGCAAAATATCAGCACCTTCTGGAATTAGAGCTTGTTTGCGGTTGCTGGGACTCATGGTTCGTCCCCGCTGGGCAAATTTTTGTTCGATGTCGGTGATAATTTCCGGCCTTTCAATTAGGGGAACGCCAAAATAATCGGCTATAGTTTGGACTGTGAGGTCGTCTGGCGTTGGGCCAAGACCTCCTGTAAACAACAGTAGTTGCGATCGACCTACTGCTATTTCTAACACTTGTTTAATGCGATCGGGATTGTCACCCACCACTGTTTGATAGTAGTGAGGAATTCCCAAACTCGCCAACTCCTTGGCTAAAAACTGAGAATTGCTATTGAGGATATCTCCTAACAGCAATTCAGTACCAACACAAATAATTTCAGCAACCATTCAATTTGATTTTAGATTTTGGATTTTGGATTTTAGATTGGGGAATTGGGAATTGGGAATTGGGAATTGGGAATTGGGAATTGGTTTTATATCCGTTAAATCCGTTACAAAATCCGCTGCCGAACCTTCTTCCTTCATCTCGCGTGCCTCCAAACTTTCCAGCTAGCGTATCCCAGCAAACTGGTCGCTCCCATTGCATAAATTATGCCACTAGGAACCGAAAAAGCCAGGGCTAAACTTCCCACCCAGAGAGTCAGGGCGTAAATAAACAAAACTGCAAATCGATGGGATAGTCCGGCTTCTAAAAGTCGGTGGTGGAGGTGACGTTTGTCAGCAATAAACGGGGACTTGCCGTTGCGAAGTCGATCGAGAATCACCGCAGACATATCTAAAATTGGTACAGCTAAAATCAAATATGGCAGTAATACAGAAGTCACAGCCGTAGTTTTAACTAATCCAATCACTCCAACTCCAGCCAGAGTAAAGCCAATAAAATATGCGCCTCCATCTCCCATGAAAATTTGAGCCGGATTGAAATTGTAGCGCAGAAAACCCAAAGCCCCGCCAGCTAAAGCCGCTGCAATCAGGGCTGCTGCTGGTTGGTGCATGGATAGACTGACAATCAGCATTACAACTGCTGCAATCCCTGAAACTCCCGCAGCCAAACCGTCCAAACCATCAATCCAGTTGATAGCATTGGCCATACCGACGAGCCAAATCACCGTAATTGGTAAACTCAACCAGCCAAGATCAGTCAGTCCCAGGGAGGGAACTGTGAGAAACTCAATTTGTACTCCTGCCATCCAAACGACGCTGGATACGCTGATTTGCATGAGCAAGCGTTTTATGGCTGAGAGTGAAAATAGGTCGTCTGCTAAACCGATGAGGAAGAATCCGATGCCACCGAGGGTGACTCCCCAAATTTGGTATTCATCTTTGGGATTGAGAACTTGTCCGCTAGCATCGATGAAGCCTCCTGAGAACCAAACAATTAGGAGAGCAATGATAGTGCCGAGAAAAATCGACACTCCTCCCAAGCGTACCATCGGGCGTTGATGAACTTTGCGATCGCCTGGTCGATCGACTCGTCCGCTTTTGAGACCAATGGTTTTGACTATTGGCGTACTCAAGAGAACGACGATCGCAGAAACCAGAAAGGCTAGTAAGTGGTAGAACAGATGGTTGGGCATCTGAAAATAAGTATAAGTAAGTCGGGTAATTAGGCTTTCAGGCAGAGTCTACTACATTTCAGATGGCTTTTGACCAAGAAACTGGGATTCAAGCCCCGTCCTTTGAGGACGGCTTTCTGCTAGAATAGATTAAGTCGCCATAGGGCATTGGGAGACTCTAAACGGACGCAGAGGGAGAGTAGGACTACTTCGGTAGCATCACCCAGTGAAGCGTCAAGAATCACTGCTCCTGATAGACGGTGAGTATGTCAACAGGTAAAATTTTTGAATAGCGACTGGGGATTAGGAGACGGAGAGTTGTGAGTTGTAAGTTGCAAGTTAAAGAGTTTTTAATTCACCGCTTAAAACTCATAACTCTCAATTTTCTCCTAATGTTTTACCGCTTTACCTGTATACTCCCAACTACAAATTCCCCCTCGTCAATCAGGAAAATCAAGCCAAGGCTGGTACTTTCAAAAACAGGTGCGGATACAAGGGGAAGCGTGAGCACAGTGCTGCCACTCGACGCAAGCACTCAGTGGCGACGCTTTCATCTTCAGGATTTAACAGTCGATCGGCAATAATATTACCAATCTCGGTAAATTCTGTAGTTCCCATGCCCCTGGTTGTCATCGCAGCCGAACCAAGTCTCAAACCGCTGGTCACAAAGGGCGATGCTGGATCAAAAGGCACGGTATTTTTATTAGCTGTAATATTCACACCGCTGACTAATTGATCCGCTAGTTTGCCTGTCATGTTGACCGATCGCAAATCAACTAACATTAAATGATTGTCCGTGCCGTCAGAAACCAGTTTCAAACCCCGCTGTTGCAACTGTGCAGCTAAAGCCCGCGCATTCTCAATTACTTGACCAGAATAAGTTTTAAATTCTGGCTTTAATGCTTCGCCAAAAGCGACTGCTTTACCTGCAATAACGTGTTCCAAAGGCCCGCCCTGAGAGCCAGGAAACACTGCTTTATCGAATTTTTTGCCTAGTTCAAGGTCATTTGTCAAAATCAAACCACCTCTTGGTCCACGCAGGGTTTTGTGAGTAGTTGTGGTGACTGCATGACAGTGAGGGAGAGGGTTTGGGTGATGACCGGTGGCGACCAACCCAGCGATGTGGGCGATGTCGGCTAGCAAATAGGCTCCGATTTCATCAGCGATGGCTCTAAATTTCTCAAAGTTGATAATTCGCGAATAAGCTGAGTAGCCACAAATTAGCAATTTCGGTCTATTTTCTTTAGCCTGTTTCAAAATATCGTCGTAGTCTAGCTGTTCAGTTTCTTTGCTGACACCGTAGTGAAAAGCTTTGAACCATTTGCCAGATACATTGACCGGTGAGCCGTGGGTTAAGTGTCCGCCGTGGGACAAATCCATGCCCATAATTCCGTCTCCAGGCTCTAGTAAGCTCAAAAACACTGCAAAGTTGGCTTGAGCGCCGGAGTGCGGCTGGACGTTGGCGTGGGCTGCTCCAAATAGTTGTTTCGCGCGATCGATCGCAATTTGCTCAATACCGTCAATAAATTCGCAGCCGCCATAGTAGCGTTTCCCTGGCAATCCTTCAGCGTACTTATTTGTCAGCACAGAGCCTTGGGCTGCCATTACCGCTGCGGAAGTAAAGTTTTCGCTGGCGATGAGTTCTAGGTGATCTCGCTGGCGCTGGAGTTCTTGCCCGATCAAATCGGAAATTAGCGGATCGGTTTTGGCAAGAAATTCTAAGTTAGAGTCCGTCACAATAATCAACCTCTTCAGAAATTAGGGATTGGGAATTTGGGATCTTGTAGGATACTACGGATTTCGCCCCATTGACATAAATATTACATTGTGTTCAGGTTAAGCCCTTTGGCCCAAACTCATGACATACAATGTAATTACTGGTGTGGAACCTGCCGGAGGTATCAAATGTTAGTCATTTTAATGGAAAATCAGATGCTTGCCCCTCAGCGTGTTTGCCAAGGTTGTTTGCTGGCGGATCGCACAGGACAACCGCGCTGGAGTGGTGGAGAGCTCCGCTGCGGCCACCCAGTTGCCAAACCCACGGAAAATTTGCCCGATCGCTACGAGTGTCAAATGGGCTTCACGATCGCTAATATTAAGTGATCATCGGGCATGGGGCATGGGGCATCGGGAATTGGGCATCGGGAATTGGGCATGGTGAGTATTTAACCCGACTTGTGGGCAAAAATTCCGGGCGAGTCGGAACACAAACCCTGCTACTGCGTTATCCTGAATTTAATGGGAATTGATAGACATCTCGCATAATTATTGTGGAACAGGCATCCTGCCTGTTTTTGACAAGCTTTTTAGGAGATGTCTAATAGTTAGTCGATCGACTCAGGAGAATTCATTATGACTTGGCGCGGCTCTACAACTGTTTCAGACCGAATTTTTGCTTCTTTGCCTTATTTGCTACCGCTGATTCATGGACTGATATTTGGCGGTTCTCTGTTTCGACAGTTTCCGATTCTCGGACTGTTGTTTATGCCGCTAGTTCCCTTAATCCAAATTTATAGTTTGCCCTTGGCTAGCTTGGTTATTTTCTTTGCCCTGTATTTAGGGGTAGTTAGAAACGAAAGGATTAGTCACTTCATTCGCTTTAATGCGATGCAGGCGATTCTTTTAGACATTGTTTTGATGTTGTCTGGCTTGGTTTTAGAGGGTTTTGGTCAAGTAATTCAGATGCAGTTTATTACACAAACTCTGAATAATATGGTGTTCTTAGGGGTTGTAGCTGCATTTTTCTATGCAGTAGTTCAGTCAGCCTTGGGACGCTATGCAGAGATTCCTCCACTTTCGGATGCAGTTTATATGCAGGTACGTTAGTTAGTAGTCATTAGTTAGCAGTCATTAGTCATTAGTTAGTTGTCTTTAAAGCCAATATAGGTTGGTTAGGTTGTTGGTAATAACTAATGACTCACAATTGACGGCTGACTAATAATTCAAATAAATAATTGAAGGCTGACTAACAACTAACAACTAACAACTAACAACTAATGACTAATGACTAATGACTAATGACTAATGACTAATGACTAATGACTGTATTTTCCAGACTACCAATACCTTCTATTTCAATGCGAACTCGATCGCCTATTTGCAGCGGCCCGACTCCTTCCGGCGTTCCCGTCAGGATCACATCACCGGGAATTAGGGTCATGATTTGACTGATGTAGGAGACGATAAAGTCTGGGGAAAATACCATGCGATCAATGCGATCAGATTGTACCGGGCGATCGCTATCATTGACAAAAGTCTGCAATTGTGCAGCGGGACTCAATTCGCGGACAATCCAGGGCCCAAGAGGACAAAACGTATCAAACCCTTTCGCCCTCGCCCACTGATTGTCCCGCTTTTGCAAATCTCTAGCTGTGACATCATTTGCGATCGTATAACCCCAAATTTTGCTTTGTGCTTGTTCTGGAGTGCATTGGGTACAATGTTCGCCAATTACCAGGGCCAATTCTCCCTCGTAGTCTACCCTCTCGGACTGCTGGGGATAGCGAATCGCCCCACCTGTAGGAATCACAGCCGTGGGAGGCTTGAAAAACAGTAGGGGTTCTTCAGGTACGGAACCTCCCATTTCGGCGGCGTGGTCGCTGTAATTTTTGCCAACGGCTATAATTTTGCTGGGAGAGCACGGCGCGAGAATTTGGTAGGTGTCTGGTGAGAGTTCCACGTCAGTAGGTTCTCCTTTCAACCAGGGAGGTGCATCAAGTACCTTAACGCTGCGGCTCAGTTGCAGTAAACCGTAATGGATTTGTCCTTGTGCTGTTTTAACTCGAACGTAGCGTGAAGCCATAGGATTTTAGATTTTAGATTTTAGATTTTATTAAATTTTAGATTACCGCTTTCTGTGCAAATTCCATGCAGATTTTGATCCCAGGAGTCAACAGGGAGTTGCGCGATCAAGGCAAATTCAAAAATAATGCCGATCGCAACTTTTGATTCCCACTCAGCTTTACTCAACATCCTGTCATAGTAGCCGCCGCCGTAGCCCAAACGATAGCCACGCAAATCGCAACCGACGGCTGGTACAAGGATTAAATCTACCTCTGATTGGTCTATTTTAGGAGCATCAGGCAGAGGTTCGAGAATGCCATAGATGCCGGTGTGTAAAGCATCTCCCGGCTGCCAGATGTGCCAGGAGAGGTCTTTGCCGACACAGCGGGGAAATCCCCATTTTTTAGGTATGGTAAAAAGGGGACTTAAATCTGGTTCTTGGCGAAAACTGAAGTAGGCGAGGATGGTTTTTGCTTCGGTGAATGGGGGCGAGTTTTGTAGGTGGTTGCAAATGCGATCGCTCTTTTCTCTCCATGCTTCTGGCGATCGAGATTTGCGGGTTTGAAGGAGCGATTTTCTTAATTCAGTTTTAGTTAATAAAGGTTCAGAAGTATTCATATTTCATATTAAATCATCGCTGCGGGTAGGGAAACGGCACTGCCGTGTCCTCAAAATCATAGGGAAACGGCAGTGCCGTGTCCTCAAAATCCTAGGGACACGGCATTGCCGTTTCCCTACAGATATCGTGGCTAATTAACTGGATTTGATATTAAATATTGTCTCACCACAGGACAAAGATTGAATAAAGTTTCATTCTCTTGTTCCTCAGTTTCAACTAACGATCGCCTCCCCAAAGATTGCAGCCCGTTGAATAACTTAGAAGGCGATAACGCGGCATCTTTTAGCAATTGCTCTATTGAAACTGGATTCACTTCGCGACTAAGCTGGGAGATTAGCTTTTTCTCTAATTCTGACAAACGATTGATCTGCGAGTGCAAGTTTGTCGCCAATTCTTCCCCTAAAAATAGCATATCATATTTCAAAAATTCTGCAACCCTACCTCGGAATATTTCTTGAATGGTGGTGGCGACTATTTTCAACCACAATGGATTGCCTCGGTAGGTGTTAATTAAGTTTTCCCATGTTTCGGGATTGAGTAAACTTTTTTGTCGGAAAATTTCGGTAGCCGCTACACCTATGCCTTTGAGTTGTAAGGTGCGAACTGGTGAATTTTCACCTTTTAAGGCAGTAATTTCTCTCGGTGGTTCCCAACTGTTGAGGATTAAGCAACTGTTGTGGGTTGTTTCTCCGATTTGTCTGAATAGGATGCTGTAATTTTCGCATTCGGGGCGGTAATTTCCTGCTAGTTGTCCGCTGCTGAGAATGGTTTGCACGTCGTCGAGGATAATGAGACAGCGGTTTTTTCGCAGATATTCCATTAACAGGGAAAGTCGATCGAGAATGCTGCTAGGGAGTTCGATTTCGGGTTTATTTAAGAGAAATTCTAGGATATTTTTTAGGGTAGTTTCTAAGGGTGGGGAGTGGCGGAGACTTCGCCAGATGACGTATTTAAAGTTATGCTGAATTTTTTGGATGAGATGGAGGGAAAGTGCGGTTTTGCCGATGCCGCTGAGTCCTGATATGGCTGCGAGGTTGCACTTTTCTTGGACGATCCATTTTTCGAGGGTGGCGAGTTCGGATGTACGCGCGTGCGAGCTATCGCCATCAGGCGAATCGGACAATGATGAAATGTGAGGTGCGTCGGCTAAGTCTACTCTGGTTTGGGGTTTGGAGGTGTCTGATGTGGGGGTTGAGGGCGATCGAGCTTTTGGAATTTCTGGAGATTGGGTATCTGTACAAACATTGACGTTACCAATGTGTAGAAAATCATTCCCAAAATTTGATGATACGATGAATAATTGTCGTCTCTCAAGTGCCGATCGTAAATTCGATTGAGTTACATCTTCATCTAATACATTTGATAAACGCTTCCATAATTTTGAGGCGATATTTCTGATGTGACCTTCGCTACAATATGATGTTTCTGCGATTTGAGAGTATTTTTGACCTTCCCATACACCCAGCAGGATAGCTTTTTGCAGATCGTCCAAGTGTTCTCCTGTTTTGGCGAAAACCATTTCGTCGGCAAATCTCAAGACTTTTTGAACGTCCATTGGTCAGGTAGTTGTGACGGTTTTGGTTATTTTAGCATATATTTTCTGACATTTTATGACAAAGATGACATAAGCTGACTTTTTTAATGATTAATATCTGACTTTTTCTGATATTTTCAATGTAAAAAAAACTAGAATATTAGCTATATTGATATTTAGTACAGCAGGTGAAATTATTGTAAGTTTAATGATTTTTCACCGAGTGTCAGGTTCGCAATCAACCATTTTATTGATACCAGGAAAATTAGGGGGTTCAATGGCAAAGCATATTTTGAAAAATCAACCGCTGGGAATTCTGCTATTTATGTCAACTTTTTGTATGTCTTTGACTATAAATTGGGGACAAGGAATAAATCAAAAAGCAATGGCTGGCGAACCACATGAATTAGCCTTCATAATTGATTTGAACAATTTCATATCTATGTCTCAAGAACAAGCAGATGCAGTCTGTAAAGCAAACTTTCGCGATCTTCGAGAGCAAGGAATTTTTGATGAAAAAGTTGAAAAAAATACTTGGCATATCTGGGCGCACCTTAAGAACAGACAATGTGTGATGAACATTTATAATCAGCCATCATCCATTCAGGATAGTGTTTGGACACCAAGCAATAACAGGAAGAAGGGTTTTTGGATTCGGATTCCAACATTTAATTAACAACTGAAGTTTCAGAATAGTGCGATCGCCCTGACATAAGGCGCGATCGCCCCTTCTCCCTCCCTTCAAATCGAATAACGATCGCTCTCATCATTTTCTCACTTCTTGATATAAACCTTCAGAAGATTCTGCTATCTTGGGCAGATTACCATCCTTAATAGCTTTCACCAAATCTTGGCGGAGTGCTTCTAAAAAACCGCAATCATTGCCCATATCTGACGCTTCATCCTCATCCAAATCTTCATCATTCAGATGTTCTTGGTATGCCTCGATCCGAAACTCAATAGCTTCAATAATAAACTGTAGATCCTTAAAAGATAAAATCATGTGAACTTCCTTTTTAACTTTTCTAATCTATTCAAAATATGCTAACCCAGCCAGATTCCAAGCAGCCCAAGCTTGAAAACGCTAACTCACTAACTCACTTTGTTGAAAAATCCACCTGTCAGTCGAAGAGCCTCCTTGTATTGCTCTATCGGCATTGTGTAACTCGGTTTCCACAGCCAATGATCGTTGTGATCATTAACTAAATCGAGTTCGCCTGGAATGTCAGTTCCCCCATCTAACTTCCACCAATTTTTCCCGCTTCTTTGAGTGGCAAATGTCGAAATCCCACCTCCTAAAGTAGGATCCACCCAAACTTGACCATTTTCTTCATAGGTAGCAACATCTTTGTTTGGTCGGACATTATCCATTCTAGCTGAATTAGCATTGCCCTGTCGATATAGATTGAGCGGTGTTTTTGCCATGCTTTGAGCGAAGATTCTCACCTATGTATAATTTACCACAATTTGCGATCGCACTTTGAATCTATCCCCTCGATCGCACATCATCAACTTTGACCTCTGGATCTTCCTTACTGAAAATCACATCCTCATAAATAGCATCAATACTTGTGCGAAAATCTACGCTAGCCAAATGAATTTCGCTGCCTTGAGTATAAGAATACAAAACCCACAACCCTTCAGCATTGCGACGAAAACACTCTACCCGCTCACGTTTTTGGCTAATTAACACATACTCTTGCAGCGTTTCTAATTCTTGATAGTCAGCAAACTTATCGCCCCGATCGAATCCTTCTGTACCATTAGACAAAACCTCGACAATTAAACAAGGATGTCTTTTAAAAGATTGAAAAGCTTTGTCCCGTCCATCGCACGTTACCATCACGTCGGGATAGTAGTAAATATTCTTAGATTCAATCCTAGCTTTCATGTCTGACATATACACACGACAGCCACTACCCCGAACATGATTTCTCAACAAGGTAACTAAGTTGACACCAATAGTTACATGAGCATCACTTGCACCTGCCATTGCATAGACTTCTCCTTGAATGTACTCATGTTTGAGCGGACTGAGTTCTTCTAACTTCAGATACTCTTCCGGTGAGATATAATTGTGGGTGCGATCGGCAATCATTGACTTTCCCAAATGTAAGTTTTAGATAATTTCAGTCGAGATAGATTTAGACTTGCTAAAATGGCAAATTTATTTGTGGTTAAAATTTTACCATCACAAGTATTTCCCCAACTATTTGATTAATACTGCTTCAGTCACATCCACAAAAATATGCGGATGTTTTAACACGAAAAAGCCATCTTCTTTAATTAAATCACCTGAACAAGTTATTGCTGCTCGCTCTTCATAGGCCTTGAGAGCCACCTGATAATCTGATTCCCTCAATTCCAGATGAATTTCCCTCAATTTACCCACCACAAATCCCATGACTATCACTTGAAAGGTTCCCGATTCTCCCCCGTGCACTTTATTAATCCATCCTGGGATTTGAACATTAGGCAATGAAGTGATTAAATCGCTGAGTATCTCTAGTTGGGATCGATTTTCAACTATTTCTAGCGTCTTTATAGCTTCACCAATAAGCTGAGGGGCATCAAATTCTTGTCTCAAAGGCTGCTTGATTTCAAAAAGTTGACCGTCATCATCTTTTTTGTGCCAAATCAAGGTATTTTCATAAACTAAAGCAACTTTTTGCCACTCGCTTGTTTGCAAGTGATCTTCTAGCACATTTGGATCTATAGTCTGAAGAATTTGATAGTCTCGTATAGTTACTTTCACGGTAAATCTCCTTGGCTAAGACGCTGCATGATAGACTTAAGGGTCTCTACTGTCAACTGATTAGATCGGGGTAACTCAACTGTGATATTAGTTGTATTTTGTCTCTCTGGCTGTCCCCGCAGCGACACCCAGTAGGCGCAATACCTCATACACATTTCTGCTTCTGACTGCTGCAACCAGTCTTCGACATTTTCCGGCACTAAAACTACAACTAAGATGCGTGGCACCTGTGAATTGATTCTCAAATCGTTATAGTTCTTGATCCTGAGCGGATATCGGATAAACTGCCGATCGAGTACATCCCTTGAAGTACATTTTAACTGCAAGTTCAGCTCAGGGGAAAAGATAGTTCCGCCGCCACCTCTCCCCACGATATGCAAATCGATGCTGTCGTCGTCTACCTCTAGCTGATTTACCGAGAAACCCGCAACTGCCGCCACAGCGCGTACATAAGCTTTACTAAAAAGTTCTTTCTGTTGATTTAGTTCCATGCACCACCTTTTATACAAAAAACCAGGTCCCTTCAAGAAACCTGGTTTTCACACTCACGCTGCGTGTTTTCGATACCACTCGATCGTATTTTTCAACCCTTCCTTAAACTCCACCTCAGCCACAAAACCAAACTTTTCTTTCGCCCTTTCCGTATCCAAACAGCGGCGCGGCTGACCGTTCGGCTTGTCTGTTTCCCAAACAATTTCGCCTTTAAACTCCATCAATTCGCAAAGTAACTCAATCAAATCTCTAATTGGGATTTCATGATTCGTTCCCAAATTCACCGGTTCGGAGTCATTGTAATCCTGAGTTGCCATCACGATTCCCCGCGCTGCATCTGTGGAATACAAAAACTCGCGGGTAGGGCTACCGTCGCCCCACACTGGCAATGTTTTGTCTCCCCTTTCTTGGGCTTCGTGGACTTTGCGAATTAAGGCGGGGATGACGTGGGAACTCTTGGGGTCAAAGTTGTCTTCCGGGCCGTATAAGTTCACTGGTAGCAAATAGATACCGTTGAATCCGTACTGCTGACGATAGGATTGCAATTGCACTAATAAAGCTTTTTTGGCGATGCCGTAAGGGGCGTTAGTTACCTCTGGATAGCCGTTCCAAAGGTTGTCTTCTTTGAAAGGAACTGGAGTCAAGTTTGGATAAGCACAAATTGTGCCAACACAAACAAATTTTGCAACTCCGGCTTCGTAGGCTGCGTGAATTAGTTGCGCGCCCATCATCAAATTATCGTAGAATAATTCAGCGGGTTTGAGTTGATTTAAACCTATGCCACCGACGTGAGCTGCTAGGTGAATGATAATATCTTGTTGGTCGGCGGCGCGTTTGCAGTTTTCCATGACTCGGAGATCGCAATCGCGCGATCGCGTTACTGCAATTTTATCACCATCGGCTCCTGCTTTGACTAACTGATCGATGACTTGACGGCCGAGGAAACCTGCGCCACCTGTGACCAAAATCCGTTTGTTACTTAAGTCTAAGCTGGTCATAATTTTACCCTATTTTTGCATAAAGGTCGATCGGCAATATCAAATATCAACAATGATCAAAGCCTTGATAAATCTCGTTTACAGCCAAGTCTAGATCCCCCTAAATCCCCCTTAATAAGGGGGACTTTCACCCCCCTCTTGCTCCCCTCCGAGGAGGGGCTGGGGGTGGGTTCTCTTTACTAGGAGGGATCTAAGTTTAATAGTTAAACCATAGTCAATGATTTAATTAATCAAATCCGTTGCCAGAACCTCGCACCTGCTGATCCAGAGCTTTAATATCAGCATCTACCATTAAGTGTACTAACTGCTCAAAAGTTACAGAGGGTTCCCAATTTAACTGAGTGCGGGCTTTAGTTGAGTCGCCAATCAAAAGTTCGACTTCCGCTGGACGTAAGTATCGCTCGTCAAACTCTACATAATCTTCCCAATTTAAGTTGGCGTAGGTGAAGGCTAAATGTAGGAATTCTTTAATCGAATGGGTCTCGTTGGTAGCAATCACATAATCGTCGGGCTTCTCTTGTTGTAGCATCAGCCACATTGCCTGCACATAGTCTTTCGCATAACCCCAATCCCGCTTGGAATCGAGATTTCCCAAGTAAAGTTTCTTTTGTTTGCCAACTAAAATTCTGGCAAGGGCGCGAGTAATTTTACGAGTTACAAATGTTTCGCCACGGCGTGGAGATTCGTGGTTAAATAGGATGCCGTTGCAGGCAAAAAGTCCGTAGGATTCCCGATAATTTATGGTTTGCCAGTGACCATAAACTTTGGCACAAGCGTAGGGACTTCTGGGATAAAAAGGAGTTGTTTCTTTTTGCGGAACTTCTTGCACTAAGCCAAACATTTCCGAAGAACCTGCTTGATAAAACCGCACTTCTATGCCTGTGCGTCGCTGATAGTCTCGAACTGCTTCTAGCAAGCGCAACACGCCCATTCCTACGGCATCAACCGTATATTCTGGGGAGTCAAAGCTAACTCGAACGTGAGATTGAGCGCCTAAGTTATAAACTTCTACTGGCTTGACTTCTTCTAAGATTCGGCGCAGAGTTGTGCCGTCGGTCAAATCTCCATAATGTAGAAACAACTTTGCGTCATCGCTGTGAGGATCCACGTAAATGTGGTCAATTCGATCGGTATTGAAACTAGAACTCCGCCGGATGATGCCGTGAACTTCATAGCCTTTTTCTAGCAATAACTCACTCAAATAAGAGCCGTCTTGGCCGGTAATACCTGTTATTAGCGCTCGCTTCCGTTGCGTCATCTGAATTTTCCTGTGGCAGACTGTGTAAATTTACAATAACTTTCTGTGCCGGAGGCTGCTGTTGCCGGCGAGTTTTATGCCCAAGCTCTACGTTAACTCAGAATTTTGCGATCGGCATTAAGGAATTACCTCAGTTGTGCAAAGATTTGGCCTAGATAGTCAGTAGTGAGCATCAGTAGTTAGTATCAAATTTTGAATAACTACTGATGCTGACTACTGACAAAAATTAGTATGCGCCGTTATTTTTAGGAAAAATTACCACGCCAATTGTTTTGAAAACGATCCACATATCCATCCAAAGGTTTTTTTCATTTGCATAATAGAGGTCGATTTGGACTCGGCGGGGATAGGGAATGTCGTTGCGGCCAGAGACTTGCCATAGGCCTGTGATTCCAGGTCTAATGGTCAAAATTTTGTTGATGTAACTGCCATATCTCGGCAATTCCTCTTCAACTAAGGGTCTGGGCCCAACTACACTCATATCTCCCTTCAGTACATTCCAAAACTGGGGAAATTCATCTAAACTGGTCGCTCGTAAAAATCTTCCGATACAGGTAATTCGAGGGTCTTGTTTCAGTTTGAAATTGTCCTCAAACTCTTGACGAAGATGCGGCGATTTTTCCATGATTTCCACCAAGATATCGTCCGCATTTTCCACCATCGTTCTGAATTTCAGGCAATAAAACATCTTGTGATTTTTGCCTACTCGTTCCTGTACATAAAAAATTGGTCCAGAGGAGCTTAAGGCAATCGAGAGAGCCAGAAGCAGGTAAACCGGAGCAAACAGGATCAGAACCGACAAGGAAAACATGATGTCAAATAACCGCTTGAAAAATTCTCCGTCGAGGTTTTGGAGAGAGCGACTTATACGTCTATCTCTAGACAAGACGGGCTGAAAACCACGTCTGGCGATCGCTCGAATTACCTTCCCGGAGATTAGTTGGCTGTCGGCAGTCATCTTACTCCTTCACTTCACACCACACACAGTCATGATCATAAAGCCTCAAGACGCTTTGTTCTGTGAATTATGTTTCAATCCTCAATTTTTTTGCGGAAATGGGCAGTTGACGGTTGACGGTTGACGGTTGACGGTTCACGGTTCACGGTTCACGGTTGACGGTTGACGGTTGACAGTTGTCAGTGGGCATAGAAAAAGTTCTCCCCATCTCCCCCTCTCCCCATCTCC
>JAYTZD010000269.1:0-6904 GCA_043742065.1 Oscillatoriales bacterium
GTATATTCTAGCAGAAGCATTCGCCGACTGCTTGCCACTTTCCGGTGTTAGGGACAACTGACGTATCGGGTAGTTGTAGTATTTGCAGGCGGCTTGGATGGCGAGGATGAGGCGGTGAACTTCTTTGCCGGATTCGGGGAGAATTAAGGTGAGATGGTGGGCGACTTTCTCTTTGTGCTGCTTAGCGATATTGCATAAGGCATATGCCGCACTCCAACGCACATATAATTCTGAATCTTCAACGACGAGTTTAAGCAATGTCGGAATGGCTGCCTCGTCACTGATTTTGCCTAAAGCATCTGCCGCACTTCTACGCACATATAAGTTTGAATGTTCAACGAGTTTAAGCAATGCCGGAATGGCTGCATCGTCACCGATCTTGCCTAATGCTTCTGCCGCAGTCCTACTCACATATAAGTCTGAATGTTCAACAAGTTTAAGCAATGCCGGAATGGCCTCCTTGCTGATATTACTTAAGCCTTTTGCTGCACTCCTAGGCACATCATAGTCTGAATATTTAGGTTTAAACCATGCCTGAATTAATCTATCGCTAACACTGATATTGCTTAAAGCTTCTGCCGCACTTCTACGCACATATAAGTCTGAATGTTCAACAAGTTTAAGCAATGCCGGAATTGCCACCTCATTACTGATATTTCCTAATGCTTCTGCCACACTCCTAGGTACATATAAGTCTGAATCTCCAAGGAATTTAAGCAATCCTAAAATTGCCACCTCGGAACCGATCGCACCTAACACATCTGCCGCCCTCCAACGCACATCAGAGTCCGAATGTTCAAGGAGTTTCAGGAATCCTGGAATCGCCTCATCCGATCGCACTTCCTCCAAAAGCTCAACCTTTAACCACCCCGGCACATCCAACCCATCCACCAACCCAACCGTGCACTTCTGAAACTCCCGCTGCACCTCCCCCGCTAGCCGCGCCCCCAACATCACATCCACATCCAAAGCCAGCCGCACCACCCGCACCGCCTGCACCTCATCCCCCAACAACGACAGCATGAACGCCAAAGGCTCAGTCCATTTAAAATAATTTAAATAGAAATGCTGTAACCTTTGATCATCCGTCACATCAGAATGCTTATCATCAAAAAGTTTCTGCAACGCCAGCCCCGCATAATACTCCTGAAATAATTGGTGATGAAACTCAATTTCCTCCGGCTTTGCCGCCACCTGCAACAGGTGATATTGCACCAAATTTTCTAGCCATTCTTTCGCTTTGTTCAGAGGCTCCGGCTCCCCCTCATCATGCAACCAGCGCTTCAAAATTCCCTGAGCCCGATCGCGCGAAATTGCCACCAAACCCCCCGTAGGCTGCTGCAAATCGCCCTGCAACATCGCAAAAGCCAACTGCTGCAAAAGATTCGATTTGAACCGCCGAAATTCATCCGAAACCAAGGGAACATCCTTAAACTTGTCATATCGGCGATCGAACTCCTGAAACAATTCGCCCTTACTCTGGGGAATTTTCTGGGTAGGTTCAAATACTTGACACATCATCCACAACAGCAACGGCGTTTCTGCAATTTCTCGCAGGCGATCGCCCAACTGTTGCAGTAGCAAATCTCCATGTTGTGAATACTTGTGCACAAACTCCCACATCTGCGGTTTCGTCAGCGGGCACATCTCCAGTTGTTTCTCAATTCCCAAAAATCCGCCCAGCGCCAAATCCCGCGTCGTGAAAATCATCCGCGTATGGGAATTTTTCTCGTGGAATCGCTGCAACTCCTGCCGCCGTTTTTGCGATGGCACTTCATTTACTCCATCCAGCAATAGCAGCAACTTGCCACGCACCCGCAAATCATTTACCTCTTCCGGGCTAACATAAAGCTGTGCATCCTCAAATTCTGCACAGATTGCCTCTATGATCGACCAATCGTGCCTCAATTCGACCAACACTGGAATCGGTCGATCGCCATATTCCGATGCTTCTCGTGCCAATACCCACCGAAAACGCTGCAATACCGTCGATTTTCCCGAACCGGGCTTGCCCACTAGCAGTACATTTCCCTTGTGCAAGTATTTGCGGATTCCTGTGAGCACTTCCAGGCGATCTATTTTCGTTTCTGGTTTATTTTTTGGCGTTTGGGGCGATCGATCTTCCGGTGAAATTTCCACCCGCACCTCTACCTGTAAATCCGTTAGCGTGTAGAATCGACGATATTTGGTTTCATAGGAATCAACCAGGGATTGCAGATATTTAGGAAAATCAACTGGTGTTGCCATTTGATTATAGATTTTAGAATATGGATTGATTATAGAATTTTTCTAGATGTGCGATCTGTCTTGAAAATTCGGGCAATTCATGAAATAGGGGCAATTCATGAATTGCCCCCTACGATAATCAGCTATTCCCCTCCATCAAACCGACTTTTCCTCAATGTAATTCTGCACATAAGACTGATAGTAATACCTGCTACCTTTATCATTATTTGCCACCATTCCCAACAGCGGAATATCAGCCATTCTCAAATCTTCCAAAGCCAACAATAGCGCCTCCCGCTCAGTTTGATTCAGCCCCACCACCAGCATCAATCCATTAGTATGAGCCGCCAATAAATTTGCGTCGGCTAAACCCAGAAGTGGTGCAGTATCGTAAATAACTAAATCAAAATGACTTGACAAAGCTGCCATTAAATGCTGCATCTTGCGGGAAGAAAGCACCTTCGTGGGATCGGGAGGAACCGGCCCCGATGTTAACACAAATAGGTTTTCATCACGGGGCGATCGCAAAATCACCTTTTCCACATCCAAATCATCAGCAATCACATTATGCAAACCTTGCCAATTCGGCAAACCCAGCATTTCGTGTACCTGCGGGCGTCGCAAATCTGCATCCACCAACAAAACTTGCTGACCCATTGCCGCCGCCGCTCGTGCTAGATTTACCGCTACAGTAGACTTACCATCCGCCACTTGACAAGATGTAATGACACAAGATGCGATCGGGCTATCAACGTTTAATAAGCGAATATTAGCATTGAGCGATCGAAAAGCCTCCTGAAAAGCATCCGTCGGTATTTGCGAACTTCCCACATCAACAGTAACTGTCTCCGCAGCAGGAAGTCTCAAAATTTTATCACTAGCAGGAATTACCCCCAACAAAGGTAGCCGAATCGAATGTTTGACTTCCTCTGGAGTGTGGAACACCTTATTATTATTAAACCGTTCCGCCAACTGCGCCGCCAGTGTACCAAACATCAAACCAACCAATCCACCCAAAGCCAAATTCAAAGGCATAATTGGAGCAACCGCCATCAACTCGCCATTGCGGTAACGCGGAATTTCCGGCTTAGCAATCACTTCCCAAGCTACCTCTTTTTTATCCATAGCCTCAAGCTGCAAAGATTGCTGTTTTGATAGCAAATTCTTCAACGTATTAGTAGTCAAATCTGCTTCTCGCTGCAAATCGGAATAGCGTCGCAAAATCACCGGGAAGACTTGAGAATATTTGCTCAACTGTTTAGCAGCTTGTTCTAAAACTTGATTCCGCACTCCCAAAATCTCAATCGAATTAGCAGTACCAATAAACTGCTCAATTAGCTTGATCCGCACCGGATCTTGAAAAGCCAAAACTTTTGAATTCACCTGAGCTAAATCGGTTCCCAGAACTTGTCTTGCTTCTTTTTTCAACAGAGGAATCAGATTCTTGCGCTGTTCTCGAAACAACTGCATTTGTGGAGTTTGGTCAGTATAAGTAGCTGAATTAATCGCCATTTGTCCTTCTAATTGCTGCAATTGAGTCAGCATTGCTTGATAGCGAGGTGCTTGACTGAGAGACGATGCCATCAACGCTTGTTGCTGGTTTAGTCCTAGCTGATTTTGCAGATTACCATAGAGCAATCTTTGCTGATTTAGTTGCGTTTGAGCATCCAGTCTTTGCGCTTGAAGTTGACTAATTTGCTGCGCTAGTTGTTGGGTTTGAATTTGCGGATCAATGAAGTTGTACTGCTGACGCAATTTTTGAATTTCTGTTTGAATAGCTTGTCCGCGCTTTTGCTGGTTCGGGATTTGTGATTTCACAAAGTCGAGACTTTGGCTAATTTGATTTTTGGGATCTTTTACGCTGTAGTTGCGGTAGCCTAAAGCTACTTTTTCTAGAACAAACTGAATCTTTTTGGGGTCATTGTCCCGATATTTTACTTCGATGATTTTGGTGTTTTTGAAGCGATTAATTGACAGCCGAGTTTCGGGAGAAAATTGTAAACTATCTGTTTTTTGGCTAAAAAGATAGTTGTAATTAATGTCAGGATATTTCGCCCGCAATTGTTTGATGATTGGAGACATGACTTGCGGACTTTGCAAGACTTGGATTTGTGATTCGTAGTCGAAAACTGGATTTTCTGATTTACTTGGGGCTGCTGGTTGCAGTTTCAGTTCGCCAGAGTAGATTTTTGCTAAGGTATTTTCGGTAATGGCAGGCTCAACTAATAATTGAAATCGTCCTTCGTACTCACTTTTTTGAGTCAAAGTCCAAGCAAAAACGACCGTGGTGACTGCCGCAGCTACACTGAACACTAGCAGCGGTCGGTTACGGCATACTTCCCAAAAGCTTAATTTTTTGGTCTCTGTTTGTTCTAGTTCTAAAAAATCGTCGTTTCGATAAAACACGGAAGATGGTTGTCGCTGGATTTGTGCTTGTTTGTTGTTCTTAAAGACTGATATTTGAGAGTTTTTACCTGGTTTCATTTGATTTCACAACTTATTAGTTTAAAGGTTTGTAAGTAGAAGGAAGTTCGGCAACGGATTCTGTAACGGATGTAACGGATAGTTCGATGGAGTTTATCCTGAACCCTTCGATGGAGTTTATCCTGAACCCTTCGACGGAGTTTATCCTGAGCGTAGTCGAAGGGCTCAGGGAACGAGAGTTTAATTGGGAATAAGACCCTTCGACTACGCTCAGGGAGCGATTCAGGGAACGATTCAGGGAACGATTGGTCTACCGAAAAATATTGAACAATCTGAAGATTCCCAATAAAGGATTGAGGGGAGCGAGAGTACCACCTACATTATCGGAGAATGCTGCGCGGCCCGATCGCCTAACCATGATCACATCATTATTTTGCAGTTGAGGATTAGCTGGATCATTGGTAGTTGCGGCAAAATTCACCTTAATGGCTAGTTTGGAAACCGTACCATTAGGATTGATCCGCATTAAATCTATCGAATCCATTTCGGCCCGCGCTTTATTAAAACCTCCCGCTGCTGCTAACGCTTGATTTAAAGAAGTATTTGGCGACAAGGCAATTGCTCCGGGCTTGACTACTTCTCCGACAACTGTCACACTAATTGTATCCGGTGAAAAAGTAGAACTAGCGACCTGTGCATCTTGAGCCTGGTCAATATTTTCGGCTTTGGGAACAATCACCGTATCTCCCTGTTGCAAAGTTAAATCTTGGGATACATCTCCTGTTTGCAAAAGTTGCCATAAATTCACATTAATAATTTGTTCCGTACCAGCCCGCGTCAGGCGACGAACTTGTATTTGTTTAATATCAGCTATTGGTGTAATGCCACCAGCCACTCTAATTGCCCTCGTGACTGTTTGCAACAAAACCGTTTCCCCACTGCTAGTATCGCCCGCACCAAGTAAACCAGAATTTGCACCCGATTCATTCCCTTGTAACTTACTTGGAGCCTCTTTTGCCAGAGTATAAGTACCGGGACGAGCTACTTCTCCAACTACAGCAATATTAATTGGTTGAGTGCTTTGTCCGGTGATATTTGCTACTGCTAAAGTTGATGCTTCTTGGCGATTGAGGCTAGTTACTGTGGGAATAAATATAGTGTCGCCGTCGCGCAAAGTCATATCAGCCCGCAAATCTCCAGCTTGCAATAATTCCCATAAATCAACGTTAATAATCTGTTCCTGGGCGTTGCGTTGGGGGCGACGGATTTTGATTTGTCGCACGTCTGCTGATTGGGTAATTCCGCCAGCCAGTCGCAGTGCGCGGGATATTGTGGGCATTTGAGTTCCCATTTGTTCTGTTGTGCCTCCTGGCCCGGCGGCTGAGGATATTGTATAGGCTCCCGGTCGGTTGATTTCGCCTGCGATCGCAATTTGTAAAGGACGCGGGGCCAGCAATTTCAACGTAATCCAAGGACGTTTCAAGTATTGTCCATATCGCCCTTTGACTGTATTCGCTGCTTGTTCCAAAGTCATCCCATACACCGAAACGCTTCCTACTAATGGCAAACTGAGGGAACCGTCGGCTTGTACTTGGTGTTGACCGTTGGGGCCGCTGTATTCCGGGACGTTAAAGATGTCAACTTGAATGCGATCGCCCGCCCCCAAGGTGTATACTTCCGATCGCACACTTGTAGTGCCACTTGTTGCCTTATTGACAGGCCCATTTGCCGGAACACTCGGAAACCCCGGAACTGCGGGCACAGGAATCGCAGAACCAGAAGGAGGAGGAGGAGGCAAAAACTGGGCCACCGCCGGAGATGAACCCGCCGCCAGCACTGAAACTGTTAAACATTGGACAATTAAACCCTTGACAGTATTAAGTCCTGAATAGTTTTTGATCACCATAGCCTTTTGCCCCTATCCGCTTCTTACCGCTTCTAAAAACCTACAGAAATCTGTAAATCAAACTTAGCGGTCTATGTTTAGCCTAGATTAAGTGCTATAAGCTTCCTGATTGCTCAGGTTGGCCTAATCTTCCCAGTTAGAGACTGCCTTTATTAGCAGAGGACTTTCATATTTGGTTTTTTGATGATTAATTTGTGCCAAGTGTGTTTCTGTGGTTTTCACGCCCAGTCAGCTTTAGCAACCCGCACCTATCAAGCGTTTCTCCAGTTTATAACGATTATTGCTTGCTTTCGTCAAAGTCTGAAAAATCTAGACAAGTCTAGATTTTTCGGCTACTGTTTTAAACCC
>JAYTZD010000270.1:0-33149 GCA_043742065.1 Oscillatoriales bacterium
TCCCATCTAAAACAAAGCGATCGACCAGTAGCGTATTAGATTTAGACTGGCGGAAAACGTAGATATGTCCTAGTGCAGAAATTAGCTGCACAGGGGCGATCGCAGATTTATCTTTAGTTTGGTAGAGCGATTTGAGAATGTATTTGCTAGGGTCTTTCTGGTAAGTGAGTTCTGCTTTTTCTTTGACAATTACCGACTGGTCATCCTTTTCTTCATCAGGAAATTCTAGTGTTTGCCAGTTTTCCCATCCAGTTCTTTGATCTGGTAGTGTATCGAGGTAGGTGTCCTCAAAACCATCTTGCTTGACAATATAGGAAATTATGCCATCACCGTCTGTTGCAAAGACTACAACTTTACCTTCGTGAGCAATGCTGTTGATGTGCTGGAGCTTTTCTTTTTGTAAGTACATCGGGTTGCCTCTAAGTTTAATAATCCCACAGGAACTTGAGCTGAAACCACGCTGATGCAGTAGTTATCAAGCTTTTTCAAAAAAGTAGACAAGCGAAATTAGATCGAATTTCTCGGTTTTAGCTTGGATATTGGTGAAGACTGGCCATGAGTCATGGATGATGAAAATCGGGAATCTTCAAAGGGTAAAGATTCTAAGTATCACCGACGAGCTATAACCAACCACCAGCCCCAAATTTGCAATTTATTAATCAGAACAGATTATGAAATAGGGATGCTTTAGCTGTTTGGACAGATCGTGCAGAAATTAGGATATATCAAGTCCTAAATTATTGGCATACTCCACCAAATAGCCGTTTCCCAACTCTTGTTGATGGTCGAACAAACTATCGTGCACCTGAATTAAATATATGAAATTAACTCTAACTTGTCATCCACTAAAAGTTGCAACTTTTGCTCAATAGATTGATTGATCAATCAGTCCATCTCAAAATGGAAGGTTGGCTCCAACTAAAGTTGGAATTTAAATTCCAACCTGAGTAGAACAGGACTTACGCAAAAAATAGTTTAAAACACTACTTGTAGCGGTAAGGTGCGTCGCCCTCCGTAAATCTGCAAGTTATATCCAATATCTCGCAGCGACGCACCCTACGGATTAACGGCGTAGGGAAACGGCACTGCCGTGTCCTCTATATCATTCCGGCGCTTGCTTACCAAAAAACTGGGTCTAAAGCCCCGTCCTTCAGGACGGATTTAATTCGAGTGTAAAGATTCTTGAATCAGTCGATTTATACCCACAATTGCTAGTAAACGTGATAAAATAATTCCATGATTGTACTAGAGTTCAAGTTAAAAGGCAAGCCGCAGCAGTACCGGGTCATCGATGAAATGATCCGTACAGCTCAGTTTGTCCGAAACAAAGCTCTTAGATATTGGATCGACAATCAGGGAGTTAAGCTACTTGACCTCTACAAACAATGTGCCATCATGGCAAAAGAGTTTGAATGGGCAGGAAAACTTAACTCAATGGCGCGTCAAGCGATGGCCCAACGCGCCATTTTTGCTATCCAACGTTTCTTCTCTAATTGTAAGGCTAAGAAGCCAGGGAAAAAAGGATATCCGCAGTTTAAGAAACACACTCGTTCTGTAGAGTACAAGACATCAGGCTGGAAACTTTCTACCGACAAAAGATGTCTGACATTCACCGACGGTTTCGCTGCTGGAACATTTAAGTTGCTTGGCAGTCGGGACTTGCATTTCTACTCACCCAAGGAAATCAAACGAGTTAGGGTAATTCGTCGCGCCGATGGCTACTACACTCAGTTTTGTATAAATGTGGAACGGACAGAGGAAGCCATTCCGACTGGTAAAGCGATTGGGATAGATGTGGGATTAAACCATTTTTATACCGACAGCAACGGTGAAACCATGACGAATCCTCGACATCTCCGTAAAACTGAAAAAGCTTTAAAACGGTTGCAGAAGCGAGTTTCTCGCAAGAAGAAAGGTTCCAACAACCGCAAAGGCACCATCAACAGGCTAGGAAGGAAACACCTGAAAGTCAGTAGGCAGCGCAAAGACTTCGCCATTAAGACGGCGTTGTGCGTAGTGAAATCTAGCGATTTTGTAGCCTACGAAGACCTTCAAGTGAAGAATATGGTAAAAAACCATAAACTTGCTAAATCAATTAGCGATGCAGCGTGGTCGCAGTTTGCCCAATGGTTGCAATACTTTGGGAAGGTGTACGGTAAAACAGTTGTTGCTGTTGCTCCTCAGTACACTTCTCAAAATTGTTCAAGTTGTGGGAATCGCGTTCAGAAATCGCTGTCAGTCAGGACTCATATTTGTAGTTGTGGTACGGTGTTAGATCGTGACCACAACGCAGCTTTGAATATTCTGGCTAAGGGATTAAAGCAATCAGGAATTATTTTAAATACGGTGGGGCACACCGGAATTAACGCTTGGGGACAGACCGACCTCTACTCGCTGGTGGTGACAACAACGGGCAAGTTGACTGATTGATCCAAGAATCCCCGTGCGTTCACGCCGGGGAGTGTCAAAGACTGACAATCCCTCGTTTGACAGAAACAATCACAGCTTGAGTGCGATCGTTCACTCCCAATTTGCTTAAAATTCGATTAACGTGAGATTTGACAGTGCTTTCACCGATATTCAAAGCCGTGCCAATTTCTAAATTACTCATCCCCTGCGCCATCAAACGGAGCACATCTAGCTCTCGTTCGCTCAGTTCTGGATTGCTCATCCGTTGCACCAGTTTTGCTCCCACTTCTGGCGGCACATACTTCTGACCGCTATGAATCGTGCGAATCGCATTCAGAAGCTCATTAGGTTTCGCATCCTTGAGCAGATAGCCTGCCGCACCTGCTTGCAATCCGCGATAGATATCCTCATCGCTATCGTAGGTTGTGAGCACCATAATCCGAGCCTGTTTAAATTCAGCACAAATCGCAGTAATTGCTTCAACTCCGCCTATTTGTGGCATTCGTAAATCCATTAGCGTTACATCTGGTTGATATTCCCGAAAAAGTGCGATCGCCTGTTGTCCATCTTCTGCTTGAGCGATCGCAGTCATTTCTGGATCGCGGTTAATTATAGTTGCCAACCCTTGTCTGACAATGGAATGATCGTCAGCGATTAGAATCCGAATAGTCGTTGATTGGCTCATAATTATGACACAATTGAAAGTACAAAATTAAAACGTGAGCTGTTACTAAACTTGGCATTTCTAATGATTGCATTCTTAATTATTTTTACTGTCGATTTACAATGACAACAATTTCTGTTCCTTGCCCTGGTTGGCTTTTAATCGTCAGTTGTGCTCCAATGCGTTCGACCCGTTCGCTGATTCCTAATAATCCAAATCCGCCAAAAGATGGGATACTACCGATTCCAAAACCCCGTCCATCGTCTTTAACACGCAAGATACATTGGGTATTTTCATACTTCAACTCAATCCGAATTTCAACCGCATCCGCGTATTTTATAGCATTAGTCAAAGCTTCTTGTCCAATTCGGAGTAAGTTATTCTCAACCTCGGCTGGCAAAGGATAGGCAGTGCCTTTGATTTCATAGATGAGAGCCGTATCGGTAGCCGCTCTCATCTGAGTCACGAGGCGATGAAGTGCACTGTGTAAATTGCCGTCTTCCAATAGTTGCGGACGAAGTGCTGTCACTGAACGACGCGCCTCAGCAAGTCCGATTCGTGCCAATTCATCGATTGTTTCCAAATGTGCCTGTGTCGCTTCTAAATCATCCGTTAGCACTTGTGTTGCTGCTCCGACATTCAGCAAAATACCAGTAAAAGCTTGCGCTAGTGTATCATGAATTTCTCGTGCTATGCGGTTGCGTTCTTCCAAAATTGAGGCTGCTTCGGCGAGTTTGCGATCGCTAATATCTACGCTCAGATTGTAGAATCCTATCACTTGAGCATTGCCATCAACATTGGGGATCAAGGTCGCACTGATATGTCTTTTGCTAGGTAAAAGGGGGATTTCCATTTCCAAAGTTACCGTTTGCCCTCCCAACACTTGATTGATATACGGTTCAATAACTTGATAAGCCGTCTCACCCAGAAATTCTCGGACAGACTTGCCCAGAATTTCATCTCGACTACGGCTAAACCAGTCCTCATAGGTGCGGTTGACAAATTGATAACATTGATTTGCATCCACATAACCAATTAACACAGGTAGAGCGTCGGTAATAAGCCGTAATTCCTGTTCTCGTAAGCGAAGTTCCTCGTAGACATCGCGCAGTGCGGCTTCGCTTTCCTGTAACGCTGCTGTTCGTTCCGCTACTTGTTGCTCTAAGGTGCGGTTGTAATCGGCTAGCAGTCTCTCTGCTTGTCTCCGTTCTGTGATGTCTTGAAAGGCTACGATCGCATAAGCTACATTACCCTGTTCATCAAAGACTGGAGTTCCCCACACCTCAACTGGGATGGTTGCGTCGTTTCGGCGAATTTCCATATCGTCAACTGTGGTGCGTTCACCGTTCAACGCCCGGATGATTGGCAGTTTCTCAACAGGATATTTTTGATCCGTTCCTGCTAGATAAAATTGATAAACCTCTGCGAATTGTTCTGATGTCACGGCAGGATCAATCCCTTTCCCGACTAACTGAATTCTCCGTTGATTGGCGTAGTAAGGGCGACCAGCCGCATCTAATACTGCAATTGCCACTGGGACAGCTTCTAGAAATTGAGTCATTTTGCTTTCGTTGGCGCGAACCTCTGAGTAAAGTTTGGCATTTTCGATCGCGATCGCTGCCTGGGTTGATAATAGATGCAAAACTTGCGATCGCTCTGGTGTAAAGGCTCCAACCGCTAATTGATTTTCTAGATACAACACACCAACAAGCTTACTTTGATTCAGCAGCGGCAAACAGAGCAGCGATCGCGGTTGGTTTTGTTGAATGTATGGCTCATTGATGAAATTACCTTCACGAGTTGCATCATTCAATATGACAGATTCATGAGTCCGAATCACATACTGAATAATTGATTCGGGTAAGCGATTTGCCATTGGCATCGATTGCAATACTCGCGTAGCACTGACATTCTCACCCTCATTAAGTTCACAAGCCGCCTCGATCGCCCATGCTCCTGAATTTTCTAAAATCAGACATCCAGTTTGTGCGCCAGCATTCTCGATTAAGATCTGCATCAAAGAACGAAGCAACTGCTCCAGCTCAATTTCACTTGAAATCGCCTGAGATGCTCTCATCACCGCTACTAAATCAAAAGCGATGGGTGAGGTATTAGAGGTGGTTTCAGCGGTGGTGCGGATTGACGTGGGAACTATGCTCGACGACTGGGGAAAGAACTGCGGATAGCGAGTTTCTAAATCTTTAACCTTTGCCGTTGCTCCCCACCGTTCATAGCAATAGTGGGCTTCCTTTATGTAGAGTTGGGCAAACCTTTCCCGACCACGATCTAGATAAAACTTAGCGGCTAATTCATAGGCTAATGCTTCTTCCTGTATATATTCATTTTCCTTGGCTCCCTGGAGCGCTTGTTCATAAAACTCTTCTGCCTCAAGTAACTGCCCCAAAACTCGCGCTTTCTCTGCCTCAACTAGATAATATTTGTGCAAATGATTCATGGGTGCATACTGTGCCCATTGTTTCATTTTCTCTTGACTAACTGCAACGTCTTTAAGGATTTTCTCCTGCACTTGAATGCTGTTTCCAGGGTATGTTGCCAGTTTTGCAAGAGAGTCATAGAGGTAGTAAACAGGAATAAGCGATGTTGCTGAGCTACGAATTACATAACGTTCTGCAATAGCTGCATTTTCAACGGACTGAGCATATTCAGAAAACAAATAGCATAGGATAAGTTTGTTTAAATATACAACAAAGATAGCGATCCCATGATTTGCTGCTTTGAGTTGTGGCAGGCTATTCTCCTCATTGTAAAATTTGCCAATTAAACGAGTTGAATTGACTGAGCATTCCATCAAAATTGAGACAGATTGCTGAAATATTTGAAGCAAGGTTAGTGAAATTTTTTGCTTGATTTGACGAATTACTTCACTATATATTGTCATCTCACGTTCAAGTTTTACAAGCTCTTTACCGACAACAAAAGCTTGGGAACAGTGAGTGTGAGCGCAATAGGCAGCAGATTCTAAATCCCCAGTTTCTAGACCAATTTGATGGGCTTCTCGTAGTGGTTCCAGTAATTCTCTATTATGTTTTTTCCAGTGGATGATGAAGTAATTTACTGTGAATAACGTTCTAGCTCTGAGTGACTGGGTACGCGGTTGTGACAACAGCGTTAGAGCCAACTGCCCGAACTGGTAGCCCGTCTCTATATCACCAACTCTCCCACAAAGAACCAGCCCAAACGTGGCATAGGCAAAGGGAGACACAAATGCATTACCACACTGAATTGATAAGTTGACCTGTTTAGCTGCAAGTAGAGGCATCAGTTCGGGAGCAGCAAATCGGGTAGCGATCGTGATGCTTGACAGGATTCGGATCGCCGCTAACTTGTTTGGCTCGACCATTTGGGGCAAATGAGCCAAGTCCTCGATCGATTGCTCGCGATCGCGGGATGCGATCGCGTCAAGTTCACCCTGAATATCTGACTGGCTAAGCGTTTCAGGAAAATTGACTCCCAGTTGCCGCAAGACTTGCAATCCAGTATCAATCGCTTCTAATAGCTGCTCCTGAGCGATGTAAGTCTGAATTTTAACTTCGTAAACTTTTACGCTGTCAAGAACCGTTTTGGCTTTTTGTAAAACGATCGCTGCCCAAGATTCTACCTGCTCAAACTCGCCACACAAGAACTCGACTTCTGTTGTTTCTAAATATACATCTAAGGTCAGGTTGTAATTTGTTTGCCAGCTATAGGTTGCTAGCCATGTTCTGCTCGTAGCTAAATAGTTTTTTGCCGTACTATAAGCGATCGCAGTTTTTGCTTTTTGACCTGCCAATAAATTCAATCTGGCAATTTCATTTCGTTCTGCTTGATCGGTGACTAACTCAAGCCCGTGATTGAGATGATCCACAATTTCAAACAACCGTTCTGACAGTCGCTCTAGCAATGTTTTTTTGAGGAGATTGCGACCAATTTGAAGATGAACCACTTGTTTCTGCGACTCATCAATCAAGGCATGGGCTGCTTGCTGTACGCGATCGTGCAAAAACTTATACTCCTGAACTAACAAGTCTTCATCTAATTCAGATAAAGGTTGAATTAATCCAGCTTGGATCGCTGTCAATAAATCTAGAGAAACCGCTTTAGGGGATTGCTCGCAAACAATCGCTAACGTCTCCAAATCAAATTCAGCCCCAACACAAGCGGCTAACCGAAGGATTTGCTGCGTAGTCTCGGGTAGTTTCTTTAACTTAGTCAGCAGCAACTCCACTAAATTATCAGTGATTTTCTGGGCTTGAATTTGATCAATGTTCCACTGCCACCCCCCTTTACTTCCCCCCTTGGCAAGGGGGGACTGAAGGGGGTAAAAGGACAACAGATTCTCGCTATATAGCATTCGCAAAAATTCGTTGACAAAAAACGGGTTGCCCTCAGTTTTACGCAGCACTAACTTCGCTAAAGAACGAACAGTATCTGTATGCTGATAGAGCGTCTCGGCAATCAACTGACTCAACGGCTCAAGTGTTAAGGGTGCTAAAACAATCTCCTGAAGCACTGCCCCTTGTTTTCTCAGACTCTCTAGCGTTAAGACCATTGGATGGGTTGGATTCACTTCATTATCTCGATAGGCTCCAATCAAAAATAGAGATTGGGTTTGCTCATCGAGCATCATTAGTTCAATTAGATTGAGGGTTGCTGAGTCTACCCACTGTAAATCGTCGAGAAAAATCACGAGCGGATGCTTTTTTGAGCAGAATACCCGAATAAACTGCTGAAAGACTCGATTGAAGCGATTCTGAGCCTCAGTTGTTCCCACTTCTGTTACAGGCGACTGCTTGCCCACAATCAATTCAACTTCAGGGATCACGTCAATGATGATTTGTCCGTTGCTGCCCAAAGCTGTTAGAAGTTGCGATCGCCATTGTTGCACTCCCTCCTCTGGTTCACCGAGCAATTGCCACACCAATTTTTGCAAGGCATCCGCGATCGCGCTGTAGGGAATATTGCGCTGAAATTGATCGAATTTACCAGAGATAAAATAGCCGCGTTTTTCAGTGATTGGTTTATAGAGTTCCTGCACTAACGCTGATTTGCCAATTCCAGAATAGCCAGAGACCAACATCATTTCGACTTTAAATCTTGTTTCAGAATTATTCTGGCAACCAGTGATGTGATCGTCCACTAGAGATGCTCGCTCAAACGCCGCCAGTAGCAGTGCAACTTCTTTGTCTCGTCCATAAAGTTTTTGGGGAATTTGAAACTGATCGGAAACGTCTTGAAGGGCAAGTTGAATGCGATCGATGCGACCGATTTCTGCTAATTGGTGATCGCAAAGTTCTAAATCCACTTGAATCCCCCAAGCACTCTGATAGCGATCCTCCGCATTTTTCGCCATCAGTTTCAGAATGATATCTGAAATGGGTTTGGGAATCGTTGTATTCCGTTCATGAGGTGGAACAGGTTGTTTGGCAATATGACAATGGACTAGCTCCAGCATATCCGTTGTGGGAAACGGGAGGTGTCCAGTTAGAAGCTCGTAGAAAGTTATACCAAGCGAATAGAAATCGGCGCGGTAATCGAGCAAGCGATTCATCCGTCCTGTTTGTTCTGGAGACAGGTAGGCAAGTGTTCCTTCTAAACCATGCGGGCTTTTGAACGTCGGATTCGTGCGGCTAAATTGGGTGGCAATCCCGAAGTCGATAATTTTGACCACGCCAGTATCCAGATTGAGGACAATGTTTCCAGGATTGATATCTTTATGAATGACCTGGGCGGCATGGATTTTACCCAGAATATCTGTGAGTTCTATGGCAAGACGCAGAAAAGTAGATAAGGGCATGGGGCAGAAAGTCTCTGGGTGCGATCGCATCCATTGCTCTAAGGACTCTCCGCCAAAGTCTTCTAAAAGAATAACGAGCGTGCGTTGATAGTCTTGCTGGCTGTATGCTTTGACTACTCCTTTGATGTTAAGAGAACGAGTAATTTGATATTCCTGTCTATAGCGAGTTAATTCTTGGGGAGAGGGATAATCTTGTTTGAGAATTTTTACGATGACCGCGAGTCCATCGTCTCTGATGCCCCGATACACTAGAGAATTAGAACTTTCGTAGATATTGTCTTGGATGGCAATATTTACAATACTAGGTAGAGCAACCATAGAACTTCTCTGGATGAGTAGGATCTGGCATAGGTCAAACTATAGCAAGACTTAGGCAACTGGGTTTCAACCTGCCTTCTATCAGACCAATTTCCAGATTAACCGGATTTCTGAAATGCTGTGGCGTAACTTGAGAATACATTGCAGTTCTCTACATTCTGCTGACTCCCGATTCCCGAATCTCCAAACCCCAAAATCCCGTCCCAGGGCCAGTTCGTAAATTGTCCACTCAGTGGCCTTGCAGCACCCTCACTCGCAGGTGCGATCGCCCAATTTTTCCAATAACTCCAAATCCTTGTACAGCATAGGTTTGAGAGCAATGAAAGCCATCTTATAACAGCCAAAGCTTAAAACCAGATTCAGCAGCCAAAAAGAGTTGCATGAGAGAGTGGAACATCGGTGTCACTGCACTGTTTGTACTTCCCGTACATTCAATGTATTGAGAGTTGAATCAGCACAACGAGCGAAACCGCCAACAACTGCATGACTCACTCTCTGATACTTACTACCCGATAAATGCCATGACTGTCACAACTGCCACCAACACCGTCAACTGCAACACCGTCTCTCCCATCAACTCTTTTGCAACTGCGCCCAGCGAAATCATCGAAATCAATGACACTCCCAGCGTCAACATCCTCGCCTTGGCTGACTTCGCCCTGAAAGCGTTGCAAGCACAAATGCAAAAACCTAGCCGTAGCGCTCAAACAGTGGCGATGCGGATTGCGAAGGAAGTTGAACGGATTTGTCAAAAAAGCGATCGCATCCAAGTTTCCGGCGAAGTCCAAGCTTGGCAAATCACTCTAGCCGAACACCGCTTACAAAAAACTCTTCAATACTATAACCTCGGTTCCAAGCAAGGTCGTGTGGAACTCCACTCTCACCTCGCATCGATGATTTACCGCCATGTTGCTTCTTTTCGATCGAACTTGAACTTCCAAGCTCGCTTTAACATGATTGAAGACTTTTTGCAAGGCTTTTACATCGAATCTCTGCGGGCTTTCCGCCGCGAACACGATGTTGATGCTACTTACCAGCCCCGCACACAGCTAGAATTGGCTGAGTACATGGCTTTCACTGAACATTACGCCAAACGCCAAATCGGCTTACCAGGACGTAACCGCCAACGTTTGATTGTCCTCCGCGCTCAAGGATTTGCTAAGGGCCAACCTCCTGAACTAGCGATCGACATTGAAATGGCTGTAGAATCCGGCAAGGGTGAAGATGCTGAAATGCACAGCCGCTCTCCGGCGCTGCAACAAGTGCGTGAGCAAATGGTGTCGGAAGCTGTGGATCCTGCTGATGCTGTGTTGCGCGATCGAGTAGTATCGGAATTGATTGCTTATCTGGAATCGCAAAATCAGCCAGAATGTGTTAGCTACTTAACTTTGAAATTGCAAGACCTTTCTGCTTCTGAAATCGATCGCGTTCTTGGTTTGTCTTCTCGTCAGCGTGACTACTTGCAACAACGTTTCAAGTACCATGTCGAAAAATTTTCCCGCACTCAAAACTGGAAACTCGTCCACGAATGGCTGGGTGCTGATGTCGATCAAAAGTTGGGAATGACTTCGGACAAGTGGGAAGCATTTCGCGCTCAACTTTCCCCCGAACAACAACAACTGTTAGTGATGAAACGGAATCAAGAAAGTGATAGTGCGATCGCCATTACCATCAAATGCACTACCAAACAAGTTCAAAAACGCTGGGCACAACTGTTGGATCTGGCTAGCCAGACTCGCAACAGTTGCCAAGCCTAATCGGTGGTTGAACATGAAAGTTACCGTTTTCTTGAGACTGGAAAGTGCGATCGGGTGCGGAGTCCTGAAAAGAATGCCCGCCCCGGCACCTGCCTTCAAATCTCCCACAGGAGATGCCGGATTATGAAAGCTTTTGAGATAATTAAATATATTAAAACAGCACTACTTTTATTTAATATTTATGATTCCCAGGTGATCCCTGGGAATTTGTTTTTAGAGTTGTGCCGGAATGATATAGAGGACACGGCAGTGCCGTTTCCCTACACCAGATTAATTGTAGGGACACGGCAGTGCCGTGTCCTGATTTCGGGTAATATTAATTCCGATGCAACCGGAATTGATATAACGTAGTGAACCCAGATTTGGTATGATAATCAGCATTAACGATCGCACCCCCAACAGGTAATAAAAAATTTATGTGTCTCAATCCCGGAGATATACTGGTCGGACGCTACAGGATCATTGATAAATTAGGATGCGGAGGATTTGCGATTACCTACACGGCTAACGATGTAAGCAAACCCGGAAATCCCGTGTGCGTGATTAAGAAAATTCCTTTTCCTCAATCTGAAAATCCCCTAGTATTGGAAAGAGCTAGGAACCGATTTCAAAGGGAAGCTAGCGCTTTGCATATTCTGGGAAAGGACTTGCGGATTCCCGAATTGTTCGATCGCTTTGAGGAGAATAGTAATTTTTATTTAGTTCAAGAATTTATTGAAGGAACTCCCCTAAGTCAAGAACTCGCTCCGGGCAAGCAGTGGACGGAAGCACAGACTATCGCCTTTTTACATGAAATTCTAGAAATTTTAGTTTTTATTCATAAAGCAAATATTATTCACCGCGATATTACACCTTCTAACTTAATTCGGCGTAAAAAAGATCGTAAGCTTGTCTTGATTGATTTTGGAGCTGTCAAAGAAATCAGCACTTTTACCTCTAACAGTACAGGTGAAATATTCACATCACAGGCGATCGGCACAAATGGTTATATGCCTGCCGAACAATATAATCCCCGATCAATCCCGCAACCCTGCAATGATATTTACCCAGTAGGAATCATCGCTATTCAAGCTCTCACCGGGCGGCGTCCTACAAGTTTGCCACCCGACCCCGAAACATCTGAAATACTCTGGATTTTTTCCACATCCGAGCGAGTTAGCGATGGTCTAACAAATATTTTAAATAAAATGGTGCGTTTACACTCTCAGCAGCGCTACGAATTTGCTACTGAGGTGTTGGAAGCCTTGGATTTGATCGAATCATCACAGCCGATCGAATCACCACAGTCGAAACCAAGGAAAGGTGGATCGCGCCTTCTCTGGTTGCTATTCGGATTTGCGGGAGTGGGTGCTGCATTGGCGATCGCACTTTTAATCCCCAAAATTTCCCCACTAATCCCCAGATTAGGGCCGCAACAACCACTACCTACATCCTCCACAGATGGTGTGAGTTCTGGCGAAAAACTGCTAGTGCAAACCGCCTACCTTTGGTCAAAACAAAGAGCAATTAAAGAGTTTGCCGATAAGAATTATCCAGAAGCTTTGAAATTGTTCAAACAGTCCTGGCGAGAAGACCGCAGAGATCCAGAAACTTTAATTTACATGAATAATGCGCTGCTGATGGCTACAAAAGCAGAATATTACACGATCGCAATTGTGGTTCCCATCCGCAGAAATCAGGACGGTAGCATCCTCGATGCAAACTTAGCCGAAGAACTACTGCGCGGCATTGCTCAAGCTCAAACCGAAGTTAATTTAAGTCTCCTCGCTCCCAACCTCAATAAAGATTTTCCCGGTCAACAATTTCTCACACCAAAAGCTATTAAAGGAAAAGGTCTCAGAGTCATCATCGCTGATGATGCAAATCTCAAACCAGAGGCAGTTAAAAGGGCAAATTACTTAGTTGCTCAACCAGATATTTTGGCAGTCATCGGACACTATACCAGCGACATGACCGTGGAAACAGTAGATATTTACGATCGCAATAAACTCGTCGCTATTTCTCCAGGAAGCACAACAGAAGAACTCACCCGCAGACCTCGAAAATTTTTCTTTCGGACTGCTCCGACAACTAGCATAGAAGCTGAAGCTTTAGTAAATCAACTAATCTCAGTCGGCGAGAAAAAAGTCGCAGTATTTTACAATCCCAACAGTCCGTTCAGCGCTTCTTTATGGGAAGAATTTAAAAAGCAATTTGAAGCAAAAGGAGGTTCGACTTTTAGAATTCCTAAATATTACGACTTGTCCAAAAATGATTTTAACGCCGAAGCAGCAATCAAAGAAGTTGATAAATTAGGGAAAATAGCGTTACTTGTGATTCCCGACGGTCAAATCACTAATTCCCTGGAAAATTCGATCGAAATGATGAAAATTAACAACGATCGCAATTGGATTGTCGGGCCCTGGACACTGTACGAGCCGAGAATATTAGAAGTAGCCAAGCAGCTAAAGTCTGTTAAAAAATTTGCCATATCGGTGTTTTGGCATCCGTTAATCAGTTTTGACAAAAAATTTCCGCAAAATGCTGAAAAATTGTGGGGAGGTTCGTTAAATACTCGATCGGCTTTAACCTACGACGCCACTCGGACATTGATTAAAGCCCTAGAAATGCAGCCGGAACCAAGCCGGGAAGGAATGCAAAAAACCTTAGCCGAGCCAAATTTTAAAGCCGAGGGAGCTACAGGTGTAATTGAATTTAACCCAAACAACGGTAATCGCAAAAATCCCTACAAAGGATTAGTGCATATTGTTCCGTGTGCTAGAGAACAATTTGGCGTTACATTTGTGCCGATCGAATTTCCCACAGCGGCCGCCGCAGGTTTAAAATGCGAGTAAATTAATATATTGCGACTATCGCCACAGGTGCAACATCTCAATTTATTCGATATATTAAACATGGTTAGGTATTTTTATGAAAACCCCTATGACTGTCAATTTCGCTCCCTTCCCCGTTTCTAGTCTCAAACCAGAAGCCCAAAATGCCTCAGCACTCAGACAAGTCTTCCAGACAATTGATGCCGATAGTTGTCCAGCTTCCTATAACTTCCATCTGCATACAGTTAACTCTGACGGGCGATCGCAGTCAGAGCAAGTGATGGAACAGGCGATCGCGATCGGACTCAAAGGCTTAGCGATTACAGACCATCATAGTACCCAAGGCTACGCTCAAGCTCAAATTTGGTTGGATAATTGGAAATTAAACCATCCTAAGAACCACCTCGCAGCACCAACTCTGTGGACAGGTGCTGAAATTAATGCGGAATTATTTAACAATGACGTACACATTCTCGCTTACGCCTTCGATCCGCAACATCCCAGTCTCAAACCATACTTGCGAGGTGATAGAGGTACCGAAGGCACTGATAATTATCCAGCAGCCAGGGTAATTAAATCTATTCATGAAGCAGGAGGTTTAGCGGTTCTGGCACATCCTTGCAGATATCGATCGACTGCTGATAAATTAATCCCAGAAGCTGCCCGTTTGGGCATTGACGGTGTAGAAATTTACTATGCTTACAATAATCCAAATCCCTGGAAACCAAGCCCCAAACAGACTATTTTAGTCAAAGAATTGGCAGAAACTTACGGCTTGCTTGGAACTTGTGGGACGGACTCTCATGGCCTGAGTCTTTTAATCCGAATTTAGATCATTTGGGAATTGGGAATTGGGAATTGGTTATTGGTTGTTTGCTGTGCCCTGAGCGAAGTCGAAGGGTCGAAGAGTTATTAGTTATTGGTCAATTAACAATTAACAACTAACAACTAACAACTAACAACTAACTTCTCCTATATCAAATCTAGCAAATTTAAACCTATCTACCGTTCCGGGAAAAGTTGGCAAGATCTGTTCGTTGGCTGATTAGCCCACTCCAAACGAGAATCCCCAAATCGATCCATCCAACCTTCCAAATAAGTCCGATTCGCCTTTCTTTCGTCTGGATCGGATGTATTCATAGGATGAGGTGCTAAACCAAAAATAGTTGCTGTCGTCACGCAAAACATCGACTTTTGAAAACTCTGACAAATTTGGACTCGCACATCATCTTCACCCCGACAGCTACTGCGATAAACTTCGTGCAAATACTCCGGCAAATAATGTCGCATATCTTGCATCAATTGAGTGGGCGGAATCCCTGCACCTCCGATTGGTAAAGGATCAGCAAATAAAGCACCGTAGTTAAATTCTCTTTGTTCTTCTGGGATTTGATGGGCTTGGGCGTTGTATGAAACTGTGCCAAAAAATGCAGTCCCCCGAAAGAAAACTGCTTCTACATAGGGAATCGCTACATCTGCTAAAAAAGTCAAGTTAGCCGCCGTTGGAATGATATCGTAGGCTTGACCGCTAATTTTAACGCTGTAGGTAATTGGTAAACTGGCGGCGGCTACTAAACCAGCTTTCACAAAATCAACTATATCAGCGATCGACTTCGTTTCGCCTCGATCGTAGGAATCAGATAAGTCAATAAATAAATCGCTCATTACTCGCCAAAATTGACCTAAACCAGTATAATAAGCTAGCATTCGCACTTGTTCGGGCAAAAAATTAGGGAATGCTTTGTGGAGCCCCTGCATGAAAATATTGCCTTTCAATTTAGCTGCGATCGCCTTTTCGACCAAATTATCAAACTCTGGCGAATCCAAATAACTGTCCAAACCCCCGCCACCGTGCCAAAGCATGGTTCTCATACAATATTCGGCATACTCAAAATTTATGCGATCGTGCCACAAATAGCGCATCAATTTCGCGAAAGTAACTTCTCCATTGAAATATTTGAAAAATGGGAATAGCACTAAAAATTGTTCTTCTGCGATGTAGTTGAGATTGCGAGAATAGGCATCGAGAACTATAGCATAACTCTTGAGAACGCCAACAACTTCTACGACATTTTCCTCGGATTCAGGTAGTAAAGCTTTGCCTGATTCTAAGATGTCAATGTATGCGGCTAGGGGATGGGAAGATGGTTTTAATATGGTATTTGTCATGGTGATTCAGCATTAAATGAAGGAAGTTCGGCAACGGATTCTGTAACGGATGTAACGGATGTAATGGAAGGAATTACGAACTTATGAAAGAGATTATTTCAAGTTTTGAGCGATCGCATTAACTGGCATTGGCACATTAGATACCATTGCGATCGCAGTTTTCTCGCTTAAACCAACAATAACTCCCGGTTGCACTCCCATAATCAGCAGAATCACTGCTAATACCAAGGAAGGAATGCGATCGCTCCAACGCACTGGTGGTAAACTAATCACCAAATCCGAAAGGCGACCGAAAAAGGCACGGTTGACCATAATTAAAAAATACACTGAAGTCAAACCAGTCCCGATCATGCACAGCAAAGTTTGCACCGGAAACACTTGTAAGCTACCCCGAAATACCAAAAATTCAGCAATAAATCCAGCCAAACCCGGAATCCCCGCACTTGCCATCACGCCGACTATCATTAGACTACCAATCATTGGCAAACCGCGATCGGGATTGAACAAACCCCTAAGCACATCTAAATTGCGACTTCCTGATTTTCTGTAAACAACACCGACGGTTAAAAATAGTAGCGCTGAAATTAAGCCGTGGCTGATCATTTGCAAAACCGTTCCCAACATACTCACTGGAGTTGCAGCGGCGCTAGCTAAGAGAATGTAGCCCATATGCGCGACTGAACTATAAGCTACCATTTTTTTCATATCTGTTTGGGCGATCGCGCAACTAGCCCCATACAGCACGCTAACCACTGCCCAACCCGCCAACCAAGGCGCAGCCACCGCCCACGCATCGGGAAACAAACCCAAACCAAACCTCAACATTCCATAAGTTCCCAACTTCAAAAGCACTCCCGCTAGCAACACCGAAACCGGCGTCGAAGCTTCTACGTGAGCATCAGGAAGCCAAGTATGAAAAGGCACTAAAGGAATCTTAATGCCAAAAGCCAGCAATATTCCAGCCAGCAACACAATTTGTCTCACCAAAGGCAAAGGCGAACCTCCAGCCAAATGCGATTCACCGATCGCACCAACCATATCAAAACTAGAAGCACCACTCAGCCAAACTGTTCCTAAGAAAGAGGCTAGCAGTACAATCCCGGCAAACGCAGTATAGATTAAAAACTTAGTAGCAGCATAACCCCGACGTGCGCCTCCCCAGATGGCAATTAACAGGTAAAGCGGGATTAGTTCAACCTCAAAGAACAAGAAAAACAGTAGTAAATTCCGAGCCAAAAACGCCCCTGTCACGCCGCCTGTAATTAGCAGAATCAAAGAATAATAAAGCCTTGGTCTAGGAATAGACTCATCTGTACTATAGATAGCTACCCCTGTCAGCAGACAATTTAAAATCACCAAAGGCAGAGACAAACCATCAACACCCAGATTGTAGTTCAATCCCAAAGTATCGATCCAAGGAAGAAACTCAACAAACTGTGACTGACCGGCACTGGTGTCAAACTGAGTAGCCAAGATTACCGATAAAATAAAAGTTATGGCTGCAATAGCGATCGCAGTATTCCGAACTATTTTAGAGCTTACCGAACCAGGCCAAAACCCAATTAGAGCAGCTCCCAACATTGGTATCCAGATTAAAGCACTAAGCATCAATTAAAACTTGCCTTTACTAAATATTTTTAAACTATATTTAAGATTAACGCAAAGCCAGAAAATTTGAAAGCGATCGGCTGATTTTTTTTGTTAACATAAGTTCAGATGTATTTGGAACCATCCCATGACCTCAAGTCTTACAAAAAGTCTCACACACCGGGAAGATGTGCAAATTCGATCGGCCTACCCTTCCACCCGCCTCACGGTTGCCGACTTGGAACAACTGCAAGGTATACTCTGCGAAGCACAGCTAGACTACCAATTAGAACTCGTAGACGGGAAGATTATCATTATGGGCGGATCAGACATTGTATCGAGCGAAATTGGACTTGAGTTTGGCAGACTTTTGCTTAACTGGGTCAAACCCCGCAAATTGGGACGAGTGTTTGAATCCAGCGGCGGGTTTATTCTCCCCAATTCCGATCTGAGAGTTCCTGATGTTTCTTTTGTGGTAGCCGATCGCCTCAAGCAAAGTAAAAGGTATTTTGCCGAACTCGTCCCCGATTTAGTTGTAGAAATCAAGTCTCAGTCCGATCGCCTCAAACCCCTGCGAGAAAAACTCCTTTCATTCATCGAACACGGTGCAAAAGTAGGAATATTAATCGATCCAGACGATCGTACAGTCACAATTTACCGCCCCGAAACCGAGCCAGTTATATTGAGAGATGGAGACATTATTTCAATTCCCGAACTCTTACCCGGTTGGGAAGTTCCCGTTGCAGAATTATGGCCGATCGAGTTTGACTAAAATTGGATAAAAAGCAGACAAACCCAGAATAAAATCATCTGCGTTAATCCGTGTTCATCTGCCCTCATCTGCGGTTTAAAACTGCCAGATAATCAACGCCAGCAACCCAGCGACACTACAGGCAATAGTCAACACATAAAACTGGGACTGACCGGTGCCACTATACTTCAACCCTTCGCCGCTGAAAATGGTAGCAAAACCAAATAAATTAACCGCCCCATCCACCACATACTTGTCAGTCCAAGCGCTGATTTTGGCAATAGAAGCAACAGCCCAAACCACAGTCAGCATATAAATGCGATCGATATAAAAATCGAAAGCCAATAAATCCTGCAAAACCGGAACTGGCAATCGTACTGGCCTAGGCAAAGCCCCATACCAATAAATCGCCACCCCAATCCCACAACCAATCAATCCAGATAACATCAACAACGGTATATCTAGCGTCTTCAGCAGCAAATTTACAGAATCAAAATCTCCGGTTTCCGCCCAAGGCCCACTCCAACTAATTAATAGTTGCCACCTCTGTAACATCCAAGGTACTATCAGGGCAAATACTGTCAAAATTACCATCGGTAAAGCCATCGGCCAACCAACTTCTGGAGCTCTACGAGTTTTCGCCTGCGGTTTCCCAGCAAACACTAAACCGAATACACGAGTTAAATTTAGCGCTGTCAAACCATTCACTAACAGCAACACAATTACTAACCACAAAGGCACTGTCCAAAAACCATTCAGCCAGCGCCGCATCGCCCAAAAATTACCAAGTGGCAGTAGCGCCACCATGCCCACAGCACCCACTACAAAGGCTATGGTCGTGGCAGGCATTCTCGACCACAAACCACCCATTTCTGTTAAATCTTGAGTGTTAGTTGTCGTAATAACTGACCCTACACTCATGAATAATAGTGCTTTGGAAATGGAGTGGGTGAACAGCAACAGCAAAGCAATATCAACGTGATTTTGCCCTACGGCAATAAACACTAAACCCATAGAAGCGCTAGTAGAATGAGATAATGTTCTTTTGATGTCGATTTGGGCGATCGACACCAGAGAAGCCCCAATAGCTGTCACCGTACCCACAACCACCAGCACTGCATCAGTTACTGGTGAAAGTGCCAAAACAGGCTGAAGTTTAATCAAAACATAAGCCCCAGCGCCCACGACTACTGTATTCCGCATAATCGAAGCTGGGTTAGGCCCTTCCATCGCCTCATCCAGCCACAGATGAAATGGAAATTGAGCGCACTTAGCCGTAGGTGCCGCAATTAAAGCCAAACCCAAAAGAGCAGCCAATAAAGGAGACAAAGTTGCAGTTTCTGCCCATTTCTCCAAATCCGAAAAATTCAAACTTCCCGCTATAGTCGAAAGTGTGACTACTCCCATTAACAGCGGTACATCTCCAACGCGCTTGGTTAAAAACGCATCACGAGCTGCTGTTACTACCAGCGGTTGAGCGTACCAAAACCCGACTAGCAAATAAGTTGAAAGTGTCAGCATTTCCAACAAACCATAAGTTAGAAGCAGTGAGTCACTAATCGCAATGCCACTAATTGCCGCTTCAAAAAACCCGAGCAGCCCAAAAAATCTAGCTAGGGCCCAGTCTTTTTCCATATAGCCGAGAGCATAAATTTGTGCTAGCAAACTCAGAACTGACACTAACTCCATTGCTCCCACGCTCACGGTGGATATTTCTAGTGCAAAAGATAGATCTAAATCTGCTGCTTTCACCCAGTGTATGAGCAATTGTTGGGGGGGTTGATCCCAAGTTGCTATAAAAATAACTGACCCGTGTATGAAAGCCAAGACAGTCATTAGTAAATTGAAGTAAGCCGCCGGTCTGGGCCCTGTTTTGCGAACGGTTCCTGTAGACCAGGGCAATGTTAAAATTGCACCAATTAAGCCATAGAAAGGAACCCACCAACAGGCTTGGAGGAGATATTGAATCATTAGATTTTAGATTTTAGATTTTAGATTTAGCTCACAGTTGAATCTGGGGGCTTGTTGTCAGGATGCTAGGCCTTTTACGGTGTCCCTCAGTCAGCCTACTAAGGATTGAATCTGGATACTTCAAATAATTGGCTGGCTTAAAAAAAAGCAGTCACTGGCGATCGCAAGCGTAGAGCTTCGGTTAAACCAGATCGTATAGTTCTGGTTAAAAAAAAATCATTCATCATTAACTATACATTAAAAAACGTAAACTTAATAATTGCGTGACTAAAAAAAATAAATCTCATCAAGACTCAGCACAGGCAGAAAAAACTTGCCCAAAACTTGGCTAATAAGCCGTTTTTTTCCGTTTTCCCACGAGCCCGATCATTCAAGCCTCCAATTCCCCGTAGCTTGACCAGCCCATTTTGCCCGATCGACCTCTAATTTTCAAGTATTTCTACTTACGACACTTTGCGATCGCAGCCCACCTCTACTCCTTTTGATATTAAGTTTATTAAATAAATAATAAGTTATCTTAAATAACATAAAAAAATTTAATTTTTGTTATTAAACATTATGATGTTAGTTTATGTTGTCAAGGTGCACAGCTTCCTCTATTCTTAAAGTATAGGAAGCTTTAAACCGTTTTCCTAAATAATGTGGCCTTCCCCGTCCAAATTTTGAAATTGGTCAAAGATTTGCAACGGTAATTCCGCTAATTCTCTAAAGGAGATTCAAAAATGTCAATTGCCGTGGGAATGATTGAGACCAAAGGTTTTCCAGCCGTTGTGGAAGCCGCCGACGCTATGGTCAAAGCTGCTCGTGTTACCCTCGTGGGCTATGAAAAAATCGGCAGTGCCCGCGTCACAGTAATTGTGCGTGGTAACGTGTCCGAAGTCCAAGCCTCAGTAGCAGCAGGAGTCGAATCCGTCAAACGGGTGAACGGCGGAGAAGTTGTCTCCACCCACATCATCGCCCGTCCCCACGAAAACCTCGAATATGTTTTGCCGATTCGCTACACCGAAGCAGTCGAACAGTTCCGAGGCGACTAAGTTCTCACCGCACGGAAACTTAGTTTTGTGAAAAATTAGTGCAAGCCTCGAAAAATCAGCGTTTAGTCCCCCCAATATTGAATCAGGAGTAGAAAAAATGGCAATTGCAGTTGGCATGATCGAAACTTTAGGCTTCCCAGCAGTTGTGGAAGCCGCCGACGCGATGGTCAAGGCCGCTCGCGTCACCTTGGTAGGTTACGAAAAAATCGGTAGTGCTCGCGTTACAGTCATTGTAAGAGGAGATGTCTCGGAAGTGCAAGCTTCCGTGGCAGCCGGAGTTGAGTCAGTGAAGCGCGTTAATGGCGGACAAGTTATGTCCACCCACATCATCGCCCGCCCTCACGAAAACCTGGAATATGTTTTGCCAATTCGCTACACCGAAGCTGTGGAACAGTTCCGGGAAGGCGTGAGCGGCATTCGTCCTCTCAATAGATCTTAAGATAGGCGATCGTTCATCGAGCATTTGGTAATTAAAAATTAAAAATTAAAAATTAAAAATTGTGATAATTTTTGATTTAGTATTTTTAATTTTTAATTGAAGAGGAAATGGAAGATTGGTTATTAGTCATTAGTCATTGGTCATTGGTCACTAGGCAAATAACTTTCTTAAGCTGACAACAGAGTGAGATAAGCTGATTAACAAAAAGACAAATGACTGTAAAAATGACAATTACCAATTACCAATTACCTGTTACCTAAAATGCAAATGGCAAAAGTTCTCGGCACAGTCGTCAGTACCCAAAAAGAGCCTAGTCTTAGAGGATCAAAATTTCTACTGTTGCAATTCATCAATGAAGAAGGTTCGCCAGTTCCCGGATATGAGGTAGCCGCTGATTGTGTGGGCGCTGGTATCGATGAGTGGGTTTTAGTAACCAGGGGAAGCGCAGCCCGGATTGCACCTGGAAGCGAAAACCGTCCGATCGATGCTTTGGTAGTAGGTATTATAGATACTGTCAATGTAGAAAACCGCCTCATTTACAGTAAAAAAGACGACGGGTACCGCTAGTTGACAGTTGACCCTTCGACCCTTCGACCCTTCGACCCTTCGACTACGCTCAGGGCGCAGCAGTTGATAGTGAACAGCTAACAGTTAACAGTTGACAGTTAACAACTAACAAAAAAAATTTTCAGTTCAGGAGAACTTAAATTATGGCAGTCCGCAGTGTTGCGGCTCCCCCGACGCCTTGGTCGAAAAACTTGGCAGAGCCGAAAATTCATGAAACCGCCTATGTACATTCCTTTTCTAACATTATTGGGGATGTATATATCGGTTCTAAGGTGCTGATTGCCCCAGGGACATCTATCCGCGCTGATGAAGGTACTCCTTTCCATATCGGAGAAGGTACTAACATTCAAGATGGAGTAGTAATTCACGGTTTAGAACAAGGCAGAGTCACAGGAGACGATGACAAATCTTATTCCGTTTGGGTAGGGGAAAATACTTCCCTGACTCACATGAGTTTAATTCACGGCCCAGCCTATGTGGGCGATGACTGTTTTATCGGTTTTCGCTCTACTGTGTTTAATGCCAGGGTGGGAAATGGTTGCATTGTGATGATGCACGTACTAATTCAAGATGTAGAGATTCCCCCAGGCAAGTATATACCTTCGGGAGCTGTGATTACTAATCAGCAGCAAGCCGATCGCCTGCCTGATGTTCTTGATTCAGATGTTAAATTTGCTACCCATGTTATCGGAGTTAACGACGCTCTGAGAGCTGGTTATCGCTGTGCTGACAACATCGCTTGTTTGGCACCTATTCGCAATGAACTTTCTAAAAATTCGGACATGACTCCAATCACTCATTCTACCCAATCCACCAGCCAATTGAGCAATTCGCTAGTCGATAGCGTCCGCAACCTGCTAGCTCAAGGATACAGCGTGGGAGCGGAACACGCCGACCAACGACGTTTCCGCACCGGTTCTTGGCGCACTTGCGGGCCCATTTCGTCAACCCGCGAATCAGAAGTGATCAATGCTTTGTCGACTTGTATGAGCGAACATCAAGGGGAATACGTCCGCTTGATCGGGATTGATACCAAAGCCAAGCGCCGTGTACTTGAAGAAATCGTGCAAAGACCGGGCGACAATGGTTCTAATGGTTCTAATGGCGCGACTACTCATCAATCTAATGGCAAAGTTGCCCAAGCGACCCACCAGAATGGCGCTGCTGCGTCAAATGGTAAATTGACTGGAGATTTCGTGGGGACTGTTCGTAGCTTGCTAGCTCAAGGCTACAAGGTGGGGACAGAACACGCTGACGGGCGACGTTTCCGCACTAGCTCTTGGCAAAGTGGGGCTTCTGTGCAAGGGCGGAATGAGTCTGAGGCGATCGCGACTTTGGAAGCTGTGATGCGCCAGTACCCAGGAGAGTACGTGCGTTTGATCGGGATTGATCCGAAGGCTAAACGCCGTGTGGTTGAAGAAATCATTCAGCGCCCAGATGGCCCGGTTGCTCAATCTGCTCAATCAGCAGGAACAGGCTCTTATAAAGCAACTTCGACTGCAACAAGTGGCAGCGGAGTGTTGACTGGGAAGACGATCGACCAAATTCGCAATTTGCTTTCTCAAGGATACAAAATTGGCACGGAACACGCCGATGCGCGTCGTTTCCGTACTGGTTCTTGGAACAGTTGTGCCCCGATCGCATCTAATCGCGAATCGGAAGTAATTTCGGCTCTCGAAACCTGTCTGAAAGAACACAGCGGCGATTATGTCCGCTTGTTGGGAATTGATTCCAAGGCTAAGCGCCGGGTGCTTGAAGAGATTATTCAGCGTCCTTAATTGGAAGGTAATTAGCGTTTTTTTCCCGTTAACTTGTACCTGAGTTAATGGGAGAAAAATGCTAGTAAATTAAAGTTAAATCGGAAGTTGTTAGAAGGCTGGATCGATAATCTATTGCTGAAAATAAGGGATTTTATCTATCAATTAATAGAGTGAAAAATATCGGTGTTAAACCTAAAATCCTAAATCTAAAATGGTTAAGTTGAATGTATTTATCGCCACTGCAATTAAGTAGTAATTTTCAGGTTTGTATCAGTGGTGATGTGGTTGTTGATGAGGGTGCTGCGATCGCCCCTGGAGTGATCCTACGAGCAGATCCAGATAGCCGGATCTCGATCGCCGCAGGTGCTTGTATTGGTATGGGTGTAATCATTCATGCTCGTGAAGGTACTCTGGAAGTGGGAGCAGGTGTTATCCTCGGTGCTGGGGTGTTGATCATGGGTTCTGGTGCGATCGGGGCAAATGCCTGTATCGGTGCGGCAACGACGCTGATTAATCCTTGTATTGACAAAATGCAAATTTTGCCCGCAGGTTCTTTGATTGGAGATGGTGGCCGCCAAGTTACATTAGAAGCAACCGTAGAACCAAAAGCAGAACCAAAAGTAGAACCAAAAGTAGAACCAAAAATCCCCGTAGCCACTACGCCACCAGTCGAAAAACCTGTTGAAGAAATACCAGAAGCCGATCGCACCAAGCCTCAAACGCCACCTGAGACAACCTCATCGCCGGAATCAACGGCCGCAGAGCAACCTCCTCAACCCGGAGAAGTACCAACAATTTTGTACGGACAAGCCCACATCAATCGGCTGCTGGGAACGCTGTTTCCCTACCGACAATCTTTTAATAAATCAAATGAAAACGGTCAGACTTTTTCTGACGGTTCAGAATAGTAGTTTTTTCAGCAAAAGGCAGTTATGCTGAAGGTATAAATATCAAATATAAATAGGTAATCTAATATTATTGGTCGTCCAGCAGTTTCTAATGGCTTGTCGCAAAAATATGTGTCTTGCAGATCATGTAATCTGTATGATGATCTGACACACTCAAACTATATGCAAATCTTTATTTTCGGAAGTTTCTAAGGGTCATAGAACATGAACGGACAAACAAATAATCCTGGTGGCCAATCACAATCTCAGCGTCAGGAATACTTCAAAGATACTGCTTTGGGTTTGGTATCGACCAGAAGTTTTCCGGCGATTGTTGGGACTGCTGACATGATGCTGAAGTCGGCTGGGGTGATTTTAGTAGGATATGAAAAAATTGGTTCTGGTCATTGTACTGCGATCGTTCGCGGTAGAATTTCTGATGTTCGTTTGGCTGTGGAAGCCGGAGCTCAGACAGCGGAACAGTTTGGTCAATTTGTTTCTAAGTTGGTGATAGCTAGGCCTTTGGCTAATTTGGAAGTGGTTTTGCCGATCGGCTTTCGGCTAACTCAACTATCCGAAAGTGGCAGTTATTCTCGTCTGAGCAATCAAGCAGTCGGTTTGCTTGAAACGCGGGGATTTCCGGCAATGGTGGGAGCTTGCGATGCTATGCTCAAATCCGCAGACGTACACTTAGCAGCTTATGAGAAAATTGGTGCTGGTTTGTGCACGGCAATTATTCGCGGTGCGGTGGCCGATGTGGCTGTGGCTGTCGAAGCGGGAATGTATGAAGCTGAACGCATTGGCGAGTTAAATGCAGTGATGGTAATTCCGAGGCCTTTGGAAGATTTGGAACAAACTTTGCCACTGGCGAGTTGCTGGATTGAGCAGCGTCAGCCTGTGATGATGCCGATGTCGGTTAAGGAAAAGCAACAAGAATTGATTCAACTTCCAGATTTGCAGAAGTTGACAATTTCTGTGGAAGAGGAAATCAATCGGTAGGTGATATTCTCCTCCGTTAAGGAAAGAATCTCAAAGTCAACTACAGTTCATCTGGATCGATCCCCATTGCTCTTAACCTCTCGGATAAACGCTCTGCTCGCTGCTGGGCTTGTTCAGCTTGCTGTTGAGCGAGTTCTTTCTCCTGTCGTTGTTGTTCAGTTTGCTGCTGAGCGAGTTCTTTTTCCTGTCGTTGTTGTTCGGCTTGCTGTTGAGCGACTTCTGTCTGCTGGCGTTGCTGTCCGGCTTGCTGGCGCGCTTGTTCGGCTTGTTGCTGAGCGAGTTCTTTCTGCTGGCGTTGTTGCTCGGTGGGAGTCTGAACCCAACTGCCATTAGCATCATACCAGCGCAGCCACGATCGCTCCAAACCTTCAAAAGTACCTAGCCAAATTCCTAAGCCCAATTCAATTTCTGGCATCCAAACCCGTGGCTCTGCTAAGATTAACTCTTCATAGCGATCGCCCGTTAAGACAAAAGCCCGCAGATTATTCGTCGCTCCATCAAACACGATATAGTAAGGAACCCTGAGAATCTGTTCGTAAACTTGCCATTTAGTTGGAGGTTGACCAAGCCCTCTCATTGTTTGTCCTAAATCTTCGTTTTCTGTTCCCGGTGACAACAGTTCCACCACTACAAAAGGACTGACTTGCTCTTGCCAAATAACGTAGGATTTCCGCAATTCTTGCTTTTGGTAAAGCCTGTCAACACCAACCACACCAAACCAATCAGGTCTTTTGTACCACTGAGTGTGGTGGACATCAAAGTATAAATTTAAGTCGCTGGCAACAAATACCAGTTCAATGGGATAATTAGACGGGCGAAAAGTATATTCTAGGCAACGAGATTGCCAAAGATGATATAAATCGGGCAAACCAGAATCCTCCGGGTGTTCGCTTGGGAGATCGTACATCGTTGGGAGTACGTTTTTCGGGATTGGGGACTGTTCAGTTTGATACATAGTTACTCATCTCCTGACTGCCGGTAGAAAAGACGCGAATTCACGCCGTTCGATCGAGAAATCTCAACTTTTGTTCGCATTAACCTTAGATTAACCGATCGATCGCTTAATCCTGTTTTTGCTAGATAGCCTAGAATTAATTTATGGGTATTCTAATAACAGGTGGCAAAAAACATTCAACGGTTGTCCAACTAAAAACTGAGTCTAAACGAATCAACCCCCAAAATCAAGCAATCCTGTAAGTTTAACCTATGAACCTAAAGCAATTTTACAAACGCGGCTTACACAGCGCCAAGAAAGGAAACTACGAAGCGGCACTAGGCGACTTTGAGCAAATATTGCAACTAAACCCAGCCGATGCCAAAGCCTATAACAATCGTGGCTTGGTCTACTATTACATGAAAGACTACCAAAAAGCAATTGCTGACCTCAGCCAAGCACTGGATATCAATCCTAACTTGTTTGAGGCATACTTAAATCGAGGGAATGCTTGGCGACATCTCGGAGAGCACGAGAAAGCGATTGAAGATCTCAATAGTGCTTTAGCAAATAATCCTGACAGCCACGCTATCTACAACAACCGTGGACTGGTACTTGCTAATTTAGGACATTACGAAGAAGCAATCGAAGACTACGATCGAGCACTATCGATCAATTCCGAAAATTATAAAACCTATTACAATCGGGGACGTGCTTACTACCTTTTGGGCAACAAGGAGGCAGCAATTGAGAATTTCAACGAAACGTTGCGGCTGAATCCTAGATATATCAAAGCTTACATCAATCGCGGTCTCTCGCATCATCAGTTAGGAAACAATCCGGCTGCGATCGCCGATTACGACAGTGCGATCGGTATAGAACCAGAAAATGTCTATGCGTATTATAACAGAGGTTGCGTTCGCTACAAGCTGAAACAGATGAAACTTGCCATTGAAGACTTTGACAAAGCTGTGGAAATCGATCCGAGCTATGTTAAAGCTTATCTCAACCGGGGTTTAGCTCTGTATAAACTTGGGGATATTACGACAGCAAACAAGGATTTTTACCACGTAATGTGCATTAATGCTGAAGCTTATTCCTACTATCAAGCACAGCGCTGCACCCCCGATATTAATTCCTACTTCAAGGAAGCGCCACAAATGGAATCGAATAATGCTGTGGAATACTACAACACAACATTAAATAATACAATGTCCACTTCCTTCAGTTCGGCAGCATTAAACTCTGTCTGGAATCAGGAAGATTTGGACAAAAGAGATTCTATTATTTGTGAAGGTGAATTTATGAATGATTGATTTTGCGATTAGTTATTAGTTAGTAGTTAGCACTCCTTATGATATAGAGTCCAAGGCAATGCCGTGTCCCTACCCAAAATAACATTGTAGGGACACGGCATTGCCGTCTCCTCATTTCGGCTAATAATAATTCCGATGCTATTCCAAATTACTCGGTTTATACTGAGCTACTAATCAAAATTATCTCGCTATTACTCGGTTTATACTGAGCTACTAATCAAAATTATCTCGCTTTTGTGCAAAACTACCGGGTTTTCACGCAAGTATTTGTACAGCATATTACACAACTTGGTATCAGAGGAGCGATCGCTCTTCTGAAAGTCTTTGCCTCAGATTTCATCTTGAGCATGGGCGACTGTTGATGACCCTGCTAACCCAAAGAGGATAGTAGACACTTTTTGCTGCATACCTTAAAAGCGCGCAAAACATCCCTAGCTTAATGTTTTCTTAAGGTGAATTACCGAAAAATTGATATAAAGTAAAAGTAGATACAAACGTTTGTCGCACAATATGGTATTGAACACAAACTTTGTAATAGCATAGCCCTCTTTGGTTGCTCTCGTGGGGAAATGAAGGTAAAGCGATCGTGCATCGATATCGCCATCCAGAATTTAGTGAAGTCATCTTTCACTTATCAAAAATTAATCAGAGTTTACTGGCAATAACGTAAATACTTGCTGACAATTCCTGCACCGCTATTATCAGATTTAGTAAGAACAAAATTGTAAAATTTCTATCAAGAAATATTTGCCAATAATTTCCAAGAAGAGTAACAGCACAGAGATAAAAGCTATTGAAATAACCTTTCGTGGAGCAGACTTGTTTTCCAATTCAGGAAACTCATGCTTCACACTAAACTTGTTTAATGGAGTAAAAAAATGCCCAACTTTAATTTACCACTAGGCTTCAGTCAAACCTTAGATATCAACCTTGGCAGCCCGACAATTGATAACTTTGTATTGCAGGGTCTTGTACCAGGACAACCTGCGAAAGTGAAGGTAATAACTAACACTCTTCTTCCTGCCGGTAATCTTCAGCCTTTCGTAAAGATCAAAAATCCTGATGGCACCCCGCTCACAACTGCTACGGGCGGACAAGATTTTAGCATTTCGCCTGTTACTTTTGCGGCTCCTATTTCTCCGGGGGGGCTGACTATTAATCCTGTTGTTCCTGGCAATTACACAGCAACGATTAGTGACAGCCGACTGGCCCCTACTGGTCCAGCAAAAGTCACAATCGAAGTTAATTCTGAGACTGACGATGATAACAACACTCTCAGTTTGACTACTCCAGATATCGGCTCTACGAGAACGATTCAGGGTTGGGTAGGTGCGATCGATCCTAATGACTGGTATAAATTTCAAGCCACAAGTAACGGTCTGTTTACTGCAACTCTCACAGGCATGGATGATAACGCCAACATCCAAGTTAGAGATGCGAATGGAAACGTGATCCCCGGAGCAACATCGGGAACCCAAACAGGGAATCTGAATGAAAGTATCTCTGCTACTTTGACACCAGGTTCTTATTTCGTACACGTTTATCGCGGGCAAAATGTAGCCCCTGGTGGTACAGCCTTTGGCAATAGCAGTACGAAATATACTCTGGGTTTGACAGTTCCCGGCGATGGCAGTGGAGCACCTTTAATTATCAATACACCCACGCCTGATGCGTTTGGTCCAGGCTCTCCGTCATCAGCACCTCCAAATACTGCGAGTGGTGGCGCTTACTTCTTAACCAACAACAATGACACAACTATTCCCCCAGCAGCAGCGGGTTTGGCAGTCCAAGCTCTAGCAGGTAATGATAATCTCACCGGTTCCGCTGGTAACGATACCATCAACGGTAATGGAGGTTCCGATGTGCTTAACGGTGCTGGAGGAGATGATCTTTTGTATGGAGGTAAAGAGTCCGATTTCGTTAATGGGGACTCTGGGAGCGATCGCATTTTTGGCAACAATAACAATGATATTCTGAATGGAGGAATTGATAACGATACTTTACGGGGCGGGAAAGAAAGCGATGTTTTGATTGGCGATGGAGGTGATGATGTACTGATTGGCGATTTGGGCCAAGATATTCTCACAGGCGGGCCTGGGAATGATAGATTTGTACTTACAACTTCATCTGGTGCGATCGTACTTGGTCAAGCTGATATCATTACCGACTTCGGTGCAGGTGATTTAATTGGTTTAACTGATGGCGTGGGATTTGCTAATCTCACCTTTGAAGCTCTGACTTTGAGACTTGATGGCATCGATAGTCCTTCTACAGCCATTAAGTTCAATACCAGCTATTTAGGTATTGTGAAAGGTGTAGCTCAAAGTGCTCTGACTGCTCCTAGTTTCTTTGATGGAACTGGCTTGCTTTAGCAATCTCAATTGATTAATTCTTGTGCAACAGGCATCTTGCCTGTTCTTCATCATGGTGCAAGATGTTAGTTTGAACTTAAGTCGCGGAAATTAGGAGACGGCAGTGCCGTGTCCCTACAGTATGATTGTCGGTAGGGACATGGTATTGCCGTCTCCTCGCTTATCATTCCGATGCAACAGTATGATTGTCGGTAGGGACACGGCATTGCCGTCTCCTCGCTTATCATTCCGATGCAACCGAAATTGATATAAGGTGTTGGGTTTTGCTATCGCTCAACCCAACCTACTTCTAGAGTCCTGACTACGAACTAAACTAAATACTACCCATTACTTCACGAGCTGCGGCCAAAGTGCGATCGACATCTTCCTCAGTATGAGCCAAAGAAGTAAATCCAGCCTCAAACTGCGAAGGAGCGAGATAAATTCCGTGTTCCAACATTCCCCGGTGAAAACGGCCGAACTTTGCTACATCAGACTTTTTCGCATCATCGTAATTATGAACTGGGCCGGCTGCAAAAAACAAGCCAAACATCCCACTAATTTGCCCGCCACAAGCAGCGTGTCCGGTTTCTTTAGCAATTTGCAACAAGCCGTTAGATAATTTTTTAGTAATCCTATCTAACTGTTCGTAAGTACCAGGTTTTTGCAACAATTCCAAAGTTTTAATCCCGGCTGTCATCGCCAAAGGATTTCCCGAAAGCGTACCGGCTTGATACATTGGCCCAGCCGGAGCAACCATGCCCATAATATCCCGTCTGCCACCGTAAGCTCCAACTGGTAAACCGCCACCGATAACTTTACCTAAAGTTGTCAAATCTGGGGTGACTCCGAATTTTTCCTGAGCTCCACCGTAGGCGATGCGGAAACCGGTCATTACTTCGTCAAAAACTAACAAAGCACCGTTCTCTTTGGTAATTTCCCGTAAACCTTCGAGAAAACCTGCATCCGGTACAATAAATCCGGCATTACCCACAACTGGCTCTAGCATCACGCCTGCTATCTCGCCCGGATGTTCAGCAAATAAAGCTTTTACTGCTTCTAAGTCGTTGTAGGGAGCGTTGAGGGTGTCAGCCGTGACAGATTTTGGTACGCCAGGGGAGTCAGGAAGGCCGAGAGTGGCGACACCGGAACCAGCTTTTACCAAAAACATATCGGCGTGCCCGTGATAGCAGCCTTCAAATTTAATCAGTTTGTCGCGCCCGGTGAAGGCTCGCATCAGGCGCAAAACGGCCATGCAGGCTTCGGTGCCGGAATTGACAAATCTGACCATTTCGATGCTGGGAACGGCATCAATCACCATTTCAGCGAGCACATTTTCTAGGAGGGATGGTGCGCCGAAACTTGTACCTTTTTCTAGGGATTCGCGCAGGGCTTTGATGACTTCGGGGTGGGCGTGGCCGCAGATGGCTGGGCCCCAAGTGCCTACATAGTCGATGTATTTGTTTTCGTCAACATCCCAAATGTAGGCTCCTTTGACGCGATCGAATACAATGGGTTGTCCTCCTACGGATTTGAAGGCGCGCACGGGGGAACTGACGCCACCGGGCATCAATTTCTGGGCGGCGGCGAAAATTTCTTCTGATTTAGTGGTTTTCAAGTTTGTTGTGGAAACCAATGTTTTCTCCTTAGTTAATGTCTGTTCTTGGTAGAATACTTTAATAGCGACTTCAAGATAAAGGTTAGGTCGATTCAAGGAAACTATGTTAATAGATTCTAGGGTAGAAGCCAATGAGTAGCAAGACTAGCTGGAGTTTTTTAGGCTTTGTAGCACTAGCACCGTGAAGCGAAGCTATCCCGTAGGGAATCGCCCGAAAGTGTAATATTTTGTAAAATAGTTCTTGACAATTTGCCCATCACTTGTGTAATATCCTCTCTTCTCTCTGTGTCCTCTGCGCTCTCTGCGGTTAATTTAAAAAAATATCCGACACAAAAGCGTTAATTTATATCAAAAGTTGCAATAAAATCTATGTCTGCTAATGATTTGTCTAGTTTGAGCCGATCGATCCCAGTGGAAAAAATTCGCTATGACGATCGCGGTTTAGTACCGGCGATAGTCCAAGATTACTTGGATGGTACGGTGTTGATGATGGCCTGGATGAATCGGGAGTCGCTACAAAAAACCTTGGAAACTGGTCAAACTTGGTTCTGGAGTCGATCGCGCGCCGAATTTTGGAACAAAGGCGCAACTTCAGGACACATTCAAAATGTCAAAGGATTGCGTTACGACTGCGATAGCGATGCTTTGTTGGTGACTGTGGAACAAGTCGGAGATATTGCTTGTCACACGGGAGAAAGAAGCTGCTTTCACCAAGTTGATGGGGAAATTTCGCCACCGCCGGGAGATATGTTATCTCAGTTATTTGACGTAATTTGCGATCGGCGCGACAACCCGAACGAAAGTTCTTATACTTGCAAATTGTTCGCGGGCGGCGACAACAAAATTCTTAAAAAAATTGGTGAAGAATCGGCGGAAGTCGTGATGGCTTGTAAAGATGATGACAAAGATGGAATAGCTGGGGAAGTTGCGGATTTATTTTATCACGCTTTGGTTGCTTTAGCTCACCATCAAGTTGATTTGAGGGAAGTTTATCGCAAATTGGGCGATCGC
>JAYTZD010000271.1:0-6881 GCA_043742065.1 Oscillatoriales bacterium
AATCAAGCGAGGAATGAAGGGAAGTCCCAGCAAGTATAGCCAGTGTGCGATGCGGTGGAATACCAGGGCCTGAAGACCAGGGTAGCAAAACAAAACTTCCAGCCAGTTGCGAGCAGCAGGGTCTCGATCGAAAATTATACTGAAGTCGGCTTTAAGGGTCTTTAGCACTTTCGGAGTTACCAATTTTGGTTAAACACGCCATTTTATTTTACCGGACGGGGGAAGATACCTGCCGATCGCGTAAACCGAATCACAAAATATAGGCTAAGGGAGAAAGAAGAAGAAAAATGCAATTCCCATGCCTTATACTTCATAGCTAACAATTAGTCATCTAACATCTGGGATTTGACATCTACCTTTAGAATGATGCAGCAACAAATTTCTTCGATATCTGGATTTCGCGCGAATGACAAAACCCTGGGGGAAACTCCTAAAAAACAGTCGCGTCCAATACAACGGGCGATCATATTGATGTTGATCGCAACTGGTTTGCTGAGTCTACACGTCAGTCGGCTGGTGCAATTGCAACTGGTGGAAGGGAAACAAAACCGGGAACGAGCCGAAAACAATCGGGTTCGCCTAGTGCCAATGCCTGCGAATCGCGGACACATTGTCGATCGCCAAGGTAAACTACTAGCTGCGAACAATTTAGCTCGATCGGTATATTTGTGGCCGAAAGAACAAACGCCGGAACAGTGGAAAGTCACAGCCGACAAGTTAAGTCCGCTGCTCAAAATTCCGGCCAAGGAAATTCTCGAAAAAATAAAACAGGTTGATCCTCTATCCTACAGACCGGTGCGGCTCAGACAAGCAATGCCACCAGAAGTATTTGTACCGCTATCTGAACAGGTGGGACAAATGCGGGGAGTAGAAGTACGGCCCGAAGCCAGACGCTATTATCCCGAAGGCAGTGTCGCCGCTCACGTTCTCGGATATATTGGCGAAGCTACCCAAGCAGACCTCAAAGTTCACCCGGAGTATCCAATGGGGATGATTGTGGGTCAAATGGGCATAGAAGCGAGTTCTAACAGCAAAATTGCCGGAGTTTGGGGCGATCGACTGATCGAAGTGAATGCCCAAAATCAAGAATTGCGACTTATGGGAGAGACACCTCCGAAACCAGGCCAGTCCATGCAGCTAACTATAGACTTGAAGATGCAGAAGGCTGCTGAAGAAGCCCTGGGGGATCGACGGGGGGCAGTAGTGGCTATGGACGTGAAAACAGGCGCAGTATTAGTTTTAGCCAGCCACCCCACTTTTGACCCCAATTTGTTTACGCGAAAAATGACTAAGGACGAGTGGGAAACTCTTCAAGATCCCCAAAATCCCTTTTTGAATCGGGCAATGCAAGGCTATCCTCCCGGTAGCACTTTTAAAATTGTGACTTCCGTCGCTGGCATGGAATCAGGCAAGTTTTCACCAGACTCAATTATCGGTACTTCGTCTTACATTACTGTGGGGGGAATTGATTTTAACGAACACAGCGGCGGTTACGGCGACATCGGCTTTCGAGATGCTTTGGCTTTCAGTAGTAATACGTTTTTTTATCAAATCGGGATCAGTGCTGGGCCGGAGCAAATTTCTAAGTGGGGTCACCGCTTAGGAATTGGCAAGGATACAGATTTAAATCTTTTGGGACTTGGTGGCGGGCAGTATGGTCAAATCCCGACCCCGGAGGAGAAGGAGAAAATCTATAAAGAACCCTGGTACGCGGGAGATACGGTAACGATGTCAATCGGCCAGGGTTTGGTGTTGGTGACTCCTTTGGAGGCGGCGGTGATGGTGAGTTCGATCGCGAATGGGGGCGATCGGGTGAAGCCCCATCTTTTGGCTTCTATGACTGGCACACCTGAGACTAAACCGGTGCCTACGGGGATGAAACCTGGGACGGTTGCAGTGATTAAGGAAGGACTGGCGGCGGTGGTGACGGAGGGTACGGGACGGGGACTAAATGACGGTTCAATTCCGCTGACTGCGGGCAAAACCGGAACTTCTGAGGTCATCGGACAGCAGGATCACTCATTGTATGTCGCCTATGGGCCTGCGGATAAACCGGAAATTGCGATCGCCGTGATTGTGGAAAATGGCGGTTTTGGTTCTGTGGCCGCAGCCCCGATCGCCAAACAGGTGTTTCAAGCCTATTTTGGTAAACCTAAAAAGGTGAATGAGCCAGTAGTGATATCAAATCCGTTAGCATCGGAATAGTAAATTCACTGTTGACTGTTGACTGTTGACTGTTAACGGTTAACAGTCAACATCATTCCGGTGCAACCAGAGTTGATATAATTAGTTTGTTTGATTTTCCCCTGTTTCCTGCGCCTTCTTGACGTAACTCGAAACGGTATTTTCTAACAACATAGCAACAGTCATCGGCCCGATTCCTCCCGGCACCGGTGTGATAAATTCAGCTACTGTTTTAACAGCATCAAAGTCCACATCTCCAGCCAAACGGCTAGTACCATCAAGATTGACAACGCGGTTGATCCCGACATCAATCACTACTGCTCCCGGTTTAACCATATTAGCTGTAATCATTTCAGTGCGACCGACGGCGGCGATTAAGATATCAGCTTGGCTAGTAATCGATTCTAGGTTTTGCGATCGCGAATGAGCTACAGTAACAGTGCAATCAGCTTCTAAAAGCATTAAGGCCATCGGTTTACCCACCAAAATACTGCGTCCCAAAACTACAGCATTTTTTCCTTTCAAATCAATCTGATATTCTTGTAGCAGCCGCATCACTCCGGCGGGAGTACAACTGCGTAAACCTTCTTCGCCCCGCATCAGGCGGCCTAAATTGATCGGGTGAAGTCCATCAGCATCTTTATCAGGAGCAATTTGGTACAGTAGAGAAATTGCATCTAAGTGATCTGGAAGTGGGAGTTGAACTAAAATGCCATCTACGCGATCGTCCTCGTTGAGTGCATGAATTGCCAGTTCCAGTTCGGCTTGAGTGGCATTTGCGGGGTAATGCTTACCAAAAGAAGCTATGCCCACCTTAGCGCAGGCTCGCTCTTTATTACGCACGTAAGCAGCGCTGGCTGGGTTGTCTCCAACCATGAGTACCGCAAGTCCCGGAAGACGCCCAATCTGGGTTTGCATAGAACGAACTCGATCGCCCAGCTCACCTTGAATCTTTGTCGCTAAAGCTTTACCATCTAGTATCTGAGCAGTTTTGGCATCCATTGTAGACTCTGGGTTAGGGTTGACGATTCTAGATTTTAGCTTAAGCCTCGGTGCCGTAGGGACACGGCAGTGCCGTGTCCCTACAAGAGCTATAGAGGACACGGCAGTGCCGTGTCCCTACAAGAGCTGTAGATGCAACCGGAAACGAGATCAAATCTCAACTTATTTGAAAAATGACTAATGCAATTTATCAAATTCACATTCAAAAGTTCTCCCTAGGGTCTTTCTTACTAATACTAGCCAGCGGTTTCCTCGGTTGTGGTAATTTACCAAATTCTCAATTTAACCTTGGTTTTAATACTGCCAAAATTAGTGATGTTCAACAAAAACGACAAGTGGATGCAGAAGTTTATCTCCAAGGAAAGGTGGAAAATCGCGCTCCCTTTGTCGGGAATGCAGCTTATCAACTTCAAGATACTACCGGCAGTATTTGGATTCTAACCAAGCAGGCTTTGCCACAGCTAGGCGATGAAATCCTCCTCAAGGGGAAAGTCCGCTATCAGAGTATTAAGTTGCAGGATTTGGCTGGTAAAGATTTAGGTGAGGTTTATGTTGAGGAAACTGAACAGATCAAGCGCACTCCCAATTCGGACAAGTCTAAATAATCAGTATGTGCAGACGATCAAATTCTCAACTTTCTAGTAATCAATCAACCGGATATGATATAATAAGTAACAGATTGTGGTAACCATGTGGTCAGGGAAATTCTTCTCCCTTCTATCCGTTAAATCCGTTACACAATCAGTTGCCGAACCTTCTTCCATCCGTTAAATCCGTTACACAATCAGTTGCCGAACTTCCTTCTATCCGTTAAATCCGTTACACAATCAGTTGCCGAACTTCCTTCCTAATTACCAATAATGTCAAAAGAAGTATTTATATCCAAATTATCAAACTGGGCTAATGCCCCTCAAAAAATTTTCAAGCGAGATGTCTTACCCGTGCTCGCAGATTTGCGGCTGGCAATTATCTTGTTGCTGGCGATCGCCTTTTTCAGCATTTCCGGTACCGTCGTCGAACAAGGTCAATCCGTAGAGTTTTATCAATCCAACTATCCAGAACACCCAGCCCTTTTCGGCTTCCTAACTTGGAAAGTTTTACTAATTGCAGGATTAGACCATGTATACCGCACTTGGTGGTTTTTGTCAATCCTAGTTTTATTCGGCAGCAGTTTGACAGCCTGTACATTTACCAGACAATTTCCTGCACTAAAAGCCGCCCGTCGCTGGAAATTTTATGAAGAACCAAAGCAGTTTCAAAAATTAGCCCTCAGTGCGGAATTAGAAACAGGTTCTTTAACTTCATTAGAGCAACTTTTGCAGCAAAAAAGTTATCGGATATTTCGAGAAGGCGAAAAAGTTTATGCTCGGAAAGGCATAATTGGTAAAATCGGGCCGATTATTGTTCACGCCAGTATGTTACTGATTTTAGCTGGGGCGATTTGGGGTACAATGACTGGTTTTATGGGGCAAGAAATGGTTCCCAGTGGCCAGGAATTTCGGGTGCAGAATATCACCGATGCTGGACCTTGGGCGGGGCCACAAATCCCGAAGGATTGGTCGATGCGAGTCAATCGCTTTTGGATCGATTATAGTCCGAGTGGTGCGATCGATCAATTTTATTCCGATTTGTCAGTTTTGGACAAAACAGGCCAAGAAGTCGATCGCAAAACCATTCATGTCAACCTGCCACTAAAATACAAAGGAGTGACATTTTATCAAGCAGATTGGGCAATAGCCGCCGTGCGAGTTCGCCTCAACAAAAGCCCAGTCTTGCAACTACCAATGGCTCAGTTAGACACCAAAGGCAAAGGTAGAATTTGGGGTGCTTGGATTCCCACCAAACCAGATTTGAGTGCGGGAGTTTCTCTGCTAGCAAAAGACTTGCAAGGAACCATGTTAGTTTACGGTACAGATGGCAAATTATTAACTACAGTTCGCGCTGGTACAGCAGTTGAAGTGAATGGAGTGATGCTGACAATTGACGAAGTTGTTGGTAGCACTGGATTACAAATTAAAGCAGATCCAGGAATCCCGATCGTTTATACTGGCTTTGGGTTGCTGATGCTCAGCGTGATGATGAGCTATCTGTCTCACTCGCAGATTTGGGCTTTGGAAAAAGACGGCAAAATTTATGTTGGTGGGCGTACCAATCGCGCTCAAGTGACTTTTGAAAGAGAAGTTGTGGAGATTTTGGATAAGTTAGCTGAATCGAAACCAGGGGAAGATAAAAGCGTGATTACCGAGACTTCTTTAGCTAATCAAAACTAAACGGGTTCAAGCAATAAATTTAAATTACTAATATCAATTCCGGTTACACCGGAATGATATAGAGGATACGGCAGTGCCGTGTCCCTACCGAAAATAATATTGTAGGGACACGGCACTGCCGTCTCCTCATTTTAGCTGCTAATAATTCCGATGCTACCGGATTTGATATAACAGCTTATTTGTCATTGCGAGTGAAACGAAGCAATCGCAGAGACTAGGCGATTGCTTCGTTTCACTCGAATGATGGAGGGTTACTTATAAAGCGGATATCTAACCCGGAATTGATATTACATTGAGGTCAAGATATGAAAAAGATTAGATACAGCCAAGATGTAGATGCGATGCTGATCGAAATTTCCGATCGCCCGATCGCCTATGCTGAAGATGAAGGGAACATGATTCTCCACTATTCTACCAGCGGAGAACTGGTTTTGATTGAAATATTAGACGTCAAACAATTTATGTCATCAGAATCTTTCTCAGATGAGATACCTGCCCGCTAAAGCAATTCAAGCAGGCAGGTATCTCACAGGGCTTGCACCTACTTCTCGTGTCGCACCTCAACCACAGTATGTACGTTCCCCCGTGGCAAAAAATCGCCCTTAATCGTCGCTTCCAACGGCGAACAAGCTGCGACAAAATCGTCTAAAATTTGATTGATCGATTCTTCGTGAGAAATGTAGCGATCGCGATAACTATTAATATACAGTTTCAGCGCCTTCAATTCCACCACCCGCTCGTCCGGCACGTAAGTAATGTGAATCGCCGCAAAATCGGGATAGCCCGAAAATGGACACTTGCAAGTAAACTCCGGTAAAGTAATGTTAACGAAGTAACGCCGCCCGATTCGCGGATTCGGGAAAGTAATTAACTCCCCGTCCAAAATCTCGCGTTCCCCGTATTTCATTTCCTCCTCACTTGACTTTTGCGACATACTTTGTTCTATTGGATGGTTGTTCATGCGATCGCAAGCAAACGGATAACATTTAATGAAACTAACTATTAATATCTGTAACAAATATAGCAACATTCTCGGTTATTAGGAAGTATTTGATTGCAGAAACCATTCTGGGGAGTCGCATTTCCGTTATTCCTTCTTCCTTCTTCCTTCTTCCTTCTTCCTTCGCCTATATCTTGACGAATTGTGTGGCGATCGATCAAATTGGAAATACTCTCAGGCTAAACTAAAAAAGTTCACCCTCGCCATCTACAAATTATGCAAAATACTACCTTACCTGAAAATAACTCATCTGCCAACTCAAATAACTACTCTCCATCGATACCCATTTCCCTTTACCGAGAAGTCACAGCCGAATTGAAATCCGCTCAAGCGATGCTTGACTCTCTCAAAACCCACAACCAGCAACTACTCCAACAAAATCAAGAATTGCGGCGAGAAGTAGAAACAGTAGTCCAAGCATCAGT
>JAYTZD010000272.1:0-3509 GCA_043742065.1 Oscillatoriales bacterium
AGTTCGATCGCGCAAAAACTCAAACATTCCCAACTCATCCTTCCATCCTCGCATCAACTCCACCAACGCGATCGCCCGCACCTGCGAATCTTCATCCTGTTGCGCCCTACCTTTGAGCCACTCAAAAATCTGCGACTGATTTGTCCCCCCGCGCGCTAACTTTTGCAAAGCCATTTGTCTCACAGCCGGACTCTCATCGCCCTCTGCTTTCGCCTCCAGCACCATCCAAGTATCAGCATTGTCCGGCCAGCTACCAGCGAGTTCCTGTACCGCTGCTTGTCGAACAGTCGCGTCCCCAGAATCAAGCTGAAGTTTCAGCCAAGACCAAGTTTCTGCGTGATCTGGCCATCCCCGCACAATTTCTCGCACCAACACACTCAACAAGTGAGAATCTTGCTCAGACTCGACTAGGCTTTTCAGAAAAGGTAGCGTCTCTTCCTGAAAAAACCAGCGAGAGGCTATTTGTTTCACAGCAGTTTCTCGCACATTCAAGTGTCTGTCCGACTTGGCGAGATTTTGCAACCAAGCAAATACTTCAAGACTCGCTGACGGTAGTTTCGCCACAGCTTCCACCACTACCTCGCGCACAGTCCAGTAATCCTCGGAATCAGCTATTTTTTGCAGCAGCGGCAGAGTTTCTGGGTGATCTGGCCAACCTGCTGCTATCTGTTGTAGGGCAATTTCTCGCAGTTCGCTGTCCCGATCGCCCGTAGCTAGATTTTGCAAAAAAGGTAGAGTTTCGGGGTTGTCGTGCCAGCCAGAGGCCACTGCTTGCACAGCCGCCCGCCCGACAGCCGAACTCGCGTCCGACTCCGCCAGAGTTCTCAACAGCGGATAAATCTCTGCTTGATCAGGCCAGCGCCAGGCCAATTCCGCGATCGCAGCTATCCGCACTTCTTTGCTGCTATCTTCACGGGCTAAGGTTTTCAGCAGTAGACAAACATCCGGATCTGTCGGCCAAACTGATGCCAATTGGCGCACTGCTACTGTTCGCAGAGTAGAACTTCCTGTCCGGGCGAGGTTTTTGAGCAGAGCAAAAGTGCCTAAAACCGAGTGCCAACCAGAGGTTATTTCTTGCCATGCTGCGACTTGGACTCCCAAATTTTCGTCTGTGTCGGCGATGGTTCTGAGTAGCAGTAAGGTATCTGTGCGATCGCGCCAACAATCTGCCAAAGTATGAAGTGCAGCGGTGCGAACAGTGGGACTGCGATCGAACTGAGCGAGATTCGTCACCAATGGCAGGGCATCATTGGAGTCTCGCCAACCAATTGCTATTTCTCTGACTGCGATCGATCGCACCGCCCAACTTTGATCCGATGTGGCTAAGTTTTTCAGCATCAAGTAAATTTCTGGATTGTCCGGCCAACCACGGGCTATGGCTTCTACGGCGGTGGCTCGGATTTCGCCGCTGTCGTTGGAGTGAGCAAGTATTTTCAGCCAAGGCAGAGTTTGCGGGTCATTTTGCCAAGTTGTGGCGATCGCAGCGATCGCTTGCGATCGAATTTGATATGTTGCTTGCAATTCTTGGCCACTTTCATAAAGAATCAGGAAACCCATCCCATATTGCGATAACTTTTTTAAAGCATTTAACAGTTTTATTTCTGTTTTTTTATTAACATTATTTTTGAATCTCAACAAACATTTTGCTGCTAAAAATAGATTGAGAAAATTTTGCTCTTGACCATTTTTATCAGTCAAGTATTCTATGATTTCACTTGCTGTTTCTTTGTCTAGAGTTGCTACAATGTCTTCCAACATTTCGTGACAAAGTAGATCCCGCCAGTAACGATCAAAAACTTGTGTTTCGAGTTCGGATAAACTCAAATTACCTGTTTTAACTTGTATATCGATTAACCAGGCTGGTGTCTGGAAATTCTGATCCGCAATCTTCATTTTTAACATACCGATGCCCTTAACCCCCTGAAATTTATTGGTCTTTGAAATCAGAAATCCACTCCGCCTTAATTAAAGTTGCTGCTTTTTACGGATGAACTTAACTCTATCAGCCCTGGATACATTTAAACCTAACTCTGTCATTCTGAGTGAACTGAAGAATCTCAAACCTTTGCAACAGAAGCGACTTACTTAACTAATGTCTATTTTAGACCAAAATCCCTTGTTCTGGATACCCTTGATACAAAATCCGCCGCCACTCAGAAAACTCTGAGGTGGCGGCGGATTTCGATCGCATAATTAAATCGGACAGTCTTAAGTCATCGCTACCTGTACGCGATTGTCTGCAACCTGAATCGCAAAAGTGGGAATCTTTACTGTTTCATCGTCCAAACATTGCCCAGTAGTCAGGCTAAAGTTGTGCTTGTAAATAGGAGAAGCAACTTTGAGAGTGCCGTTGCGATCGCCCACAAGTCCCCGCGACAACACAAAAGCCTTACTAAACGGGTCATAATTGCTCAGCGCATAGAGTTCATCCCCATTTCCCACCCGAAAAATCGCCACTTGTTCACCCGCGACTAAAGCGCAAACTCCGGTATTAGGTGCGATCGCATCCAGGGAACAAACATCTACCCAAGTTGTTACTGTATCGCAAATCGATAATGATTGAACCATGTTTTTTTCCTATTAATTTAGTACGATGATACCGAGGAGAGGGCAATGCCGTCTCCCTACCCCAAAATAATCTTGTAGGGAAACGGCACTGCCGTCTCCTGATTTGATCCCAAGGCAATGCCGTCTCCCTACCCCAAAACAATCTTGTAGGGAAACGGCACTGCCGTCTCCTGATTTCGGGTAATATTAATTCCGATGCTACCGGATTTGATATTATTCCGCAACACCAACCAGAGATTTTTCATGTTCATAAGCCGGCCGCGTTTGTCCCCGTTCCGCAACACGAACAATACTCGGATCAGGCAAATCGGAATTCACAAAATGCTGGAATCGTTGCACCTTTTGAGGGTCTTCAATCGTCGTTTTCCACTCACATTGATAAGTATCCACCAAATGCTCCATCTGCGCTTCCAACTCAGCACAAATACCCAGAGAATCCTCAATAATTACCTGCTTCAAATATTCAATGCCACCCTCAAGTTTATTAAACCAAGTAGCGGTGCGTTCTAGGCGATCGGCAGTGCGGATATAGAGAATCAAAAAGCGATCGACATACTTAATCAAAGTTTCCTTATCGATATCTGCCGCCAGCAAAACCGCGTGCTGTGGCCTCATACCACCATTGCCACACACATACAAATTCCAACCATTCTCAGTCGCAATTATCCCAAAATCCTTACTTTGAGCTTCCGCACATTCGCGAGTGCAACCAGAGACAGCAGACTTGAATTTGTGAGGAGCACGTAAACCACGATATCGCAATTCAACCTCGATCGCCAAACTCGTCGAATCCTGCACCCCAAAGCGACACCAGGTACTGCCAACACAAGATTTTACAGTCCGCAAAGCCTTACCATAAGCGTGTCCCGATTCAAAACCCGCATCAATCAACCTGCGCCAAATATGCGGCAACTGATCCACACGAGCCCCAAACAAATCGA
>JAYTZD010000273.1:0-14445 GCA_043742065.1 Oscillatoriales bacterium
ATTGCCAACCAAAACGGTGCAGCTACTCACTCTATTATCGAAAAAGCTCTCCCAGCCTTGACTTGTCTGGAACACCGTGGCGGTTGTAGCGCTGACCAAGATTCGGGTGATGGTGCTGGTTTGATGACGGCAATTCCTTGGGAATTGTTCCATTCTTGGTTTGCAGAACAAGGCATTGCGCCTCCCGCCCAGGAAAATTGTGGCGTGGGAATGCTGTTTTTGTCTCAAGATGAACAGCAAGCAACTATAGCGCGGCAGGTGGTTGAGGAAATGCTGCTAAAACGCGGATTGACTCTGCTGGGATGGCGCAAAGTTCCTGTGGATGCGTCCGTTTTGGGGCCACAAGCGCGAGAAAATCAACCTCAAATCGAACAAGTAATTGTGACTTCGCCAAATTTAACTGGTGATGAACTCGATCGCCAGTTGTTTTTGGCCCGTCGCGCCATCGGACACGTATTATCCGATCGATCTGACTTCACTCGCCAAGACTTTTACAGTTGCTCTTTTTCCTGTCGCACTATTGTATACAAAGGCATGGTGCGATCGGCCGTACTAGGAGAATTTTACCTCGACCTCAAAAATCCGGCTTACAAAAGCGCTTTTGCAGTCTATCACCGACGCTTCAGCACCAACACCATGCCCCGCTGGCATCTAGCTCAACCGATGCGTTTGCTGGGACACAATGGCGAAATTAACACGCTGTTGGGCAATATTACCTGGATGAGAGCGCGACAAGCCAATTTAGCTCATCCCAATTGGAGTCAAGCTGATATTGACACATTCAACCCAGTTGTCAATTCCGAAAGCAGCGATTCGGCAAACTTGGACAATGTGATGGAATTGCTGGTACATTCTGGCCGTTCTCCCCTAGAATCGTTGACAATTCTAGTACCGGAAGCTTACAAAAATCAGCCGGATTTGGCGACATATCCCGAAATTGTTGATTTTTACGAATACTACAGCGGGATGCAAGAACCTTGGGATGGCCCCGCACTGTTGGTGTTTAGCGATGGTAAGCAAGTAGGTGCTACGCTCGATCGCAACGGTTTACGCCCCGCCCGCTATTGCATTACTAAAGACGGTATGGTAATCGTCGCTTCCGAAGCTGGTGTGGTCGATATTCCCGAAACAGATATCATCGAAAAAGGTCGTTTGGGGCCTGGACAAATGATCGCAGTCGATCTGCAAAGTCACGAAATTCTCAAAAATTGGCAAATCAAACAGCGGATTGCGACGCAACATCCCTACGGTGAATGGTTGCAACAAAACCGCGAAATTTTGCAACCACAACCTTTTGCTGAAACCGCAACCCTCGACGCGCAAACGCTGTTAGCCACTCAAACGGCTTTTGGCTACACCGCCGAAGATTTGGATATGGTAATTGTGGAGATGGCAAGTTCGGGGAAAGAACCGACTTTCTGCATGGGAGATGACATTCCCTTGGCTGTGTTGTCAGAAAAGCCTCAGTTGCTGTACAACTATTTCAAGCAACGGTTTGCTCAAGTCACAAATCCGCCGATCGACCCCCTGCGCGAGGGGATGGTGATGTCTCTGACGGTAAATATCGGGCTGCGAGGCAATTTGCTGCAAGCTGTGCCGGAAAATGCCAAGCTACTGAAAATAGATTCTCCGATATTGAACGACGGTGAACTGTCTTTCTTGAAAGAGCAAAAGTCTTTCCCCGCAAAGGTTCTGTCAACGCTTTACCACATTGTGGCAGGCCCGGAAGGGTTGAAAAATGCTGTAGATCAACTTTGTGCGTTGGCTGCTGATTCGGTGCGATCGGGCGAAGCGATTTTGATTCTGAGCGATCGCACATCTTCGACTACTGTTTTGAGTACAGAATATACTTATATTCCACCTTTCCTGGCCATTGGTGCAGTTCATCACCACTTGATCCAGGAAGGGCTGCGGATGAAAACTTCCCTAGTTGTCGATACCGCCCAGTGCTGGAGCACTCACCATTTTGCTTGTTTGATCGGTTATGGTGCGGCCGCTGTTTGTCCTTATTTAGCCCTCGAAAGCGTGCGTGGTTGGTGGGCTGACAGCAAGACTCAAAACTTGATGAAACACGGCAAAGTCCCCAATATTACGGTCACAACGGCTCAAGCTCAATACCGCAAAGCGGTGGAAAATGGGCTGTTGAAGATTATGTCGAAAATGGGGATTTCCATGCTGTCTAGCTATCAAGCGGCGCAAATCTTTGAGGCGATCGGCATTGGCGGCGATTTGCTAGATTTAGGCTTCAAAGGCACTGTTTCTCGCATCGGCGGTTTGACTGTGGCGGAACTAGCCCACGAGGTGATGTCCTTCCACTCTCAGGCTTTCCCGGAATTGAACGCTAAGAAGCTGGAAAATTACGGCTTTGTGCAGTACCGGCGCGGTGGTGAATATCACATGAATAGCCCGGAAATGGCTAAGGCTTTGCACAAGGCTGTGACTAGCTTTAACCAAGGAAGAAGGAAGAAGGAAGAAGGAAGAAGGGAAGAGGAAGAGGGAAGCAAGGGTAACGGTAATGGGGCAGAACCAGAAATGAGACCAATTGGTCTCAAAAATTCGGAGGCCTACGATCACTACGCGGTTTACAAGAAACAGCTTGAAACTCGCCCGGTGACTGCTTTGCGGGATTTGCTCGACTTCGCGAGCGATCGCCCTTCGATTCCGATTGAAGAAGTAGAATCTGTAGCAGACATTTTCAAACGCTTCGCCACCGGCGGGATGTCCCTCGGTGCTCTATCCCCGGAAGCCCACGAAACTTTGGCGATTGCGATGAACCGCATCGGCGGCAAATCTAACTCCGGCGAAGGCGGCGAAGATCCAGTTCGATACAATGTGCTCAAGGATGTCAGCGAGGCTGGTTTCTCACAAACTCTCCCTCACTTGAAGGGTTTGCAAAATGGCGATACTGCATCGAGTGCTATCAAACAGGTAGCTTCCGGGCGTTTCGGCGTGACTCCAGAGTATCTGATGAACGCCAAACAGATCGAAATCAAAGTTGCCCAAGGTGCGAAACCGGGAGAAGGCGGACAATTACCGGGGCCGAAAGTCAGCGAGTATATTGCTTATTTGCGCCGATCGAAAGCGGGTGTCACCCTAATCTCGCCGCCTCCTCATCACGACATTTATTCGATCGAGGATTTGGCACAGTTGATTTTTGACTTGCATCAAATCAATCCCAAAGCCGGAGTTTCCGTCAAGCTAGTTTCGGAAGTCGGTATCGGTACTGTGGCGGCTGGCGTTGCAAAAGCCAATGCTGATGTGATTCAAATTTCCGGCCACGATGGCGGCACCGGTGCATCGCCACTGAGTTCGATTAAGCACGCAGGTTCTCCGTGGGAACTCGGATTGACCGAAGTTCACCGAGTGCTGATGGAGAATAATTTGCGCGATCGGGTTTTACTCCGCGTTGACGGTGGCTTCAAAAGCGGCTGGGACGTGATTGTCGGCGCTTTGATGGGGGCTGAAGAGTATGGATTCGGAACCGTGGCAATGATTGCTGAAGGCTGCATTATGGCTCGCGTTTGCCACATGAATACTTGTCCTGTAGGCGTGACAACGCAGAAGGAAGAGTTGCGGAAGCGTTTCCCCGGTACACCGGAACACGTTGTCAATTTCTTCTACTTCGTGGCCCAAGAAGTGCAGAGTTTGTTGGCGAAATTGGGTTATAAGTCGATCGCGGATATTATTGGCCGCGGTGATTTGCTGACAATGCGCGCTGGCGTGAAGTTGACGAAAACTCAAGCGATTAATTTGGATTGTTTGATTAAGTTACCGGATACTAAGCACGATCGCACTTTCTTGATCCACGGTGACATACACACCAACGGGCCAGTGTTAGACGATGATTTGCTGGCGGATGCACAGATTCAAAGTGCGATCGCCAATCAAACCAGTGTGAGCAAGAGTGTAAAATTGGTGAATACCGATCGCACTGTCGGCGCCAGAATCAGTGGTGCGATCGCCAAGCAATACGGCAACACCGGTTTTAGCGGACAAATCACGCTCAACTGTAGTGGTACTGCGGGTCAAAGTTTCGGCGCATTCAACTTACCGGGGATGACTTTGGTACTGAATGGCCAAGCTAACGACTACGTTGGTAAAGGAATGCACGGCGGCGAAATTGCGATCGCACCGCCGATTGATGCGACTTATGATGCTTCCCAAAATGCGATCGTTGGCAACACTTGTTTGTACGGTGCGACGGGAGGAACTCTGTTGGCTGCGGGCAAAGCTGGTGAACGGTTTGCGGTGCGTAACTCGATGGCGAAAGCAGTCATTGAGGGAGCCGGCGATCACTGCTGCGAGTACATGACTGGCGGCGTTATCGTCGTGTTAGGAAAAGTCGGCCGCAACGTCGGCGCTGGAATGACTGGCGGCTTGGGTTATTTCCTCGATGAAGATGGGAGTTTCCCAGCTCACGTCAACGGGGAGATTGTCAAGATGCAGCGCGTTTGTACGGCCGCTGGAGAAGCGCAATTGAAGGAGTTGATTGAGGCTCAGCGCGATCGGACTAACAGCAAAAAAGCCGCGAAGATTTTGGCAAATTGGGCCGAATACTTGCCGAAATTCTGGCAAGTTGTGCCGCCAAGTGAAGCCAATTCGCCGGAAGCTTCGGAACAAAAGATTGCTGTGGAAGTGTAATTTTGTAGTTGGTTAAATAGATGAGGGGCGACGCGAGTTTTGCCCCTTTTTTGATTAATCTTAGGGCTTTCTAAACCAGTATCCAATCCCCTAGACAGAATCAGGATCTACGCCCAACTCCCGCAACCTCGCCGCCAACCTTTCAGCCCGTTGGCGTTCCGTTGCAGCTTGCTGTCCAAGTTCCAGCAATCGCGCTTGTTCTTCCTTAATCAACCCTTCAACTAATGGCGGACAAAGTATTTCATTGACTGATAATCTCAGATTCGGAAATACAGCAGATACCATTTCCTCACCCGGCAAGTAATTCACCTCTGTATAAATGTCATCACCTTCGAGAAATGCCATAACTCGCACCCGCTGTCTGTTTTCTGCCGGGTCAATAATCACATATTCCGGCACATTAGCTTGTTCGTATTCTCCTCGTTTAGTGATATAATCTGCCCGCCGATCTTGGCTTACCACTTCTATCACTAATAACGGCTTTTCATCAAACTCAAGGATGCCTGCACCGGGCCTAGCCGCAGCTTGTTCTAAAAGACTTTGAGTGCAGACAACTACATCGGGAATCCGAGATTTATTTTCATCTGTTCTCACTCCCAGACCAGTTTTTACTACTAAGTCGAGATTGTGAGCGGCGAGGTAACGCTGGATTGTGTAAACTAAATATTCGCAAATTTTGATGTGTAAAACGGTTGCTGTTGGCATCGGGATTAATTTGCCTTTGTACAGTTCATATTTTACATCAGGATCTCCTTGATACACTCGGTATTCTTCAAAGGTTAAAGTTGGGGAAGTATCTGTTTGCTTTTCTTCTAAAACTGGGGCGATTGATTGAGACATAGGTTTTGGTATAAATTTACCTTAATACAGTTCCTATTGTAGATCGGATTACCATTTGGGCGATCGCACCCTTCGCGGACACAAAAGGGGATATCCACATTCCGCTTCAACCACCCGTATAAAGCAGAGCTAGCTCTCATCTAGTTTGCATATCGTAATTATCAAAAAAAGCTATCATTCGTTACCATGCGTTTTCCTTGCTCCCCCTGCGTTCAACAGCAATAGTTAAATGGGTATAAGCTTATCTGCACTTAACCAAAAGTTTTGTTACAATAGGTGAGCTGTTACAAAACGTAACTCATGCTGGTTTCTATTTTAATAATTGACGTTGCCCTAGTTGCGTGGTCTTTGCATTTAATGCAGGAGGCGATCGCACAACGGGAATTTTCACTAATGCTAGCCGGTACTCTAGTCGCCGTCTCAGCCGCAGCCCTGGTGGTCGTCTACTTCCTCATGGGGTCTTGTCTGAGTCATTTAAGCGAAATTTCGCAACATACTTACTAACCATAAGTGGAGATGCAAAATTGCGGTTAAGCGAGGAACACTTTTTTGAAAGCCAAAAGCCTTGCCAGTCAACGATTATAAATTAATTTTGCAAAAAAGCTTGACAAATATCGGCAAGTTAAGGCATGATAAGAGGCGCGAAATGAAAGGGGAATTAGCTCAGTTGGTAGAGCACTACGATGGCATTGTAGGGGTCAGCGGTTCGAGCCCGCTATTCTCCATAAGGGAAAAGTAAAAATTAGATTAAGGTGGGCTAGGATGAATCTCCTGGGGCAAAAAAAACACTCCCTAACGGCGATTCACCTGTAACCAGATTTCCAGCGTCACTAACAGCCACAGCTTTAGCCCATAACGCGGAAAAACTTCGCCCCGATAGTTTAGCCATTCATCAATCAATGCCCGATCGAGATAAGGTGCGATCGCAGCACGACGATTCAACAACAACGATCGCGCTTGTCGTTGCCAATCCCGCAAAAACCACTGCTGCATCGACATCACCATCCCACTTTTTGGACGGTTGATAATCACATCTGGCAGTAAATCCGCCACAGCAGCCTTGAGCACAGCCTTTTCCTGCGCGCCCGAAAGCTTGTACTCTGGCGGGATTTGCAAACTCAGCGCCACCATCCGCTGATCGAATAAGGGCGATCGCGCTTTTAGCCCCGCAGCAGCCGTCAGATTGTTTACCTTAGTTAAAATATAATCGGCTCCTTTGTACTCAATATTCAGTCGCATCAACCGATTCAAAAAAGTCGTTTCTGTCTGCTCTAATTCCTCCGCAAACACCGAAGGCGCATCTTTTACCTGATTCCAAACCTCCGGCTTCAGCAAGCGCGGTAAATCGACATAGCATTTCTGAAACGAAGTCAAGTAAGCTGCGATCGCATCTGGTTTACCCTGAATCGAACCGTACAAACTATTCAGCAACATCGGCTTATTTTTCGGCCCGCCAAAACACGGATCACCACCTTCACCATTCAGTACCACATCTGCGAATTGTTTTGCCGATCGCCCCAACAGCAAATTCGGCACTGTCAAACCTTCACCCACCGGATCATCCATAGCAGCCAGCGTTTCCGGTAACAACTCCCAAATCTGCTTTGGCGAAACTTCCAAAATATGGTGCTGGGTGCCACAATGTGCTGCGACAATGTTAGCAAATTCAATCTCGTTCGGATATTGACTGCCAAAGTGCATCGAAAAAGTGTGCACCGGGCGATCGTGCAACCGAGATGCGATCGCAGTCACGCAACTGGAATCAATCCCGCCCGAAAGGTATGCTGCGACTGGTTCCCCCGCTGGTAGCGCCTCTTGCACCAGTTGTTCCAAAAGCGATCGCACTTGTTGACTATGCCATTCCAAAGAGCGATCGGCATTAGTAATTTGTTCCTGCGGCTGCCAATATCTCTGCGCCTTCACATCCGGTAAATACAAGTAGCTACCAGGGCGCAACTCTCGCACCGCTTCCCACAGCGTTTGCGATCCAGGTACAAAGGCACAGCACAAATAGTCGCGCAAAGCAACTAAATCCAGTGTTCGATCGTGATACGGATTGAGCGATCGCAGTCGAGGTGCAATCTGGCGATTCGTTCCGGTGCGAGTATAATAAAGCGTTTTTGCTCCCACGCGATCGCGCCCCAGACACAAGGTTTTCTCCTCTCGATCCCACACCGCCAGGGCAAACTGTCCTTCCAACAAGCTCAAAGTTTGAGGGCCCGACTGTTCCCATAACTGCCCAACGATCGCCAAATCGGTCAATCCATCGGTATCAATCTGTTGTTTGAGTAAAATAGTGCGATCGAAGGAACAGTCACCCACCAGCACAAATCGCTGAGTGGGGCTGAAGGTCGGTTCAGCTCCAATTATGGCAAAACCGGCGGTTTCCCAAGTTGTAGGGTGCGATCGGGCTGCTGGGCCCCAGGCGATCGTCCAATTCGGGTAGATAGACTTCTGATTTTGCATTGATTTATTAAGCTTTTTATGGACGGGCAGGATGCCCATCCCACAATAAATTCACTCTTTTTGGAACAGGCATCCTGCCTGTTGATTGATTGTGGAACAGGCATCTTGCCTGTTATTGGCTATCTTTTATGGACATAACTATTAGATTAAAAAACATTAGAAAGTACCTTATAAATCAACCGAAATATAGCTGTTGCCGCGATCGCCCCCAAAGCCGCCAACCACGCCACAAACAACACACCAGTAATCGGAGAACCCGGATAAATCGCCAGTGCAGCCGATCGCAAAGCCGGAAAAAATATCAGCAAAGCCAGAGTACCAGCACCAATAGTCAACATCTCAGTCTGTTCAATTGATCGGCGATACTGACCGTAAATCAAACCCCCCACAATCATCCCCAACAATCCCATACTCAAGCCTGGAGATGGCAACAAACTCGTCAGCGCGATCGCCAACAAAGCCCCCTCAAAACCCGTAAACGCCGCCCCACCCAAAACATCCCAAATCGAAAAAGCCCCTCTCGACGGAACTTGCAGCCCTCCCGGAGCAGTCCCAGGAATCACCGTAGGAGGCTGCGAAGTTTGTGGTGTAGGGGGGTACGAAGTATATGTCAGAGGTGGCTGAGTCGCTATTTGAGGTGGTGCTACGACGACTGTAGGTTGTTGAGAATGTGGTTGAGACCCAGGCTTCAGAGCCGCTTCCACCTCAGCCGTCGATTGAAAACGCTGGCTGGGAGCTGATAATAACATTCGATCGAGAACTTCAGTCAAACGCGAACCAATCTCCACCCGCGAATGCCAATTCCACTCATTTCTGTAACTATCAAACAACTCAGTCGGCTGCAAACCACTCAGCAAAGTAATACAAGTCACACCCAAAGCATACAAATCCGTTGCCGGATACACTTCTTGCCCGGTCATTTGTTCAGGAGGAGCATAACCCAAAGAATAAATACCAGTCGAAGCTTTTCCACTACCAGCAGCTTGTGTCACCTGTTTGACAGCCCCGAAATCTAATAGATAAAGCCGACCATTTTTACCCCGCATAATATTAGCAGGTTTAATATCCCGGTGAATCGAACCGCGAGAATGAACAAAATCGAGAACCTTCAAAATTTCCCGCAACACTACCATGATTTCAGATTCCGAGAACTTGCTTTTTACCGCCAGTTCCTGTTCCAAATTTTCACCATCAATAAATTCTTGAACTAAATAGAAAAACTGATCATTTTTCCCTGCATTCAAACTCGGAACAGTCAACTCGAAAAAAGCCAGCAGACTCGGAATTTGTGGGTGTTCATTTCCCAGTTCTTCCAGAACCGCCGCTTCTCGTTCAAACAAATTTTGAGCAATTCTGAGCTGTGCCGGAGTCAGACTTACTGACGGCTGTAACAGTTTAGCAACGCACTGCCGCATTGCCGGAGTATAACGATCGCGCGCCAGAAAAGCAGCCCCAAAACCGCCTTGACCCAAAAGCCTCACTGGTAAATAGCGGCCACTCAAAATCAGGGGCATTCCACAAGTCTTGCAATACCTTTGCTGCACAGTTTTCAGCAGCGCACTGTCCTCAAGGTCGGGAAAATAGTTTTGAGGGCGCGGACATCCTGGGCGCGTGCAGTAAACTTCCATGATCGATTTTAGGTTTGAGATTTTAAATTGAAGAATCGACCGTTAGTCATTTAAACTTCTTTATCCTTATTGACACTCCCCGGCGTGAACGCACGGGGATTCTTTGATCTACGACACGACTTGCTTAGACAGGATTTCTCCAGCCTAAGTAGAGGACTCATCTCCCAAAGCGTTGCTTGCATTTAATGCAAAGGTTCCGGTATGCCCTACCGTACCCAATCCTCGACTGAGAATATTTCTAGCTGCGTTTTTATCTCTATCCATTACACAACCACACTGACAAACGTGCGTTCTAGTAGATAGCGTTTTCTTCACAATTGCACCGCAGCTAGAGCATTCTTGGCTAGTATATGCTGGATTGACAGCAACCGTGACTCTTTGAAATACTTTGCCAAAATATTCAAGCCAGACACGGAACTGATACCAAGATGCGTCGTTAATAGACCTCGCCAGACAGTGATTTTTCACCAAATTTTTAATCCTCAAATCTTCGTAAGCTATCAAGTCGTTAGACTGAACTACGCACCTTGCAAGTTTGATTGCATGGTCACCACGTTGCCTACTTATTTTGAGATGGCGTTTCCCTAAAATCTGTCTAGCTTTGCCTCGATTCTTTGAACCTTTAACTTTTTTGGAAACACGACGGTGACAACGTTTGAGGACTTTTTCACCATGAAGGAGGAATCTCGGATTTTCCACCGTGATGCCGTTAGAATCGGTGTAATATTCCTTGAAACCCACATCTAAACCAATGGTATTCCCAGAAGGTTCTATATTTTCCGAACGGTTGACGTCAATACAAAACTGAACGTATACACCCGAAGCACGTTTCACCAATCTGACTCGTTTGATTTGGCTAATTTGGTAGAAGTGTAAGTCCCGTGTTCCTTTTAATTTGAGTTTGCCAATTCCTTTTTTATCGGTGAGTTTGATGGATTTACGATCATCAGCCAGTTTCCATCCAGTTGATTTATACTCAACTGAGCGACAATCTTTCTGAAATTGCGGATACCCTTTTTTACCAGGAATCCCTTTCTTGCAGTTTTCATGGAATCGGGAGATAGCAGACCAGGCTCGTTCAGCGCTGGCTTGTCTAGCTTGAGAATTCAGTTCGTCAGCAAACGGGAAATCACCGGCCAATACAGCACAGTATTTGTTCAAATCATACTTATCTATTTTTTTGTTGTCCATCCAATAGCGTAAACAACTATTGCGGACAAATTGTGCGGTACGAATCGCTTCATCTACTGCTGTGAACTGACTTGATTTTCCGTAGGCTTTGAACTCAAAAACTAGCATTGCTTGACCTCCTACCTTATGCTAGGCTATTTGGCACAATATATACGTCGATGTCACAAAGGTTTACAATTAAAGCCGTCTATCAGGACGGGGTTTTTAACCCAGTTTCCTGATAAGTAGCAAACTGCGGTAAAATTTCATTACTGAAAGCCTCTGCCGCTTTAGAACGGTAGCGATTGGGGTTACAAATCAGCGACAAAACCCTAGTCACCACAACTTCCTCCATTTGAGATTTGTGCAAAACGCCCATCAGCAACTCTTTTTCGATCGCCGAAACCGACACAAATGCAGCACCCAATCCCGATTGAACCGCATTTTTAATAGCTTCAATCGAATTTAGTTCCATCTCAATTTTGAGGCGGCGCGTGTCAATCCCACACCGAGTTAGTACCTGATCGATCACCTTACGAATTGTAGACTGAGAATCCAGGGAAATAAACTGTAATTTGTAAAGGTCTTCTTTTTGGATGGTTTCTTGTTTCACCATCGGGTGAGACGGAGGCAGAATCAGTGCCAATTCATCAGTAGCATAAGGCACAACATCTAAAGCTTCTAAAAGTTCCGTCGGGATTTCTCCGCCCACAATCGCCAAATCGATTTGTCCATTAGCCACACTCCAAGCAGTCCGACGGGTAGAATGAACGTGAAGCTGTACCGCCACATCCGGGTACTTTTGCCGAAACATCCCAATCATCCTCGGTAGCAAATACGTCCCCGTGGTTTGAGAAGCCCCGACAATCAAAGTACCGCCTTGAAGATTTTGCAAGTCTTCCAGAGCCCGACAAGTTTCTTGACAAAGCGATAAAATTTTCTCGCCATAACTCAGCAGCAGGTGTCCAGCTTCGGTGAGTTGAGCCCTGCGCCCCCCTCGGTCAAATAGTGGCACATCCAACTGTCTCTCTAAATTTTGCACCTGCAAGCTAACGGCGGGCTGGGACACGTAGAGGCTATCAGCGGCGCGTTTGAAGCTACCTTCAGATGCGATCGCCTTGAGAATCCGTAACTGGTCTAAAGTGAAAGGAAGGTCAGACATATATCTAATTGTCAGTTGTCAGTTGGTAGTTGTCAGTTGGTAGTTGGTAGTTGGCAGTTGACGGTTGATAGTTAACGGTTGACTATGGTCAGCAAACAGCAAACAGCGAAGAGCGAACAGTCAACAGCGAACAGTCAACTGTCAACCGTCAACTGACAACTGACCACTGAATGCTCCCATAGATACTTTGTGACACAAATTGGCCATGAATCAATAACTTTTCTTAATATTTGCAATGACGATCGATTTGGCGCTCGACTCCCACTTAATTATTCTCGGACTTTTGCTCGGTTTTGCGATCGCCCATAGCGGTTTAGCAGCCCTCCGTCCCAAAGCTGAAAAGCTAATCGGAGCAAGACTTTACCGCGTTCTATTTGCCCTTGTCAGTTTGCCTCTAGCAGTCATTCTGGTGATCTACTTTTTCAACCACCGCTACGACGGCGTGCAGCTTTGGCAAGTACAAGACGTACCCGCAGTCAAACCAGTGGTTTGGATCCTCTCGGCAATTTCCTTCCTATTTTTGTACCCAGCAACTTTCAACCTCCTAGAAATTGCCGCAGTCCAAAAGCCTCAAGTTCACCTCTACGAAGCGGGCATCATCCGCATCACCCGCCACCCGCAAATGGTAGGACAGGTAATTTGGTGCATAGCCCACACCCTGTGGATTGGCACTAGCTTTACCCTCGTCACCTCCATTGGTTTGGTACTTCACCACCTGTTCGGAGTGTGGCACGGTGACAGACGACTCCAGGCCCGTTTTGGCGAATCCTTTGAAACCCTCAAATCTCGGACATCAATTTTTCCATTTTTGGCAGTCTGGCAAAAACGTCAAACCCTTGATTTGCTTGAGTTTCTGAAGCCTTCTTATCTAGGAATCGCCATTTTTATCGGAGTGCTGTGGAAAATTCATCCTTTTTTGATGCGTGTCACAGGGAACATAGACTGGTAGCATGATCCCTAGGATAGAAAAAATTTATTAATTTTTGAGGGATCATGGTGTTGTCCGTTAGCGAACGCACTTTTGCACAAGAGGTTTTTGAAGCGCCTACCCCCGTTTTAGTTCATTTTTCGGCCCCTTGGTGCGGTTTGTGCCGCGCGATCGAGCCGACGCTCACAACATTTGAATCACAGTGGGCTGGTAAAGTCAAGCTTCTAGGGGTTAATGCCGATCGAAGTTTCAAATTAGCCAACACTTATCGCCTAACAAGTCTGCCAACGTTGATCTTGTTTGAGGGCGACAAAGTTCGATTTAGATTTGAACAATATCAAGGACGCGAGGAACTGCGCCGGGCTCTAGACTCCTGGATGTTATCTACCTCTGGGGTGTCTGCCCAAACTCAACGGCTGCAACCACAGGAAGTAGTCAAAAGGTAGCATTTTCAATACTGTGTAACTAGATATCAGACTTCTTTAAGAAGTCTGGTATCTGGTGATGCAGCAATAAATTAGGAGACGGCAATGCCGTGTCTGAAATTGCTCGATCGCGCGATCGATGTTTGTTTGAACTGATATTAATTCCGGTTTAAGAGAATTGATATTACCAGAAATCAGGAGACGGCAATGCCGTGTCCCTACCTGATTATTTTGGAGTAGGGAAACGGCACTGTCGTCTCGGAAATTGCTCCGTCGCGCGATCGATATTGCCATGTCCGACTTTGCTATCCTGATAGTCCAAGCTGAAACGTTTGTAAAATCCAATCCAAAAAAAAAATCAAGCATTTCTGCCAGTTCATGCAAGCTTGTGTGACAATTGTTTACAGTTTTGTCAATCTAGTAGAAACTTTAAACTTCATTAAGTCATGGAACTGCTTTATCAATACGCTTGGCTGATTCCAGTCCTGCCACTGGCAGGCGCAATGCTAGTAGGTCTAGGCTTAATTACATTTAACCAAGCCACCAACAAGATCCGGCAAGGATGTTCGATTATCATCGTCTCCATGCTGGGAGGGTCAATGGTACTCTCCTTCGCATTGCTCTGGAGTCAAATTCAAGGTCACGCACGCTACACCAAAATTATTGAGTGGGCTTCTGCTGGTGACTTCTCCCTGAGTATGGGCTACATCATCGACCCCCTGACATCGGTCATGTTGGCGATCGTCACAACGGTCGCCTTTTTGGTGATGATTTATACCGATGGCTACATGGCACACGATGATGGGTACGTGCGTTTTTACGCCTACCTGAGCATCTTCAGCTCGTCAATGCTAGGTTTAGTCCTCAGCCCGAACATCGTTCAGGTTTACATTTTCTGGGAACTCGTTGGTATGTGTTCATACCTGCTAGTTGGCTTCTGGTACGATCGCAAACCCGCTGCTGACGCCTGCCAAAAAGCCTTCGTCACCAACCGAGTCGGCGACTTCGGCCTGTTGCTAGGCATCCTCGGCATTTACTGGGCCACCGGTAGCTTTGAATTTGACGTAATGGGCGAGCGCTTGCACTCCCTAGTCGAATCAGGAGCCCTCAGCGCCACTTTGGCGACAATCTTCGGAGTCCTGATATTTTTGGGCCCAGCCGCCAAATCCGCTCAATTCCCCCTCC
>JAYTZD010000274.1:0-6832 GCA_043742065.1 Oscillatoriales bacterium
AAAGGGGTAGTGATCGATACAGGGCCGCTTTTCGTACCGAATGTACCGTCAACTTTAAGAGCTTGCCAGCTAGGCGGCGGCAGGAAAGAATTAGTGCGATCGTAAACTCCTCCACTGGTGATTACCCGCAAGCCGCCATTGCCGTCCAAGGGATTTTTCGGTACTCTTGCCGCTTCTTGTTCCCAGAAGCCGTCGCGAGCCGTCGCTCCTGTATCTGCTAGCTTTGTTACCTGGGACGATCGAGTGCGCGGAGAGTTATCACCCGAATTCCACTTCCCTCCTGCTACTACTTCCGGCTGTTTGGTAAATTCTTGTTTGGTGTTGTCCCATCTCTTGGCTGGTAGGTTGTTACCCACCACAACGCGATCGCCCAGAAAAATTTCTTCTTCAGGTTCTTTTGAGGGGTTTGTTGCTTCTAGTCGATCTGGTTCTGGCTTGATTTTAGTTATGTCAGGGTTGAGAAGACTCCACTCGTCTATAGGTCTTAGGGTGTCTTTATCACCTTTAATGGGTGGGGTTGCGGGAGGTTTTGACCAGGAAAGACCGTAGCCAGCCGTTGCGTCTCCGTCAAGCGGCACTTCCGCAAAAGGAACCTTGCGGAGCATCTGTTTAAAATATTCTGTCAGCGCTTCTTTTCGACTTTGGGTAGCTGGTTTATTCCGCACCGAAAATGGGTCGTTAGGCTGAGGGTCGGGGTTGGCTAAGTTGGTGGGGGGTAGGGGTTCGCCCATCTGTGCTTCTACTAGCAAATTTAGGCGTTTTGTATAGGCTTCGTTGTTATAAGCAACATCCAAGCTAGGATTCTCGGCTGATTCCCCCGTAGTCTTCTTAATTTCTAATTTTTTATCCACTAACATGAAGTTGCTTCTGCCGGCCGTAGGGAGGCTCTTTTCTTTAAAAAGGTGCACATCCACTGGCCTTTTAATCGTGTTGTTACCTGACCAACCGTTTACCACATTACCAGCCACAACAATTTTGCTGCCTTCTTGGTCGTAGTAACAAGAATCTGGGCTGCTGACCTGATACATTTTTACGCTGTTAGGATCATTAAACCCTGTCACTAGCAAATTACTGTTGGTAAATACTCGCCCGTTTAGGTTGAGCGGAGGCCCAGGCGATATGTCTAAATCGTCTTCATAAGCAACCGCGTTGTTGGCTATCGGAATAATCGCTTGGTCTTGCTGATATTCCAGGGCTGAAATACTAGGAGTTCCTGTGAATGCTTGATACTTAGGATCAGCAGCAGCAGCAACATCTGCTGCTGTCATCGGTACGTTAACTGTATAAACGAAAAAACTTTTTTTAAGTTTGCCGTCTATCCTGTACCAGCCTGAGTCCCCCGCTAAACTAGCGACAGTACCTCCACCCTGTTCGCAACCAGCCTTAAGTTTCCTCTGCGGTGGCATTCTTGCTTCCAAAGGCTTTCTTTTTCTTGTGAAGTCGCCCAAAGTAGGGCCTTTGTTAGGGTCTCTTGGGGGGGTGCGGAAGAATATGCCGTAGATGGTAAAATTGTCGAATTTACCATCGTTATTTGTATCGACGGGATATCTCCAAGCAGTATTGATCGATTCATTTTCTTCGATAACAAAGCCAGACTTATTAACGTCCTTCTCGCTTATGCTGTTGTCATCGTTTAGGTCATACTTAAGTCTCAGACGTTCTTCGTCCCCAAAGGTATAACTATCGCGAGCTGTACTTCCAGTTGTAGTGGGGTTTGCGATCGGAAAGTACAATTCTGCATCAGAAGGAGTACCCCTATCCTGGGTTTGCTCCAGCAGATACTGAATTTTCGCTTTCGCCCGATCGATCGCAGGAGTCGCCGCCGCCAATACTTGCTGATTCACCCGCACATTCCGAGCAGTATTAGCCCGATCGAACGATCGCAGAGTAATCGCAATAGTCAACAAAATAACTACCAGCAACACCATCGTCACAGTCGGCAACACAAACCCCGCCACAGGCAAATTTGCCCGTCGGCCCATTGCCATGAGCGATCGCAACATAGCTCTCATTAATCGGTTTGCGCCCGATCGCGTCACACCCGCAATCCGCCGCAACAGCGCTACGATAACCTTGGATAATTTGCTTTTATACATTGACGCCTTCCTGAATAGTTTCAGAGATGGTCTTGCAGGTAGTTGCTGCTAGACAGTACGATTCCAGTTTTATCATTCCCATTTTACCCAACTTTCATAACAACCCCTTGCACAAATTCACAAAATGTGTTATTTGGCTGATAAATAAAATCTCCGAACCCATAACCCGTTTAACCGCCGATATATTTGCCCCCAAAAGATTTACCCAGCAAGGATTAGGGCTTAGGGAACTTCACTCTAGCCTACTTAAATCCGATTGTCAGTGCCCCGATCGAGTGTGAGTTCGATCACGCCAGATGCTGTAGGGGCGGGTTCGCTGAAATATATGCCCAAAACCCACAATCTCGTAAACCCGCCCTCTCTCCTGAATCCCTATATTTCGGTGATGTTGTTTCAGGTTATCAGTGGGGTTGGGGCGGGTTTTTCAAGACTGTTTGTGAGTGACAAAAATCGTCGCGAACCCGCCCCTACAGCATCTGGCGTGATCGCATTTCCGTTGTGGGATCCAATTACGAAGGCCCGATCGCATTTCCCTGATGCGTCAACGTGCGATCGAGGTTAAAATGGCGATCGATTCTGTTGACCAATAACCCATGAACCAAACCCCAAAACCCCCCGACTTCATCATCATCGGTGCCCAAAAAGGCGGCACAACATCCCTCTACAACTATCTCACCCAACATCCCCAAATCGCCCCCGCCACCCAAAAAGAAGTACATTATTTCGACTTACAATTCCACAAAGGTGCTGACTGGTACTATTCCCAATTTCCCCAACCAAAAAGCGGCGAAAATCTACTAACAGGAGAAGCCAGCCCCTACTACATCTGTCACCCCCAAGTTCCAGGGCGAATCCACGATTTCAGCCCCAAAGTAAAAATAATTGCCCTGCTGAGGAACCCAGTCGATCGCGCAATTTCCCACTATTATTACTATATCAAAATTGGCTACGAATCGCTATCATTAGAAGATGCGATCGCCTCCGAACCCAAAAGACTCAAAGGTGAAATCGAAAAACTCTTAGCCAACCCAAACTACCAGAGTTACGAATACCAACACCACAGTTATCTAACTCGTGGCATTTACGCCGATCAACTACCAGCGTGGATGAAGCTATTTCCCAAAGAACAAATCTTAATCATCAAAAGTGAAGACTTGTATACGAACCCGTCAGAAACCGTCAACACTGTGCTCGAATTTTTAGACTTACCCGCGCAGCAACTAGAAACCTACGGAAAGCACAACTCGAATGAATATCCGCCCATCAGCGAGGCTGTGTACCAGCAATTGAGAGCATATTTTCGATCGCATAACCAGAGACTGGCCGAATTGTGCGATCGGGATTTCGGCTGGGATTAATCAATTTTTAATCATGTTGTTTGGACAGATTATTGATTGGGTTGGGGCGGGTTTATTGATATTGTTTATGGGTGACAAATTTTCCCGCGAACCCGCCCCTACGGCATTTTGAATCCATTACTGAAATCAATCAATTTTCAATCTTGTAGGGGCGGGTTCCACCAAAATAATTGCCTGAAACAGACAATCTCGAAAACCCGCCCGCACCCCACCCCAATATTAAATGATTCCATTGAATTTAACCCGATGTCAATGATGTTGTTTATGATTATTGATTGGGCTGGGCGGGTTTATTAATATTGTTTATGGGTGACAAAATTTTCAGCGAACCCTTCGACGCAGTTTATCCTGAGCGTAGCCGAAGGGCTCAGGGCATCGCCCGCCCCTAGGGCATTTTAAATCTATTACCAATTCTCCATACCCATAAACTCGATATAATAAAATCTGTCCCATTATCCCCACAAAGTCCGTGACAGTCACACCCCTGCGTCTCACCACCGAAACCACCGCCCAACGCCCCGACTCCCTCGGCAGATTTGGCAAATTCGGTGGCAAATATGTCCCCGAAACCCTGATGCCGGCTTTATTTGAACTCGAAGCTGCTTTCCACAAATACCGCAGCGAACCCGAATTTCAACAGCAACTCCAAGGATTACTCAAGGATTATGTCGGCCGCCCCAGCCCTTTGTATTTCGCTGAACGCCTCACGGAGCATTATGCTAGACCAGATGGGACTGGCGCGCAAATTTACCTCAAACGCGAAGACTTAAACCACACTGGTGCTCACAAAATTAACAATGCTTTGGCTCAAGCATTGCTCGCAAAACGCATGGGTAAACAGCGGGTAATTGCCGAAACAGGTGCTGGTCAACATGGCGTTGCTACTGCCACTGTTTGCGCTCGTTTCGGTTTGGATTGCGTTGTCTACATGGGCGTTCACGACATGGAAAGACAGGCTTTAAATGTGTTTAGAATGCGCTTGATGGGTGCTGAAGTGCGACCCGTGGCTGCTGGTACGGGAACGCTAAAAGATGCGACTTCTGAAGCGATTCGCGATTGGGTGACAAATGTTGAGACAACTCATTACATTCTCGGTTCGGTAGCGGGGCCGCATCCTTACCCAATGATGGTGCGTGATTTCCATGCAATTATCGGTCAAGAAACCCGTACTCAGTGTCTAGAAAAGTGGAATGGTTTGCCGGATATCTTATTAGCTTGCGTCGGTGGCGGTTCTAATGCTATGGGTCTTTTTCATGAATTTGTTGGGGAAGAAACTGTGCGGTTGATTGGTGTTGAAGCGGCGGGCGAAGGTGTGGATACTGATAAACACGCTGCTACTTTGACGAAGGGAACTGTGGGTGTTCTGCACGGGGCGATGAGTTATTTGTTGCAAGATAATGAGGGCCAAGTGATTGAGCCACATTCGATTAGTGCGGGTTTGGATTATCCTGGTGTGGGGCCGGAACATAGTTATTTGAAGGATGCTGGTAGGGCTGAATATTACAGTGTTACTGATGCACAAGCTTTGGATGCTTTCCAGAGGCTGTCGCAGTTGGAGGGGATTATTCCGGCTTTGGAAACTGCTCATGCGATCGCCTATTTGGAGACTCTTTGTCCGCAATTGACAGGTAATCCGCGGATTGTGCTTAACTGTTCTGGACGCGGTGACAAGGATGTACAGACTGTGGCGAAGGTTCTGAATCTAGTTTAGCGGAATTTTGGGCGATCGCACTGTAGGTTGGGTTGAGGAACGAAACCCTACACAGGTGCATCCCAATTTTGTAAGGGCGAAGCATTCCGGCAAACAATTGATGAGTTATAAGCAGAGACTTACTGCCGGAATGCTTCGCCCCTACGAATATATTTGCAAAAATGGGATGTTCCCAAGTATCAAGTTTATTTATTGTTCTAAGTAATGTACAAACCTTTAGTTTTGATGTCTCTAGGATTCCTAGCAATCCTACCTAATTGCGCTCAAATCATTCCTACAGAATCGCAGCCACAAAATCCGATGAATACTAATCTTGCTTCCAGTTCAATTACTGACTTAGAAAAAGCGGTCAACCAACAGATAAATCAATATCGAGCATCCAAGAAGTTGCCACCGCTGAGTGTCGATGCGCGCATCACTCAGCAAGCCAGGATTCATAGCGAAAATATGGCGAGTGGGAAGGTTAAGTTTAGCCATGATGGGTTTGATGGGCGCGCAAAGAATCTCGCCATTCCATATCAAAGTGTAGCTGAAAATGTGGCTTATAATATGGGCTTCAACGACCCGGTACGCAATGCTGTTGATGGTTGGATTAAGAGTGATGGCCACCGCAAAAATATGGAGGGTCAGTTTAATTTGACGGGGATTGGGATTGCTAAAAATGCGAAAGGGGAGTATTATTTTACTCAGCTTTTTGTTCGCAGTCGATAAGAACCCCCCCCTACCCCCCCCAAGGGGGGAAAAGAAGGAAGAAGGAAGAAGGCCCTTCGACTTCGCTCAGGAACCGCTTCAGGAAGAAGGAAGAAGGCAGCCAACAGTCAACAGCCAACAGTCAACAGTCAACAGTCAACAGTCAACAATTACTAATGGAATTTCCAAATTTTCAAGTGTGCGATCGCGATCTTCCCGATGATCTATTATCCTATTATTTGACGGCGGAGGCGATCGCGGTTGATACCGAAACAATGGGTTTGATGCCGTGGCGCGATCGGCTATGCTTGGTACAGTTGTGCAATCCTGAAGGCAAAGTCGCAGTGGTGCGGATTGCTAAAGGCCAGACAGCAGCGCCGAATTTGAAGAAGTTAATGGAAGCTGAGAATATCGAGAAAGTATTTCATTTTGCGCGCTTTGATATGGCAACAATGCGTCAAAATCTCTGTATTGACATTGCACCAGTTTTCTGCACTAAACTAGCTAGTAAACTTGCTAGAACTTATACTAATAGACATGGACTCAAAGAGTTGATTCTAGAACTGGAAAAAGTAGAATTAAATAAAACTTCTCAAAGTTCTGACTGGGGAAATGCAATTAGTCTTTCTGACGATCAACTAAATTATGCTGCTAATGATGTTCGCTATTTGTTGAGTGCTAAACAGAAGTTGACGGCGATGTTGCAGCGAGAGGAACGTTGGGAAATTGCACAGCAATGTTTTCAGTGTTTGCCAGTTTTTGTAACTCTGGATTTATTGCAATACAAAGATGTGTTTGAACATGGGTGATATCACCATAACAGTGTAGGGACACGGCACTGCCGTCTCCTAATTTTTCAATAATTGATCGGCTATATATCCTTTCTCAATCTTAGTGATGTGTGCCCTATGCCCTATGCCCTATGCCCTATACCCTATGCCCTATGCCCTATGCCCTATGCCCCAGATTACTATTCA
>JAYTZD010000275.1:0-6808 GCA_043742065.1 Oscillatoriales bacterium
CTGCCGTCTCCTCCTCGTGAGTGCAATTGATTAACCAATAACCAATAACCAATAACTAATAACCAATAACTAATATACTAGATTAACTAGCTCTAACTGCATCCCGAAACATTTTTAAAGCTTCTTTTTCTTCCGACATTTGCAGACATCTACCCAGCAATTCTAGATCCAACTCCGGCAAAAGTACGCTACTCAAAATGCGATCGTAACCCTCCGAATTCAGTTGATAAATCGCAAACACTCCGTCTTCCCAAAACCAAACTTCCGCTACATTAAATCTACGATAGTATTCCAGTTTGTTGATGGTTCCGCTAGTAAAAATAACTTCGATCGCCAAATCAGGCGTTTTTCGCCCCCGCCGGTCTTCCCCAAAGTAGTAAGATAAATCTGGTTCCTTGCTGCTACCTTTTGTTTCCCCTTGGAGTGTAGCGCTTCCCGTCGGCGTAAAACTAATATCTTTTTCTAATAAAAACTGACCTAACATTCCTGCCAGCAGGCATTTAATGGTTTCATGCTCCGGCGAACGTGTCATAATTTCTACATATCCATCCAGGTAAGACAAACGAACGCTGCGAGTGTACTCTAGCAACGAATCCAGAGCTTTAAACTGCTCCCAACTCATTGATAGTGGCAAAATCAATCGCTGTTCTGGGAGTGCTGTCAATTTGGGGTGAGTGGCAATAGACATAAAAACTTTCCCCACGTCGGAGTTGCTCTTTACTATATTAGCCTAAACAATATCTCAAGACAACTATTTTAAATAGCGATCGACTTTAAAATCGGGATACTCCCAAAATCGATCGCTATTTTGACCTACCTAAAACTAAGCCAAGAACTGAAACTGAGAACCATTAATTGCTAAAGCAAATGGACTCGCAGATTCAAATGAACCAGTAAGTTCAAAGTTATTCGTGTTTAAGACTATCCCCACAATCCGTCCGTTACCCCGGTTCCTAATCACCATATCGTCGATAATTCCATCGTTATCATAAGCGATCAGACTGTCATCACTAAAGAGGAGATTTAATTCTGTTAAGCCGTCCGTCAGAGCAATGCGATCGCCCTCATCAAAGTTAAAATCAGTAATCACATCAGCCTGATTGACTCCCAATCCTTCATCATTACTTCTGACCAGAAAAATATCAGCACCAAACCCGCCAGTCAAAACATCAACTCCCCGATCGCCCGCCAGGAAATCATTGCCATCATTACCATCTAAATCGTCGTCGCCTTGCCCTCCCCGCAGAATATCATTGCCAGGTCCTCCAAAGATCGCGTCGTTGCCTGAGTCCCCTCTAACTAGGTCATTCCCGTCATTTCCATCAAGCATATCGTTATCTTTGCCGCCGTAAATGATGTCATTTCCGCCATCACCTGCGATGACATCATTGCCGTTATTTCCTAACAGCCGTTCGTTGCTATCCGACGAACCGACTATCGTATCATCGCCATCCAGTCCCCAAACCCCCCAAGGAACAAAAGACAAATTTCCGTCTTCAACATCAATATCGTCTGCTGTGGCAAATCCCAAAAAACGCGCCCCCCCGCCAGCCGATACAGGAAATCCTGTCGAATCGCCGATCAAGTTATTAATCCTTAAAACCATAAGTATCTCCTTTCACAACTGCTGATACTGACATTATATTATATTCTTTTCATTGATAGCATCAATCAATGTGAATCCTTGACCAAGAACTTCTTGATTGTACAAGCCCCCGGATTTATCCGTGGAATCAATCTAAAATCTAAAACCTAAAATGGATTGCCCACTTTTGGCAAGCAACTTTATCCGCGCCCCTATGATCTATCTGTAGGTTCGCTTTCTTCAATCCGAAATCTAAAATATAAAATCTAAAATTCAGATGATCCGCTACGGTTTACCACTTATAATAAGTGTAGCAGGCAATATGCTTACCAAGTTAATTTAACCCTGTAAAGTCCAGACAGAAAGGTTGCTTGTAAAGAAAAGTTAAAGTTTATTGGCCCATCTTCCTGGGAAAAAGCCAGTTTTTGTTCCCCATACAAAAACTTTATAAACAAGCTGTAAGTTTTTCACAAAGCCTTAAATGGCCGATCGCTAACATTATTGGCAAAATCCACTGTTTTCAGGTGTTTTACTTATGTCTACTCCTAAATCGTCATCTCGTCAAAACAACAACAACTCCGTAAAATCACTGATGCCCGTAGATCTGGATTCAACTGAGCAAGACAATAATAGCTTGCAAAGCGAAGTTAATATGGAACAGCTACTGCAAGCTTTGGCGGCAGGAGTACCAACTCAATCTGCCGAAATTGAACGCTTGAAAACATGGAAACAAGACTTGCAGTGGGTGTTTCAATTTCTCGGAAACCGCCGCGTTTTAATCGCAGTAATTGAGCCGGGAACTTTTGCCCTACGCTATGCTAACGCCGCTTTTTGCCGTTTGGCTGGCTGGGAAGGAACGCCCCTAGGAAGTGGGCAAATTGGCGGTTTGTTTGCAGGAATGGGCATTACTTTGCTGGAACTGTTCGAGGAGTGGGACGGCAAAACAGCCGAACAGTTGTACCGTCGCCACGTTTTGCACTGGGTATTCAAGCAATCCTATCAAATTGACCTCGCAGCTTTGCGAGTGCTCGATGAACCCGTGATGGCGGCGGTAAAAAGTCGGGTGCATCCAGAACCGAGATATGTCGAATTTTGGCTAGGTTCGGAACAGTTGAAAGTCGAGCGCATTGACCCGAAAATAGATGAATTTGCGGATTTGCATTTGAATTTAATGCCAGTTTCTGAACGGGAAGCTTGGTTGATGCAGCCGAATCAATTGGCGGTTTTGGGGGATCGCTTAAAGTTGGATAATTACCAAGTAGAAGGTTTACTGGTACTCGAAGGTTTTGATGTCACCATACAGGAGCAAATTCGGCGGCTGACACAGTTATTAATCGATCGCGATTCCATGCTGCGCCCTGACAAATTTGAGAGAATTGACGGTTGTTTGCGATCGCTCTTTAATGCTGACGGCACTTTGTTAATGCGCCCTGATGGGGAACAGGTACAGATATTAGTAGCCAAAGGCGGCGAAAATTTGCAGCCGATTGTTTATTCGATGACTTCCCTAGAAGCTTCTCATTTCTTGAAAGCAACGGCGGCAAATCAAGTATGGAATGTGCCAGATTTGCGACGAGAATGTGATACTGAGTGCGATCGGGCTTTGCGGAAAATGGGCGTGCGATCGATGTTGCTAGTACCCCTAGTGGTAAAAACCGTTACCCGTGAGGGCTGCGTACAGCGGATTTTAGGTCTGGTGGGGATGCTGTGCGATCGGCCAAACCACTTCAACGGCATTGACTCCCAACACGCCCAAGAACTGATTCCTGCCTTCATTGCAGCCCTGCGCCAAGCCATGCAGCAGCGGTTCAGCCACATCCACAACATCCACCCCGCCGTCGAATGGCGCTTCGTCCAAGAAGCAGAAAGACGCAGTTGGGGACTACAGCAAGAAACTATTGTATTTTCTGACGTTTATCCGCTGTTTGGAATTTCCGATATTCGCGGTTCTAGCGACGAGCGAAATCGAGCTATTCAAACTGATTTGCTGGAACAATTTCGCTTGGGTTTAGCCATAATTGATGCCGTTTGTGAAACAAAAACTACTCATCTTGGTCAGCAACTGCGACTTGATTTACTCGACTACATCGAGCATTTAAAACAAAAAGTAACAGTGGATATGGAGGTGCGATCTGCCGAGTATTTGAACGAGAAACTCGAAGTATATTTTGACTATTTTATGCAGTGTGGGCCAAGAGTTCATGAGGCTGTTGAAGCTTACCAAGCGGCTTGCGAAAACGAACACAAATGCGTTTATAGCGATCGAACTCGCTACGACGAAATGCTGCATTTAATTAGTGACAAACTCCAAGAAACATGGACTCGCTGGCAAGAAAGAATGCAGAAAATTCTCCCCCACTACTGCGACATAGAATGTACCGACGGCATGGATCACATGATTTATGTCGGAAAATCTGTTGATGGCAGATTCAGTCAGTTTCACCTCCACAGTTTGCGGTACGAACAACTGCGGGCAATTTGTGACTGCGGGCGCACTGTTTTCCGCCTGCAAGCCAACTCGCAAATTAATATGGAATTGGCGCATTTAGTGTTAGTTCAAAATACCACAATCGATATTTTTCATAACGAAAATACAGAAAAAATGTTTGACGTAAAAGGCACCCGCGACATCCGCTACGAACTCGTCAAAAAGCGGATCGAAAAAGCCGTTGATAAAGACGCACAAGAACGAATTACTCAGTCAGGGATGTTGACAGTCGTTTATTCAACCGAGGATGAATGGGAAGAGTATGAGCAATACTTGCTCTATTTATCTCGTGAAGGTTGGGTAGAGGCAAAAGTTCAAACTGGGATGGTAGAATCGCTGCAAGGAGTCAGTGGTTTGAAATTTGCCCGCGTCCGTATTTTACCGGAACCAGAATCAATTGTTCATATCAGTGAAGTTACGGTTGTAGAAGATTAAAAATCTGCCATTGAAATCTTAGTTTTGGATGCACACCAACCAAAGAAACCGGGTTTTTACCGAATCTACGGGATGCAACGAAGTATTTCGCAAAAAAACCCGGTTTCTGGGCCTCATACGCTTGTGACTTATGGCATAATAAACTGCGATCCAGATCACAAAAATATTCACAAATTCAGCGCTATTATAGGTATAATTAGAGCAGATTAATGTTTAAATAAACAATGCTAAGCCTTTCAGAATACCCAATTAATTCTACTCTGCATCAAGGTGTCGAAACAATTATTTATCGCGGACAGGCATCGATTAACCAAACCGCAACAATTCTTAAAGTCCTGAAAGCCGAATATCCCACACTCGAAGCAATTACTCGCCTCAAACACGAATATCAAATCCGCAAACATTTAGACAGCAAACACATCGTCAAAACCATCAGTCTCGAAACCTTTGACCACCGATTAGGACTGGTTTTAGAAGATTTTGGTGGCGAATCTCTCGGAAAACTGCTAGAAAAAGAGATATTGAGTCCGCGAGTTATTTTAGACATCGCCATCCAAATCACTAAAGGCTTGGAATACCTACATCAAAATCAAATTATTCACAAAGATATCAAACCCAGTAATATCATTATCAACTCCCAAACAAAACAAGTAAAACTCACAGACTTCGGGATAGCGACAAAACTCAACAAAGAAAACCCGCAATTTAATAATCCCAACTCAGTAGAAGGCACATTAGCCTATATGTCACCCGAACAAACCGGGAGAATGAACCGCACCCTCGACTACCGCACCGACTTTTATTCCTTCGGAATTACCTTGTATGAAATGCTCACAGGTACATTACCTTTCACTAGCAATGACCCCTTAGAAATAGTTTACAGCCACATCGCCATACAAGCAATTGCGCCACATCAAATCAATTCTGAAATTCCGCCAGAAATTTCAGAAATAGTGATGAAATTGATGTCAAAGAATGCCGAACAGAGATATCAAAGTGCAGCCGGATTATTCGCCGACTTAGAAAACTGTTCCCATCAGCTAGAAACCACAGGAAAAATTGCCAATTTTATCCCCGGTCGCTTAGATATTCTCAGCCAATTGTTAATTCCCCAAAAATTGTACGGTAGAGAACAACAAGTCAACGAACTATTAGCAGCATTTGAACGTGTAGGTGCGGGTTCACTGGAATCTTTATCACCCAACCAAAATACCGAAAAAGCCGCCCATTCCCAAAGCGAACTAATGCTAGTATCCGGCTATTCCGGTATCGGCAAATCCGCAGTCGTCAACGAAGTTAGCAAACCCATTACCAAGGCAAAAGGTTACTTCATCAGCGGCAAATTCGACCAATTCAAACGCAACATTCCCTACGCATCATTAATTCAAGCATTTAACTCCTTGCTGCGGCAGTTACTAACTGAAAGTGCTGCTGCTATAGAAACATGGCGCACTAAAATTTTAACAGCTTTAGGAACAGACGGTAAAGTAATTGCCGATGTAATTCCCGAAGTTGAATTAATCGCTGGAAAACAGCCAGAAGTGGCAGAACTAGGCGCTGTAGAATCGCAAAATCGCTTCAATCGAGTATTCAAAGAATTTATTCGCGTTTTCGCTCAAAAAGAACATCCGCTAGTGCTCTTTTTAGACGATTTGCAGTGGGCAGATTCAGCAACATTAAAACTGATGCAAACACTGATAACTGACCCTGAACAGCAATATCTGTTGCTAATCGGCGCGTATCGAGATAATGAAGTTAGTCCGACTCACCCTTTAATTCAGACTGTAGAAGAGATTGAGAAAACGGGTACGGTTGTCAACAATATCGTGCTGCAACCGCTGGATTTAGAAAATGTGACTGAATTAGTCGCGGAAACACTTAATAACCGCGCAGAAGAAGTCAAAAATTTAGCAGAATTAATCTGCAATAAAACTGGCGGCAATCCTTTTTTCTTGACGCAATTACTCCAAGCACTTTATCAAGACAATCTTTTGAAATTCGACTTTAGTCTCCTGGAAGGTAAAGGAGGTTGGAATTGGAGTATCGATGAAATTCAAGCCATTGGAATTACCGATAAAAGTGTAGTGGAACTGGTAGCCAGTCGTATTGAAAAGCTCCCCGCAGCCACGCAAGAAGTGTTGAAATTAGCAGCTTGTGTGGGGGATAAATTTGCTCTAGATGTGCTGTCACTTGTCAGAGAAGAGTCAGCTAATGCTACAGCTACTGAACTTTATTCAGCTTTGCAAGCAGGGTTGATTCTGCCATTGAGCGATGCTTATCGCATTCCTTTAGTTTTCGAT
>JAYTZD010000276.1:0-3471 GCA_043742065.1 Oscillatoriales bacterium
GCGGGCGATGCCCTGAGCGAAGCGTCGCCCTGAGCGGAGCGTCGCCCTGAGCGTAGTCGAAGGGTCGAAGGGTCGAAGGGTTCACCAACCAAAATCGCCCCAAATAAACAATCTGCAAAAACCCGCCCTAACCCAATTTTCGAGTTACCAAAATCCAATCATCAAATGTTTTTACAATCTCAGCATTTTGCAAACCTAGATGTTTCAAAACAGGTTTTTCTAACAGAAAATAAGGCTGAGGGAGAGTTTGCCATTTCTGTTGGAGAGTCACCGGATCTGCTACAATAACTTGCCTTTCACTGTAAAAGTTTAGCGATGGACGCGGTAAGCGGTGAGAAGTAAACACCTGTTGACCAGCCGGAGTTCCGGTGCGGACGATTTCGGCGATCGGCTTAACTGGATAATCCTCGGCTAGTTCCCATACCCAGTTATCTGAGGCGACAAATACTAACAAGGTGACGTAGGTTCCCCAAATTAAAACTAATAGAAATTGTCGGTCTTTTCGATGCAGCAGTATAGCAGATATTGTCATTGTCAATGCTACAAACATTAACATCAACTGCAAATCTCCCTCCCTCGGCACAATGTATTTCCCAATTGGGACTAAGCCGCTGAAATAAATGCAGCCGACAACAGCAACTACAGCTAACACTCCCAAAATTGCAGGATGAGGTAATAAAGATACTGCATCAAAATGTTCTTCTGCTTCCTCTTTTTCTGGTTCTGCTCGCACTTCCATTTGCTCCCAAACTTCGGCGAGATAACTGCCAACTGCTAGGGCAACAACTGGATAAATTGGTAGGATGTACCAAGGCAATTTCGTATTCATGACGGAAATGGCTAAGATATAAAATCCACTCCAAACTATGATTAATTTTGGCCCGGCAAAACTACGATTTTCCCATGTCAAACGCAGCCCTTGTAACCAAAATAACTGCCAGGGCCAAGCTGATTCTAAGATTTCTAAAAGATAATACCAGGGTGGGCCTTTGTGATTGCCTACAGTTTCCCCAATTCGCCGGAAAGATTGGCTAACTAAATTGGTGTTGATAAATTCTTGACCGTAGTGCACCCATTGGGCAAAATACCAAGCAGCTACTGGTAATGTTCCGATCGCCAATCCACCCCAAATATACCCTGAAGTTAGCAGTCGTGGGGTATCCCAAAGTAGGAACAAACAACCGATCGCGCCTAGTAGCAGCCCCAACATCACACCCTTAGTCAAGCAAATGAGTCCAAAGCCAATACCCGCGCCCAAAGCGTAACGCAAATCCCGGCGCGATCGCAACAAACACCACATTGCCCCCAGCAAAAAGCACAAAACCGCCCCATCCAACATCGCCAAACGTCCATGCCGCACCACCGGTAACAGCGTTAGATAGACGAGGGCAGAAAAAATGGCGATCGACCGTCGGAGAAACAACTCCCTGCCAATGGCGTAAAGCAGCGGCACTGAAGTGGCTGTCAGCATGGCGGGTATCAACCTCGCCGTCCATTCGCTGACACCCCCGGCGGCAAAACACAGCCCGATTAGCCAGTGTACCAGGGGAGGCTTGTTGAAATAAGGCATTCCGCCGATCGTCGGATAAAGCCAATTTAACTTGTCGCCCCAGATTTCGCGACTCACCTGGGCTGCAATCCCTTCATCCCAATCCCGCAACGCCACGCCGCCCAGATTCAGCCCGAAAATTAGTATAGCGGCCAACAGAAAAGCCCACATCCACAGTTTGTCTGTAGAGTTGTCATTGAGGCGACTTGTGTATTTTCCCGTGCTCGGTGGAAAGATTTCTGACATAAGTTTAAGATATTTATCAGCGTCCCAAACTGAAGGTAAACTTAGACAACTGTTATTTACGACCAGGGATTTTTTATGAATTTACCCGTCATCATAGATATTATCATCGGCTTAGTTTTTATCTACCTAAGTTTAAGCTTACTAGCTTCGGAAATTCAGGAATTGATTGCTACTGTGTTGCAATGGCGGGCAGGACATTTAAAAAAGTCCATCGAAGTGCTGATTGCTGGCGGCAATGAAGGCGTGCAGGATGAGGCTCAATTTCAGCGAGTCGGACAGTTAGCAAATTTGATTTATAGCAACCCGATCATTAATGATTTGAATCAGGGGGCGAAAGGGCCTCTATCACAAATATTCCGGTCTTTGATACACAATTTAGGTGCATTTTATCGCCGCATGACTGGAAGTACAAATGTTTTTGGAAATAAATCAACTGGGCCTTCTTACATTCCGTCCGAAAGCTTCTCTACTAGCCTTTTGGATACGTTGAAAATTAATCAGTTGATGAAATCTATCACTGAAGCTAGATTTGAAAGATTTAAAGATCTACAGTTGACGCAAATTAAAGTTATTGGGGAAGGTCTCGATTTGTCAGTGGCTACTCAACCGATTATCGATCAAGAATTTGTGTGGCTGTCTGGGGAGTTTAATCGAGTTGTTGAAGATTATAAAAATGGTGTTGTAACTTTGAACAATAGCTTGGATCGGATGTCGGAGAAGCTCGGCTTTTATATTAATGATTCTCAGGTTTATTTGCCAGAAACTGAGCTGGAAGGCAGAGAATTTCAGCGTCAGATGGGATTTATCAAAGCCAATTTTGATAGTGAATTTGAACGGGAGGCACTGCGGAAGCAACTGGAACCGAGTTTGAGCAATGTTTTAAATACCATGAGGAAAGTCAGAAAAAGTCAGGAGACTGTAACAGAAATTCTGGAGGAGAAGCAGGACAGTCCGATTTACGAACAAATTCAAGCAACTGTTGATAGTATGCCAGAATCTCTGAAAAATAGTCTTTACATTTTAGCACAGCGGGCTGAAAAAGGTGGCGGAGATGGTCAGGAGCAGTTGGATCGGTTTCAGCGGGAAATTGAGGTTTGGTTCGATCGCAGTATGGAACGAGCTTCGGGGGTTTATAAGCGGAATTCTAGGGGGGTGGCAATTTTGCTCGGAACTGCGATCGCGATCGGTGCGAATGCTGATACTGTCAATATCATTAGTAGGTTGTCGAAGGATTCGATGTTGCGATCAACGGTGAATTTGTATGCTCAGAAGTTAGTAGAAAAAAATGCTCCAACTAAATTAGATAATTCAACAAGTCTCACAAAAGTTCAAAATGAAGTTGGTCTAGCTTTGGATAATTTAGCGGTTCCTTTCGGCTGGAGTGAACCTAACCGATTAGAAATAGATGCCAACAAAAATATATTTTGGCCTGCTTTTGTGAGAAAAGTTTTCGGTTGGCTATTGAGTGGGTTGGCTATTTCTATGGGAGCGATTTTCTGGTTTGATGTGCTGAGTAAGATTATCAATATTCGCAATGCAGGTAAGAAACCACCTTCTACTACAGATTCTTGATCTCAAGAAGAAATTAGGAGACGGCAATGCCGTGTCCCTACAATTAGGAGACGGCAATGCCGTGTCCCTACAATTAGGAGACGGCAATGCCGTGTCCCTACAAT
>JAYTZD010000277.1:0-6805 GCA_043742065.1 Oscillatoriales bacterium
GATTCATAGGGTAAAACATTTCGCCCCGGCATTAATAAACCTTCCGCATTTGGAAAGTTAGCTAAATATTGGGCTAATCTTTCCTCCGGTTTTTCTTCCTTACCAGCTTGACTGATACTTGACGCTTGTTCTCCCATGACAATCAGTGTAGGTCGATCGCACTTTTGGATAGTGCTACTATAATCCTGCCGCCAAAACCCCGCTAAAAACGAGAAAACCGCATGACGGCTGTCAGGATTCGCCGCCCCAGCCTGCAAAGCATCCAACCATTCGCTATCAACTTTCGCCGCATCCCCAAACAGTTGTTTGATGGAAAAAGAACGCAGAAATTCAGCGCGTCTGGCGTAGCGATAAAATGCGTTTCCCAAAGGAGAATCTAACAAATTCCAGACAATTCTTTGCTGTCTTTCAGTAGAATGCTTGTTCATCACCGCCCAAGCTGGAGGCCCCGCGAGCACTAGCCCGTGAATTAAATTCGAGCCGCTTTCTTGGTCAATTTTTGCTAAAGCTAAGGCTACTGATAATAAAGCACCTTGCACCAGGACGATCGCAGGTTTTTTTACTACAGTCTCCAGAAAAAACTGCAACTGTGCAGCCCAATCGTCAGGATGACAGGCTACAGCGGGCATTTCGCAATCACCACAACCCAAAAGATCGGGATTATAAATCGGATTGCTGTTGCCTGTTTTACACCAACCTTCGCAAAATCTCTGCCAAAAGACTCTTGACAAACCAACTCCGATCGGATGAATCAAAACTAATGGTATACTATTATCGGGTGTGACAGTAGTTGGGTGATAAACATCGTAAGCACAGCGATAATTTTTCCATTGATAAAACAGCGTTGGTGATTTTATAGACGGAATGGTTGACAAATCTTGATTTGAAGGTGGTGATTGCATATTAATCTTTTAATTTTTTACTTGTTTGTTTACTTATGATGCAACGACAATGCGAGTTTGAGCTTGAACATTTGGTGGCGAGTGGGCAATCCGAATCTCTACGTTGCTACCGAGTGCGTTAAGAAAACGAAATAGGCGTTCCGTAGAGAAATCTAATAATTTACCGCGCATCAATGCTGAGAGTGTGAGTCGATCGATTCCTAATAGCTTTGCTGCTTGGTCCTGGGTTAGTTGACGTTCCGAAATTAATTCACTAATCTGATGAGCTAGTTCTGCCTTAATCAGTAATTCCTCTGGATTGGGTAGACCTAAATCGGCAAAAACATTTCCACTACTGGAATACACTTTTATTTCTTCAGTCATTTTGTTCCTCCAATTCTTGCTGTTCTAGATATTTTTTGTAGTGTTCTTTGGCACGCTTAAGTCGAGATTCAATCAAATCTATATCTTGCTTGGGGGTAGCAATTCCCTGCTTTGATTTTTTCTGGAAAGCATGAAGAACATAGACTATTCCTTCAAATTTTACGGTGTATACCGATCGGTAAGTGTCTCCATCAAAATTATCAACAATTTCTAAAACGCCAGCACCTTTAAATCCTTTAAGCGGTTTAGCGTCAGGATGCTTTTTACCCAGTTGAGCGCGGTACAAGGCAAAACCTATAATTTGCTGGACATCTTCTGGAAACTCGCGCAAGTCGTCACGGGAACTGCCGATCCATTCAACGGGTTTTAATAGCGAATTCATAATCTTAATTATATTATTTATATCATATCGTTTATCATAAAATAGAGAGCGACACGATCGGCAACAATATAATTATTTAATGATGTCAGAACAGCGGATTACCATTTCTTTACCTAACTTGCTGCTAATTGTAGCATCTTCCTTGCTGCTAGTGCTGCTGTGGCAGTTGCGGAGCCTGCTAGTAATTCTGATGATATCAGTCGTGCTGGCCGCTTCGATCGTCCCGATCGTCAATTGGGCTGAAACGATGCGCGTTCCCCGCTGGCTGGCCGTGATTATGGTTTATTTAACTCTGATCGGCGGGTTTAGCGGGACGGTAGTATTAATTGGCCCGACAGTCATCGAACAAATAGAGTTACTGCTGCGACAATTACCAGTTTACGCCGAAAGTCTGGAAACCGTGGCAACCAGCTTAGCAAGTCGCTTGACTGACGATGCACCAACCTTGGTGGGACAATTGTTGGACACTCAATCGCTGACGAATTGGCTGATTCGATCGAGTCAACAACTGGTTTTGCGATCGTACAGTTTAACTAGAGGAATTCTCGGCGGCTTCTTCAGTTTAGTTTTAGCCTTATTTATTTCAGGTTACATGGTTGCCGACAGTGACACACTAATCAAAAGTTTAGTGCAGTTTTTCCCCAAACCTTGGGATGAAAGATTAGCAGCGCAAGCTACACCGATTGGTCAAAGAATGGGGAGTTACATTCGCGGGAGATTTTTAGTTTCTGGGATTTTAGGGATATTCATTACCACTGGATTAAGCTTTTTGGGAATGCCGGAATTTTCTCTAGGCTTAGGTGCGATCGCAGGTGTAACAAATCTGATCCCATTTATCGGCCCCGTATTGGGAGCAGTACCAGCATTGATCGTAGCACTTGCGAAAGGTGGCTGGGTACTTTTATGGGTATTATTGTTATTTGTATTTATCCAAAACTTGGAAACCTACGTTCTCGATCCTTTGCTGGTTGGTTCGTCAGTTGGGGTGCATCCTTTATATCAATTGCTGTCTGTATTGGGAGGCGTTCAAGTATTGGGAATTATTGGCGCTGTGATTGTGCCACCTTGGTTTGCAGGAGTGGCTGCTTTGATTGAAAACTTGTATTTAAAACCGAAGCTTCGGAGTGAACATCGGGAAGCAATAACTCAGGCTAAAAATAATTCTGCTCTCTAATGTGGCACGGGCGTCCCGCCTGTGATTCCGAAACATTTTAAAAAAAAATCCCAAAGTGTAACTAAAAAATGATTTTAGCCAAATTATTCCAGTCAATTAAATTGCAAGTAAAACGCGGTTTCTGCATTGTACTTGCCTTAAATCTCCTCATATTAAGCGGCTGTCAAAACAGCAGCGCGCTCACTGCCAAAAATAGCGGTATCATCAAGCTCACACTCTGGCACGGTATCAATCCCCCGCCCAACCGAGATGTGTTTCAAACCCTCACGGAAAAATTCAACAAAACACATCCTAATATCCAAGTAGAAGCACTTTACATCGGTCAGCCAGACCAACAATTGCCAAAAATATTGACAGCAATTGTCGGAAATGCTCCCCCAGATTTGCTGTGGAATACTCCCACAATGGCAGGAAAATTAGCAGAACTGCAAGCAATTCAACCACTAGAAAACTGGCTGGATAAATCCCCCATCAAAGCCGAAATCGATCCATCACTGTTCGAGTCGATGGAACTGGATGGGCATACTTGGTCAATTCCCCTAGCCACAAATAACACAGCAATATTTTATCGTCCCAGCTTATTCAAGGCAGCAGGAATCACAGAATTGCCACAGACTTGGCAACAATTAAAGCAGGTAGCCCGATCGCTTTCGCGTGACACCAACGGGGACGATCGCATCGATCAACACGGCATACTGCTCCCCCTAGGCAAAGGAGAATGGACAGTATTTACCTGGCTGCCATTCATGTTCAGCGCAGGAGGCGAACTCATGACAATGGCCCCAACAGCCAAAACTCCCGTGCCTCAAATAGACAGTCCAGGATCTCTCGCCGCCTTAGAATTGTGGAGCGACTTGTTAAAAGAAGGCTCAGCCATACTGTCAGCACCGGAACGCGGTTACGAACTCGAAAACTTCATTGCTGGCAAAGTCGCCATGCAAATCACCGGGCCCTGGACATTAACACAGTTGCAGCAAAGCGCGATCGACTATGGAGCGATTCCCATACCAGCTCTCACACGCGCCGCAGCCGTTGTTGGGGGTGAAAACCTATTTTTAATGAAAACCTCGCCAGAACGAGAAAAAGCAGGGCTAGAATTCTTAGAGTATACCCTCGGTGAAGAATTCCAAACTGCCTGGGCATTAGGAACAGGTTATTTACCAATTAACCTCAAATCGAGACAAAGTGAAACGTATCAAAACTTTGTCAGCAAGACCCCAATTTTGCGAGTATTTTTAGCACAAATGAACTCAGCCCGATCGCGCCCGATTATTTCAGGTTACTCCCGACTCTCAGAAAACCTAGGCCGCGCCATAGAAGCAACCCTTCTGGGTCGATCGCCCCAAGACGCGCTCAAAGAAGCCCAAGAGCGTTTGGCGCTAACATTAGATATCGCACCAGTATCTGGGAAATAGAAAAGGGGAAATAAATCAAATCAAAAATAGAGAGTTTGGCAGCTCAATTCTCTGCTTTCACTATGTTTTCTAAAAAGACTTGAACCATCGATCGCCCGCAACAAACTAACGCCCGTTCTTGCCAGGTAATAAATCTTTAACAAAAACCTAAAAATTGCCGATGAATCATTCGCCCTTACGGATATATTTGCAGACAAGGGCTTTTGCCGACAATTCAGTCTTTGTGGAAGTGGCATTGGTATTGTTCAAACAGTCAACCCTTCGACGAAGTTTATCCTGAGCCCTTCGACTACGCTCAGGATGAACTCCGTCGAAGGGCTCAGGGCGGCGCAGTCAACAGTGAACAGTGAACAGTCAACATCACCTGACGGTGCAACCGGAATTGATATGACTAATGCCCCAACGATCGCCCACCTTTTCCCCAAACGACAATGCAGAAAAAGTTCCTTAACACAATCAAAGGACATTCCTGGCGGTACTTCCTCTCAGTAGGCGCGATCGCTCTCATGTACTTTTTGGCGTCCAAATTAGCCATTTCCACACTCGTACTGAGTCCAGAAGTATCCCCTATGTGGCCAGCAGCAGGAATTGCCCAAGTCGCCCTCCTGCTGTTCGGACGCCAACTGTGGCCAGGCATCGCCATCGGAGGCTTCCTGTTCAGCATGACTAACCCGTCAGCTAACATCGCCACTGCATTCATCTCAGCCAGTGGCAGAGCTTTGCAAGCCTGGACGGGAACTTACCTGCTACAAAGAATCAACTTCAGCGCCGAACTCGATCGGGTCAAAGACGTTTTAGGAATAGTCGGACTAGCAGCTTTTGGGTCTACCCTGATCAACTCCACCATCGGCAGCGTCGTCCAGTGTCTGACAGGTTTATCTACTTGGAACAATTTTGGCAAGATTTGGGCAACTTGGTGGGTGGGAGACATGATGGGAATTTTGCTCATCGCCCCCCTAATCCTGACTTGGCGTGAATTGCCCTCCGTCAAAACCCACCGCCAGCAGATCATCGAACGCGCCATTTGGCTAGTGCTACTCCTAGCCGTTGGCTGGCTAGTTTTCTGCTCCCGCACCCGCGCCGCCTACGCCCGCTATCCCCTCGAATACCTGCCCTTTCCCCTAGTAGTTTGGGCCGCATTTCGATTTGGTCAGCGCTACACAGCCCTCTCTAATTTCATCCTGTGCGGATTCGCCATCTGGGGCATAGCCAGAGGCAGCGGCCCCTTTCTCAAACACGCCAGCAGCATCCCCCAAGCACTTTTATCCCTGCAAGCCTTCATTGCCGTCATCGCCGTCACAGGCTTGGTCTTAGCCGCCACCGTCGCCGAACGCCACCAAGCCGAAACCTTCCTGCGGGCCAGCGAAGCCAGCCTCGCCAATGCCCAGCGCATCGCCCAGTTGGGCAACTGGGACTTAGACCGCACCACCCAACAACTACGCTGGTCTGACGAGATTTATCGCATTCTCAGACAACCACCTGGAAGCTTTGAACCCAGTCTAGAAGCGTTCTTGGGGTATGTACACCCTGAAGACAGAGAATTAGTCAAAACATCTATTGAAGCTGCTTTATTTGAACAACAGCCCTACAGCATCGACTACCGATTGTTACTTCTCGATGGGTGCGATCGCACAGTCTGCGAACAAGCAGCAGTAAACTCTACCTATATCACCAGCACTGTCCAAGACATCACAGACCGAAAACGGGCCGAAGCCGCCCTCAGATCTTCAGAAGAGCGATTTTCCAAAGCTTTTCACGCATCACCAGTCGGGATTAGCATTTGTACTCTCACAGACGGATGTTTTCTAGATGCTAATGAAAGCTTTTTGCGCCAGTTAGGCTGGGAACGCCACGAATTCCTCGGCCACACAGCCGATGAATTGGCACTGTTTGTCAATCCAGAAGATGGACAAGGAATCACCCAGACTTTGCAATCGCAAAATTCCATCAGCAATCAAGAAGTTTTAATTCGCACTAAAACAGGCGAAGAACGCGATTGGCTAATGTCGGTGGAACTGATTCACCTCGCCACCAATCAGTGCGTTTTAATCATGACCACCGACATCACCGAAGCCAAACGAGGCGAAGAATTCCGCCGGGCCGCATTAGCCGCCGAAGCCGCCAACCGCTCGAAAAGCGAATTTCTCGCCAACATGAGCCATGAACTCAGAACCCCTCTCAATGCAATTATTGGCTATAGCGAACTTCTGCAAGAAGATGCCGAAGACCTGGGTGCCGAAGAGTTCGTCAGCGACCTCAAGAGAATTAGCACGGCTGGTCAACATTTGCTAGCAATTATTAAAGATATTCTCGACTTCTCTAAGATTGAAGCCGGTCGGATGAAACTAGATGTCGAAAATTTCAGCATCTTAAATTTGGTCGAGGATGTGGCCGCCATGATTGCCTTGATGGCAGACAAAAATTCCAATATTTTAGACATACGATGCACTAACGATATTGGCGATATGTCTACAGACTTGACTAAACTCCGCGAGTGCTTGCTCAATCTTCTTAGCAATGCTTCTAAATTTACTTTCTCTGGGGTGATCACTTTTTCCGTTACCCGCCA
>JAYTZD010000278.1:0-3462 GCA_043742065.1 Oscillatoriales bacterium
GGCCCGATCGCAGTATAGTCCGATCGCTCCACACCACCAAACATCCCCACCACCGCAGTACCCTGATGAATTCCGCAGCGAAACCGCACCGGAGCCACCCCATTCTCCCCAACAATTCCCTGCTCAATCCAACTCTTGTTAAGCTCCTTCAGAGCCAGCAGCATTTGCTTTGCAGCCGCCACAGCACGCCGCACCTGCTCATTCGGACTCAATTCCTCCGGTGCTCCAAATAGTGCCATTACCGCATCCCCCACAAACTTATCCACCGTGCCACCACTATCAAAAATCGCCTTAGTCATCGCCGCCAAATACTCATTCAACAACTCAGCCACCCGGCGCGATCTCAGAGTATTTGCCATTTGAGTAAAACCCACAATATCGCTAAACAAAATAGTAATTAATCGTGGCTCCGGGCGCAAATCCAGCGCCAAATCACCCGCCGCCGCCGCCTTCACCATTGCCGGTGGCAAAAATCGGCGCAGCACCGACTCAGTTAAATAATTATTCAACTGCTGCACTCGGCGTTCATTCTCCTTGAGAGCCACCAAATTTCGCACCTCAGCCAATAATTCTCGGTCGTTAAAAGGCTTAGACAAATAAGCATCAGCCCCCCGTTCCACCCCTTCAATCCGAGTATCTTCATCAGCTTTAGCAGTGAGTAGAATCACAGGAGTTCCCTTCAATTCCTCATCTTCTCTAATCATCCGAATCAAATCCAAACCAGACACCAAAGGCATCATTAAATCCGTCACAATCAAATCAGGATGACGGTTTTTAGCCACAGCAAATCCCTCCTCACCGTTGCGAGCAAGCAAAACTGCAAACCCAGAATCTCGCAGAATTCCAGATACATAAAAGCGTAAATCAGGATTGTCATCAACCACCAAAACAGTGCCAACCGCTGTTTCTGAACTTACAGGTTGGATGGCTTCAAAATTCTCAGTGGCAAATTCAGCATCAGACAAATCACCTTCCACATCTGCCAATTCTACCAGCGCTTTCGACGAGTGAAATTCTGTGGGTATTTCCAGAACTTGTTCAGGAGGTAAATGCGTGGAACCGAAGTGCAGCCAAATCGTAAAAGTAGAGCCTTCACCGTAAACTGACTCTACCGAAATTTGACCACTGTGCAGTTCCACCAATTCCTTTACCAGTGCCAAACCCAAACCACTGCCTTCATAGGAACGGTTAGTGGAACCTTCAGCTTGGCGAAAACGCTCGAACAAATAGGGGATTTGTTCAGCGCGAATCCCGATACCACTATCTTTGACTTGCAGCAAACAGTGAGCACCGGCTTGTTTAACTGTGAGAGTGATATTTCCACCTTCTGGGGTGAATTTGACCGCATTTGATAGCAGGTTATAAATAACTTTGTCAAATCTTTCAATATCTAAATAGAGCAAAGGACACTCTTGCAATTCAGTAATTAAGTTTAGGTGTTTTTTCTCACAATATGGTCGGAATGACTCGGCGGTAGAGTAACAGAAACCCACCAAATCGCAGGGACGAAAACTGGGCTGCATCCGTCCGGCATCGAGTCGCTGCAAGTCTAATAGTTGATTTACTAAACGCAGCAGGCGACGGGAATTGCGAAGTGCAATGGCTGCTTGTTCATAGGGTAAATCTTCTTTGCGGCTGCAAACTGATTCCAAAGGGCCAATGGTGAGGGTTAGGGGTGTACGGAATTCGTGAGAGATATTTTGGAAAAACTCGGTTTTGAGTCGATCGGCTTCCAGGAGACGTTCTGCCTGCTGTCTGGTAGTTTGGTAGAGGCGAGACTGCTCTACCGCCAGAGCAGCTTGAGTTGCCACTATTTGAGCCAGGTCAATGTCTGAGGCCAACCAGCGTCTGCTGTTGCTGTTTTGTCGCAGGGAAATGCTGCCGATAATTTTGCCATCCGAGAGCAAAGGGACTACTAAAAGAGCGCGGGCGGTCGATCGCAGTTGTAGTTCTGTAACATTCATATCAGGGCGTTCATTAAGGTCTGAAATCGCCACCGGCTCCTTCGACAGCATAATATCTTGCAAAACCGGATTGCCTCGAATCGGCACTAAAGACTGGGGTAGGGAAGCATTGGGAGATGCCCAGGCGCGACCCCGATCACTAAGACTGTCCGGATTGGCGAGTACCGTCGGAGAGACAAAATTCTCTTCTACAGCTACAAATTGCCGCTCAGAGTCGTAAAGCCCGACGCACTGAACGTATTCGTCGTCTTCCGTCCACAGAGATAGCACGCAGCCATCTACTTGCAGAGCTTGCCCCAGTTGTTCGGTAATTGCTGCAAAAATATTTTGGGGGTCGAGGCTCGATCGAATTGCCGTAGTAATAGTATTGACTAGGGCTTCCCGTTTGGCCAAAGCCCTCACCTGTTCGTAAGCACGGGCTTGAGAAAGCGCTAAAGCCGCTTGATCTGCTACTGTAGTCACCAAATTTATCTCATGTTCTTGCCATTGGCGTGGCTGCTCGAAGGAGTGCAGCGCCAAAACTGCCATCAGTTCCGTTTGGTAGAACAGAGGTACGATTAAGCTCGATCGGATATTGGCCGATTGGTAAGCAAATCGTCGCAGCTCATTTACTTCATGTAAGATGCGATCGTCTGTTTGGGCATCAGGAATCAGCTCTACCTCAGTAGTTTCCCATACCAAAAACGGTAGCAAATCCGCAGAAATTCCAGCAGAACGACCATCTAGAGGCATTACAGCCGCATCCGGGGATGGCAAATCCTGTGTTTCCAGCAGTTGATAAACAAACCATTCATCCGCCACCCTACCGTCTTGGAAAGGACGCAACAGACAGCAACCCACCTCAAACATCTGGCCGACTGTTTCCACAATTCGTTGCAGCATCTGCTGGTAATTCAGAGCCGATCGGATAGTATTGGTAACAGAATAAAGCAGCGATTCTTGCTGTAGCGCCCGTCGCAGTTCATTGGTGCGCGCTTTCAGGAGATTATGAGTATCAACCGCTTGAATGACCAGAACCCTTAATTCTTCGGCATCCCAAGGCTTAGTAACATATTTGAATACCTTACCAGCATTAATAGCTTCAACTAAATCTTCAACATCCGTATAGCCAGTTAAAATAATTCTGATCACATCCGGGTACTGTGCCGCCGTCAGGCGAAGGAACTCAGTCCCGCTCATTTTGGGCATCCGCTGATCGGAGATAATGACAGCAACTTCTCCTTCCCGTGCCAAAATTTCTAGAGCAGCGGGGCCTGATTCTGCCCTGAGCACTTTATATTCGCGATAGAAGGTACGGTAAAGCAAGTCAAGATTGTCCGGTTCATCATCAACGATCAGAATTTTTAGCTTAGGATTGGCTAGGGAATTCATCTTTTTTCCCCCTGATGGCTCAACCACATAGCTGTGTTCAGCTTGGCGGCGGGAGTAAAAGAGGGGCGGGATCTATGTAACATAGCTATAACCGTCCTTTAGTGAATGTTTTTCGAGTATTTGCGAT
>JAYTZD010000279.1:0-3459 GCA_043742065.1 Oscillatoriales bacterium
TCTAAATGGACGCGCTCGGGACTGTAAGACTACTTCGGGAGCATCGTCCCGATGAAGCGTCAAGAATCACCGCACTTTTAGGGCGGTGAGTATGTCAAAGGGCTGCAATCAACAACTATGGCTGATGTTTCTGCATCCAACCCAGCAGGAAGCCAGTTCCAACAAGTAAAACGCCAGCAAAACTATAAGGAGCGCTTACCTGCCATGCAAACAGAACGCCCCCTAACATCGATCCCCCAACTTGTCCGAGGCTATTGGCGGCATTTTGAATTCCTAAGACTGTTCCCGTGTGTTCACCTCCCCGTTTTGAAATCAAAGCAGTTAAGTTTGGAGTAATTAATGCCATACCGAATGCCAATATACCGACAACTCCCAGCACAATGGGAAGCGATCGCGCCATTAGCAGTAGGAAGATTCCGCTTCCCATGAGTATAAATCCCAGAGCAACTTGGACGATCGCACTCACATATCGAGACAGATAGCTCACTGCAATGATTTGAAAGACTGCCATCACTGAGCCACAAATCATGAATACAAAGCCTGTTTGGATGGGGCCGTATCCCAATATTTCTTGAGCATACAACGCAAAAACGGATTCAAACAGCGTGAGTCCAAACTGGGCGATCGTGGTTAAACCCAACAGCAGTAATAGCGATTTACCAAGCTTTGTCCAATTCAGTGCTGGCTGATGAGCGAGTACAGTTGCCGATCTCGATCGCAACGATTCCGGCAACCAGCGGAGAGCGACTAGCAGCGTTAAGAACATCAAAACCGCAGCTAGAAAAAACGGAGGAGCATAGTTTTCAATTTTGATATGGAAAAGACCAAAGGTGAAATGTAAGTCTTCACGAGTTGTCAAGCCACCGAAAGCTGGACCAACAATCACTCCAAGACTCACTGCTGTACCGAACCAAGCCATCCCCCGGGCGCGATCGCGTTCAGCCGTCAAATCAGAGATATAAGCCGCCGCAGCAGGCAGCATCGCAGCGGATAGAAACCCACCGACTGCCCGCGCAACGTACAGCATTGTTAGGGAAGAGGCAAACCCAAATAGTAGTTGGGCGATCGCGGAACCGGCAATTCCGAGCAAGATTAAGGGTCGTCTGCCGACTCGATCTGACCATTGCCCCCAAAACGGTGCTGCGATTAACTGAACGAAGGCATAAATGCTGGTTAATAAGGTAGTGTGAATTGCGATCGCCTCACGCGAAACACCTCCTGTATGTAAATGTCTGAAGTAGAAAGGAAGTACAGGTTGGCTTACTCCGAAGCCAATCATCACCACAAATAAGCAAACAAGAAGCAGGAATATACTTTTACTCATAAAAACAGACAAAACTGGTTATTAGCTGCGCTTTTCGAGATAACCCAACATATGACGGCGAGCCAGATAAAGGATGAATGGCGGCAAAACTAACCACTGAATTACGGCGAGGGAACTCATTCCTAGAATAGGTACTGCCATCACCGGAACCCCATAGGTTTTGGAAACATTGACTCGATAGGTTTCGATTACCAGAGTAATCACTAACCCGATACTGGTAAACAGGAACGCCAGTTTCGAGGTGGGATAAAGCACCCAATTCCGCGAACGAACTAGCGCACTCACAACCCAACTACTAAATAAAATAATCACCCCATCGCCGAAGGAGCAGTGAGTCAAGTCTTTAATTTTGTCGGCTAAAGACGGACTTCCGTAGAACTCGTAATAGGGAGCCTGCCAAACTTCGTAAACAAAATTGAGCAAAAAGGCAAAGAGAAACAGGTTAGTTTCTGGTGCCGCTAGAATTTGGACGATTTTCTTGGACACAAACCCTTACTCCTCCAAGATATGCAGTTAATCACTCAAACGAACGCGACGTAACAACATTGCATTAACTGAAACAACGACCGTCGAAACGCTCATCAATATTGCGCCCAGTGCTGGCGTTAATAGAATGCCGAAGGGAGCTCCAATTCCTGCTGCTAAGGGAATTGCAATGACGTTGTACCCGGTTGCCCAAAACAAGTTCTGAGTCATTTTGTTGTAGGTAGCTTTCGCAAGTTTAAGAGCGTAGGTTGCATCAAGCGGATCGCTTTTAACCAAGATTAAATCGGCAGACTCGATCGCCACATTGGTTCCAGCCCCGATCGCCAGTCCTAAATCCGACTCGGTTAAAGCAGGTGCATCATTGATGCCATCTCCCACAAAGGCGGTCGGCTTCTCAGCTTTGAGCTTACGAATCAATGCAGCTTTATCCTGTGGTAAGACACGAGCATAGTAGCGATCGATGTGCAAATCCTCAGCAACGGTCTTGGCAACGGCTTCTGCATCACCTGTAATCATCACCACCTGCACATCCATTTCTTGTAGTTTTACAACCGCTTCTCGTGCAGATGCCCGCACCTGGTCTGCTAACCCGAATAGCGCGAGAACTTGCTTATCGTCCATCAGCACGATCGCACTTTCACCACGAGATTCACGTTCTTCTAGTCCCTTTTGCAACGCTGGCGGAAACTGCAATTTCAACTCTTGAACCCATTCTGGTCTGCCTACCCGATAGTGCTGACCGTCTACTACGCCTTCAACGCCCTCACCGGGAACTGCTTTAAAATCACTGGCTTTAGAAAGCTCGATTTTGCGATGGCTGGCTTCTTCCACAATCGATTGTCCAAGAGGATGTTCTGATAAGGATTCTAGGGCCGCAGAAATGCCCAAAGCTTTTAACTCATCGATACTATCCGTATAAATTCGTTGCACACCAAAATGTCCGGTTGTCAATGTCCCCGTCTTATCAAATGCGATTGTTTTAATACTTTTTGCTCGTTCAAATGCTTCTCGATTTCGCACCAGAATCCCATTTTTAGCGGACATTCCAGTAGCATTCACCAGCACTAAGGGGATTGCTAAACCTAACGCATGAGGACAAGCAATCACCAATACAGTAACGGCGCGATTAATTGCAAATGTTAAACCATCTGGTTTAATAGATAGCCAAACGATGAATGTTAGCGTAGCGACCCCGATCGCAATAAGAGTTAGCCAATAGGCGAGTCGATCGGCTAGTGATTGAAATTTACTTTTAGATGTCTGCGCTTCCTCAACCATCCGCATAATCTGACTCAAGGTTGTTTGATCTCCGGTACGAGTCACCTTGACTGTCAGAGCACCTTCTCCATTGACCGCTCCGGCGATCGCTTCATCGCTAGCTTTTTTAACTACTGGGCGCGACTCTCCAGTCAGAAAGGCTTCGTTGACGCTGGAAGTACCCTCGACAATTTCACCATCGATCGGGACTTGTTCGCCGGGACGAATTAGAATTAGATCGCCCTCAACTAATGCGCTTACTTGGACATCTTCTATCTGCCCATTTGCCTGCTTGTGAGCGACAGAAGGCACTAATTTCGCAAGTTCTTCTAAAGCGCGACTGGCTCCCTGCACAGAAGCCATTTCAATCCAGTGACCGAGCAGCATGATAT
>JAYTZD010000280.1:0-6783 GCA_043742065.1 Oscillatoriales bacterium
TAAAATCCAAAATCTAAAATCGAATGACTTTTATCAATTTCACAACCTTAAATTATCCATCAACCCGCGTCTCAATTATCGGTGCAGGCAAAGTTGGGAGTACCTTAGCCCAGCGGATAGCCGAGAAAAATCTTGCCGATGTGGTATTACTAGATATTGTCGAAGGTTGGCCACAGGGAATTGCTTTGGATTTGATGCAAGCCAGAGGTGCTGAACGACACGATCGCCAAATTGTCGGTACAAACAACTATGCTGATACTGCTAACTCCAACATTATCGTAATTGCCGCCGGCATACCACGCAAACCCGGTCTGAATCGGGAAGATTTAATTAAAATTAATGCTAAAATTGTCACGGAATCTGCACAACAGGCGATCGCCCATTCCCCCGAAGCAATCTTAATCGTAGTCACAAATCCCCTCGATGTGATGACCTATTTAGCCTGGGAAGCTACCGGCTTGCCAAAACACCGAGTCATGGGTATGGCAGGCATTCTCGACTCATCCCGCTTTCAAACTTTTATTGCGATGGAATTGGGCATTTCGATTGCTGAAATCAATGCAACTGTCCTCGGTTCTCACGGCGATTTGATGGTTCCGTTACCCCGCTATTCCACTGTCAACGGTATTCCGATCAGTCAAATGATGGATGCAGAGACGATCGCCCGTTTAGTCGATCGCACTCGCAATGGCGGCGCAGAAATTGTCAAATTGATGCAGACTTCTAGTGCATATTTTGCCCCCGCATCTTCTACCTGTTTAATGGTGGAATCAATTCTATTGAATCAGTCTCGAATCTTGCCTTGCTCGGTTTATTTGAACGGTCAATATGATGTCCAAGATATGTTTTTAGGTGTTCCCTGTCGCTTGGGATATCAAGGAGTAGAACAGGTAATAGAACTCGAACTCAGTGATACTGAAAAAGCCGCTTTTATCGAGTGTGGTAAATTGGTTTGGCAAAGTATTGAGGAAGCCAAAGCAATCCTGAATAATGCTCAAATCTAAAATCTAAAATTTCAAATCTAAAATTGGCTGATTTTAAATTAAAAATGTGTTAGTCTAAATACTAACCTTAGATCAAAACACTACAACCAAATAAAAAATAATTACCAGGGAGAAGTCTCCACTCTTCCTTGAAATTGTTCAATAATATCAATTCCGGCTGCGCCGGAATGATATAGAGGAGACCGCGAGTGCCTTAGTCCCTACAACTTATCCGGGTAGGGAGACGGCACTGCCGTGTCCTCCGTTTAGATCATTCTGATGCAAACGGATTTGATATAATTTAATCAATTTCCATCAAATTGAGTGAAAACGCTCCAAAAATAATATTGCGTTGTACCGTCAATCAAGTTTGAGGTCATAGTCAGAGTGTGACAACTACAACAAACGCAGCTCGCAAAAAATGCCAGAATTAGTAAACTCTCCAGTTACAGGTCATTGATCTCGAACCAAATTGCCGAGAGCATCGTCTATGATGAGAGGTAAGAAAATGTACGTGGTTAAATTTTTGGTTAAAGAAATACTTAGTATAATCAGTATTATCACCTGCTAAGTACCCGGAAAATAGGGCGGGCAAAGAACTCCCACCATTTATCAAACTCAACTAAATATCGTGATTGGGGTCTTGACTAAATCTACACCAAACCGCAAAATAACTAAAGAAATACTATATGTTTCATGAATTCCTGTATCAAGAAGTAACCAGCCTGCGGATGAAGATAATTCATCTAGAAAAAGAAATGCAGTCTCAAACCTGGTTCAAAAAGCTGCAATCGCTGATGGGAGTAATTAGCAAAATTCGCGAATCCCTAGAGTTAGAAACAATATTTCAAATTACAGCAACCGAAGTCCGGCAACTCCTAAAAGCCGATCGCGTCGCCGTTTATCGCTTCATCCCTGAATCGGACTGGAATGATGGCGAAGTAGTATCAGAAGACGTACTTCCCCAATATAGCCCATCCCTAGGCGCAAAAGTTCACGACCACTGTTTCGGCGAACAATTTGCAGCTAACTACGAAAAAGGCTACGTTCAAGCTGTCACCGATATCTATAGAGCTCGATTGAGCCCTTGTCACCTCAGAATCCTCAAGCGATTTCAAATCCGAGCCAACTTAGTTGTACCTCTGCTGCAAGGAAAGCATTTGTGGGGATTGCTGTGCATTCACCAGTGCGGCAAACCTCGCGAATGGCAAGAAGATGAAATCGAATTTGCCAAGCAAATAGGAGAACATCTAGCAATCGCCATCACCCAAGCCGAATTGCACTTGCAAACCCAAAGGCAATTAGTAGAAATCGATCGCACACAACAACAACTGCGCGAAAGCGAGAGAAGATATCAGCAAATTCTCGACTCGATCGCCGATATGGTATTAGTCAAAGGCCCTCAATCAAAAATCCTCTGGGCTAATCAAGCATTCCGCGACTATTACGGCATGAGTGAAGAGGAACTTCAAGGAATTGTAGACGCACCTTTCGCCAATCCAGACAATACTCTCCAATACATTAAAGATGATACCTTCGTATTTGAAACCGGACAAACTCTGGCAATTTCCGAAGAACCGGTAGTGCGGCACGATGGAGAAGTGCGACTGTTTAGTACAGTCAAAACACCGATCCGTAATGAAGAAAACTTGATCACAATGACTGTCGGTGTTTCCCGCGACATGACGGAACGCAAACTAGCAGAGGAAGCAGTCAAAGCCAGCGAAACCAAATACCGAGGCTTGGTAGAAACTTCCCAAGACATGATTTGGTCAGTCGATGCCCAAGGTTGCTACACCTTCGTCAACCCAGCAGTTAGATACATCTACGGTTACGAACCAGCAGAAATGCTCGGTAGGCCATTCTCTCACTTTCAGACACCAGAACAAACCCAAAAAGATTTAGAAGCTTTCGTCAATCTACTTACCGGAGAATCAATTTTCCAGCATGAGAGCGCCCAACTCGCTAAAGATGGTAGTATTAAATATCTGATGTTCAATGCGATCGCCCTGTTCGACGACGCAGGAAACGCCCTCGGTACCACAGGTACTGCTACCGATATTACCGATCGCAAACTCGCAGAAGCAGCCTTACAACACGCCAACGCCGAACTAGAGCGCAGAGTAGAAGCCCGCACCTCTGAACTGCAACAGACTTTTGCCGCCCTCAGTGCCAGCGAAAGCCGGTTTAGAAAGATCGCAGCCACTATCCCCGGAGCTTTGTTCCAATTTGCTAGCCAGGACGGAATTTGGCGCATGGACTATATGAGCGATCGCGTCTTTGATATCAGCGGTGACACAGCAGCAGAGATAGTCCAAGACATTAATAAATTCATTTCCCGCATCCACCCCGAAGACTTGGATGGCTTCCTCGTTTCGGTCAACGAAGTAGTAGAAAATTTATCCATCTGGCACTATGAAGGACGGTTAATCAAGCCCAACGGCGAGATCCGCTGGTGGCAAGGCGACTCCATTCCCACGCTCAACCAGAACGGCGAGACAGTATTTTGTGGCGTATTGCTCGACGTTACCGATCGCAAATTCGCCGAAACCGCCATTCGCGACAGCCAACGACAGCTACAAGAAGCCCAAAGACTAGCTCATGTAGGTAATTGGGAACTTGATGCGACAACGGGAACTGTCACTTGGTCCGAGGAACTCTTCCGCATCTTCGGACTCGAACCAGTGGCTACTGCCCCCACCAGAGAACAGCAAGTCGCTCTGATCCATCCAGAAGATTTGGAATTGTGGCACACGGAAGTACAGCGGGGAGTTGACTTCGGCATCCCCTTTGATTTTGACTTCCGCATTTATCGCCCCGACGGCAGCTTGCGACACCTAAACAGCGTAGGCAGGGCTGAAATCGATGGGAAGGGCAATGTAATAAAAATGTTCGGTACGGCGATCGACATTACCGATAGCCAAAACGCCGAAGCAGCCCTGCGACAAGCAGCAGCCGAGTTGGAAGACAAAGTAACCGATCGCACCGCAGAATTGTGGCAAGCAGTGACCCAGTTGGAACTAGAAATCGGCGAGCGCAAAAACGCTGAATCAGAACTCCAACACGCTCAAAAGTTTATGGAATCAGTGCTCAACACCATACCCGTAGGAGTAGTTGCCAAAGAAGCAAAAGACTTACGCTTTGTACTTTGGAATCCAGCCGCTGAAGAGTTACTGGGTTTCCCCGCAGCAGAAGTTATGGGCAAAAACGACTACGACTTTTTCCCCAGAGAACAAGCCGACTTTTTCACCGCCGAAGACCGGGAGGTGCTTGCCAGTGGACAACTTATAGACATTCCCGAAGAACAGATTCAAACAAAAGAAGGCGAGGAACGCATATTTCATACCAAGAAAACCGCAATTCTCGATCGCGAAGGCAATCCCCAATATCTATTAGCAATTACTGAAGACATTACCGATCGCAAGCGGGGAGAACTGGCTTTGAGGGAATCCTCAGCCCAACTCCGACAACAAGCCGATCGAGAAAAATTGCTCAACAGCCTCACTACTCAAATTCGCAATTCCCTCGACTTCGACAGCATCATTAGTGTCGCAGTCCAAGAAATTCGCGCTTTTATGCAGATCGATCGCTGCCTTTTTGCCTGGTATCGCTGCGAACCAAAAGAGCCTTTCTGGGAAATTATTCAAGAATCTCGCAGCAGAGAACTTCCCGATTCAATAGGTTGCTACAAAGCTTCTGAATTCGGTACTTTAGGAGAACAGCTTTTGCGTCTAGAAACTCTGCAAGTCGATGATGTCGGAGCAATGCTAGACCCTGTTGCGAGAGAGTCTATTAGCTCTCTGGGCTACCAATCTATGTTGGCAATTCCGATGCAGGCACTTTCGGGAGTCATGAGTGCTGTTATCTGCTCCCACTCCGCTGCTATGCGACCTTGGAGTGATAGTGAAGTCGAATTGTTGCAAGCGATTACAGTTCAATTGGCGATCGCCCTCAATCAAGCCGATCTTTACAATCAAACTCGAAACAAAGCTCATGAATTAGAGCAAACTTTGCAGAAATTAACCAGCGCTCAATCGCAGTTAGTTCAAGGCGAAAAAATGTCATCTCTCGGTCAGTTAGTTGCGGGAGTCGCTCACGAAATCAACAACCCAGTTAACTTTATTTATGGTAATCTTACCCATGCCAACGAATATACCCAAGACTTACTCAACCTCATCGAACTTTACCAAAAACACTATCCAGATCCAGTGCCAGAAATTCAAGAAGAAGTAGAGAATATTGAACTCGACTTTCTCTTGGAAGACTTGCCTAAATTGCTGACCTCCATGAAAGTCGGTGCAGACAGAATCCAACAAATTGTGGCTTCTCTCCGCACATTTTCCCGCATGGATGAAGCGGAAATGAAAGCAGTCAACATTCACGATGGCATAGATAGCACTTTAATGATCTTGCAACACAGGCTCAAAGCTAAACACAATCAGCCAGAGATTCCGCTAATTAAACAATACGCTAATTTGCCTTTGGTTGAATGTTATGCCGGACAGTTAAATCAAGTATTTATGAATGTTCTGAGCAATGCTTTAGATGCTTTAGAAGAAAGAGATTTGAGGCGTTCCGCTGATGAAATGCGTCAAAATCCTAGTACCATCTCCATCACAACTGAAATGCCCAAACCCGATCGCGTAATCATTCGGATTGCTGACAATGGGGCGGGAATGCCAGAGACTGTCCGCAATCGACTGTTTGACCCATTTTTCACGACTAAACCTGTTGGTAAAGGTACTGGGATGGGTTTGTCAATTAGCTACCAAATTATTACCGACAGACACGGCGGTTCCCTGGAATGTACTTCTTCGCCGGGAAATGGTGCAGAATTTGCGATCGAGATTCCGTTGAAGGCTAATTCCTAATATTACCCGGAATCAGGAGACGGCTTTTGGAGTGTCCCTACGTGATTACTTTGGGGTAGGGAAACGGCACTGCCGTCTCCTCATTAGTTATCATATTGAGCTAAAATGTTTAGGGATTCTCCAAAATAGAGAAATAAAACTAATATGCTTCAGTCAACAGAACACTGTTACATTGTCAGAAATAATGAAATTCTCAGTGGTGAACCCATCATCAAGGGTACCCGAACTCCGGTGCGGGCGATCGTGGAGATGTGGCGCATTGGAGTTTCACCAGAAGAGATTCCTCATCGTTTGCCACACATCACTCTAGCACAAGTATTTGATGCTTTGAGCTACTATCTAGATTGCCAAGCAGAAATTAACAAGTATATTGAACTTAACCGCATTCCTGATGAGTTAATCGATCCACGAGTTAAAGATCAATGAGTGAAATTTTTATCCATGTTTATTTAGATGAAGATGTCGATGTGCTTGTAGCTAGCTTGCTAAATTCTCGCGGTTTTGAAGCAACAACTGCAAAACAAGCAGGACAACTCGGAAAAACAGATGTCGAGCAGTTGGAGTATGCTATTAGCCAAAAAGCAGCTATTCTTACCCACAATCGAAATGATTTTGCAGCGCTTGCTCAAGAATATTTCAGTCGGGAGGGAAAACATTATGGAATTATCATTGCAGTCCGACATCCATATGGGAAAATTGTGAATAGGCTCGTTTCAATCCTGAATACCACAACAGCCGACGAAATGGAAAACCAAATTATTTATATTTAAACTGAAGCAAGTAGGGTGCGTCGCCATCTACAATCTGTAAGTTATATCAAATCCGTTTGCTCACACCCGACGCTGCAGTACCTGGCGCAGGGGGCGCAGATAGCAATCGAAGACGGCGTGGTGCTCGCCGAGAAGGTGGCCGCGGCCGGAGAAGACTGC
>JAYTZD010000281.1:0-14181 GCA_043742065.1 Oscillatoriales bacterium
TCTAAATGGACGCGCTCGGGACTGTAAGACTACTTCGGGAGCATCGTCCCGATGAAGCGTCAAGAATCACCGCACTTTTAGGGCGGTGAGTATGTCAAAACCTTTGCTGCGAGTTCTGCTAGAATATAGGTAGTCAACCTAGGGGCATATAGCAACGGCTTCTGAAAATGCTCAATTCTTTTCTTTGCAGTCAGTCTTGACTATCAGGTTTGTTTACGATATAAGTTGAAGATGTGGCTTCCCGAAAAAAATCTACACGTATCTTGGCGAGACCGTTCTTGGCGAAACTGCGACAAAAAGTGAGAGCCGGGAAGTTGTAATTACCCTAAATTTGGGTAAAAGCCTCGTCCTTCTAGGGCGACTTTAATTAACTTTGAACCAAGAATCCCCATACCTTAATAGTTGGGGACTATCAAACAAGATTTAAACAATTCAAGAGGTATTATGAGCCAGCAGGTTATACAGCCGATGGTTAAGTTCCAGCGTCAGGTGCAATCTCTCGTCACGTCTGACATTATCAAACCGACAGACAGCATTTGGAAGATTGCTCTGCTATACGGCGACGAATGGCCCTACTGGAAACAGCAACTCCTAGAGTTTGACTTTTCCATGCAGGACCCCGTGGGCGAATTGTTAGCTGTAGAAGGTTGGGACGAGGAATAAGACAATCAGGATAGTCAGGAATTGAGCATTGAGAAAAAATAACTTTTTCCTTCTTCCTTCTTCCTTCAACATCCATCAAAGGCAAGCTGATAAAGATTGAGCTAATTGTTTAGCCGTTTGAAATCGATCCCCAGGCTTAGCTGCCGTCGTTTTCAAGATGATATCTCGCAATTTCGGTACGAGTGTGGGAATATTTTCGAGCTTAAAACCATAACCTCCAGCTATCTTGCCGTAATACTTCTGAGGGCTGCTTGCTGTCAGCAAAAAAATTAAAGTAGGCCCAATAGCATATAAATCTGACTGAGGAAGAGGCTGTCCCCGGTCTTGTTCAGGCGCTGTGTAACCTTCAACGCCGATGCGAGTGCCCGGGGGAGTCCCAATTTCTTTGACTGCGCCAAAGTCTAGAACCGAAATGCTATTGTCTCGATGTCGCACTAGCAAATTAGCAGGTTTAATATCCCGGTGGACGATGGGGGGTTTTTGAGAGTGAATGTAGTCCAAAACCTCACAGGTTTGAATCATCCACTCTATAGCCTGCTGGGGAGGAACTGGACCACGGTTATAGATGCGTTTTTCTAAATCTTCGCCGTGGAGCATTTCCATCACCAAGTATTTTTTGCCGCCCTCGACAAAAAAGTCGAAAAACTTAGGAATTCCCGGATGGTTGAGCAATTTGAGGGTCTTGGCTTCTCGTTCAAACAGTTCTTGAGCTTTGGCAATTTGTGCCATGTCAGCATTCATTTCCTTGAGAACTACCAGAGAATCTGCGGGGGAACTTCCGGGTTTTTGGGCTTTAGCTTTCTCTTTGTCCCACGCTAAAGTGGTTGTTCCCATGCCGCCTTGACCTAAAGTTCTTAGCACTTGGTAGTGTTGCACAGTGCGATCGACTTTCACCGGTTCGCCACAGTGAATGCAGAATAAATTACCAGGTGGGTTCCCGGCGTGGGTGCACAGCGGGGAGGGGCGAGTCATGGGCGGCATCGTTCCGATTTTGCCCCCAAGTTCAATGGTAGTAACTTGGAAATGCAGAAGTGGGCCACCCCGTGCCAACTGGATCAAGGCACCGTCGGATATCCATCCCTGAGACAGAGGCATACCGTTCACAAAAGTGCCATTTGTCCCAGAATTGACTAAATACCACTGACTGGAGACACCGCTTTTAATTCTTTGCAATTCCAGGTGCATCCGAGAGACTAGAGCATTGGGAATCACAATGTTATTTTCAGGAGAACGGCCGATGCGAACAATTGATTCGCTCTCAAAACTCCACTGTTGCAAGGGGGTATTTTGTTCTGGATCTAAAAGGGTCAGCAGCATTTTCAATTGATGTGGTTGAGATCCGTTTTTTGGCGGTGGCGGGCGATGATTTTAATTAAGTGGATTTATTTAATTTCATAAAAAAATTAGGTAAAAGTTTGCAGCATCACAACTCTAAAATCGTGATGCTCCTACCTGCGCGCGAATCACAATTGCCGTGATATTGTCATGGCCATTGTGTTTGTTGCCTAGCTCTATTAACTTAGCAACTCCTTGCTCCAAATCAGCTTGTGGCTGCAAGAGAGGTTCGAGACAGTTCTGCCAGTTGGTTTCCAACAAATTATTGTCTGTCAAACCGTCGGAAGCCAAAATCAACAAAGTATCTTCACATAATTCTAAAAACAGTACGTCAGGTTTCAGAAAATTACTGTCTCGCGGGCCGACGGCTTGAGTGAGTTGATAGGCGTCGGGGCGGGAATATGCAGTTTCCGGGTCAACCCCGCGCTTAATTTCCCGCTGACCTACTTCGTGGTCCGTGGTGATTTTTTCTAGGGTTTGTCCTTTTCTGAGACGGTAGAGGCGGCTGTCACCGACGTGGGCAACGGCAACTTGGGTGTCTTGAACTAATACTGTGACTAGAGTTGTGCCCATGCGGCCACTGCCGGAACGACTTTCCTTTTGATTGATTTCAAAGATGGCTTTGTTGGCTAATAAAACTCCTTCGCGGATGGTGTCTGAGGAAGGTAGTTGATTTTCCCAACTGGTTTGAAAGAATTCTTTGAGGGTTTCGGCTGCTAATTGACTGGCTACTTCGCCACTGTCGTGTCCGCCCATGCCGTCGCAGAGAATGTACAGCCCTTTGGTTTGGAAGGTGCGGCCGAAGGAGGTTTCGAGCTTGTTGATTTGAGTCCAGATGCTGAAGAAGTCTTCGTTGTGAGCGCGCTGGAGTCCGACATCGGTGATACCTGCGTCTTCCAAGCGGTACATCTGGACGGGCATGGGCTGGGTTAGGACTTCGCCAAGGTCGGGACTGGGTTGGTCGGGGTTGCTAAATTGGAAGCGTGTCTGGGTGGAGATTTCGGCTAGTGCGGGTTGGAGTTCGAGGGGGACGGTTTCTAGGCGCGATCGCAATTCGTCTATTGTATGAATCTCGCCTCGATACATTTGTTGCAGGAGTTCGAGTAATGCGCCAAACTGAGTGCGATCGGACTGATTAAATATTACCTGCCACAATTGCCCTAAATCTATTAGTTGCAAGTTTGAGTCGGCGGGTTCTGGATAGAGACGTTGCAGCCGCAAAGATGCCAAAGAGAAAGAAGAGTCGGGGTTAACCCGCAAATTTGTCAGTTCTAGCAAACTTTGGCGACAGCGCCAAGGTTCTAGGGCTGCCCACAGTTCGGTGATTTCGTGCAGCCAATATAAAATTTGCTGGGTGGAAGTTTCCGGTTCACTCCAGCGTTCTATCAGTGGTGGCCAGTGGGAGAAGTCTTCTAACAGGAGCACTGCTTGCTCGTTTTCTGACCAGCTATCGTGAATGACTGGCAGATTGTGGGAAAATTCCCAGCGGAGAGCGAGATAAGGTTCGGCTATACCTTGGCACAGCTTTTCTAGGGCGGAATCGGTCAAGTTTTGTCTGGGTTCGATTCCGGCTGTGTAGGGGGAGGCTCGTTTGGCGACGCTGGCTGAATTGGCTGCTAGGAAGGCTTTGAGGGGTGACATTTGTAGTGGCTGACAGTCTAATACTGTTATGGCTACTGTGTCGGAGGGCTTTCTCGGTGGCAGGGTTTCTAGGAGTTGGTAGCGTTGCTGGCTGTCTAGATAGGTTCCTGCTGGCTGCGAAGGGATTAAATCTTCGGAGTTTGTGATGGGGAATTCTGAAGATTGGGGGGGGATGTTTGTTATTTCCGGGCTGGTTTCAGGTTCTGGGGCGGTTGTGAAATTGCTTTGAGATGGGGTTATTTCGCTGTCTAATGGTGTATTAGTGCTTTTTTGGTTTGTTTTAAGGGATTCTGCATCGATCGCATTTACGACTCCCATATCGTCGATTTCGGGACTGTTGAATGGGTCGTCGATTGGTTCGGCTGGGGTGGTTATTTCTGTTTTAATTGCGTCTGTTATGGCTGGGGTGTCGTGGGCTATGGGCGCAATTTCTGGAAAAATGTCTGGTATTTCTGGAAATTCGTCTGGGCTGACTGCTGGCAAATGCGATCGACCGCAGATAATTGCTTGCCACACTTGACCTGTTGCGGTGTGACAATTCTGACATTCTTTGGCGCTAACAGCGACTTGGGTGCCGCATTGCTGGCAAAATTTGTAAATTAGCGAATTTCCGCATTGTTGACAAAACTTGTTTTGATTGGGATTTTCAAACTGGCAGCGGGGACAAAGGAGCATAGGGGTTAAGGAAGAAGGAAGTTCAGCAACGGATTCTGTAACGGATGTAACGGATGCAACGGATCTAACGGACTGAAGGAAGATGTAATAATAGCAAGAGTTTCAGCGATCAAGAATGTCTTAAGCGTGGAGAAGGTTGCTATAGATTCTATTTTAAAAGGGAATTGCGATGGAATCTTCTGGAAAAAAAGTCTCTCTGGCGATGGATTGAATAGTGGACAAAGGTACTTCACAGAAATATTTGCGCCGGAATTGTTCTTCTGAGACTGCTGCTAGGAATTGCGCTACGGAGTGGGCGAGTTGGCTAGATGAATTAGAAGATAAGGGTTTGAGGGATTTGTCTCCTTTATTCCCGGTTTTTGGCGCGTTTCCGGTTTCGGATTGTCTGGTGATGTGAAAAGCCCGATCGCGATAATTGACTTTGAAACCAAGATGGGTTAGGGTTTTGAATCCCAGTTGTAGGGATGTGTCACTGATTCCGAGTTTTTGGCGGAGTTGTTGTCTGGTGACGGGTTTGGTGGTGCGGCTGAGATATTTGGCGATGCCGATTAGTTGTTCCCAGGTTTGTACTGGGGGTACGGTTGGGGGTAAGGTGTAGGTCATAGCCAGTTTTTGTTGATTGTGCCGTGCTTGTCTAAACCAGACCCGTAGTTCGTCCCAACTTGCGGGGCATTCTTGGAGGATCAGGGAGTTTTGGCGATCGACTATTTCTGAATTATCAACTAGATTTTCGGCTAGCATTTGAGATCCTAAGTTTATGTTAGCTACTAATAACTCTTGATCCTGATTTCGATTGCGCCAGTCTATTATCCAATCTATTTGATGTCGAGAATTGATTGGGTTTTCTTCGTTACGGGAACGCACTGCTATCAGCCGCACTTCATACTTTTTTTCATATGTATTAAAGTCTAGTTCCACTACAGCATCACACCGACCTTGAGGAACCTCATCTTGGTAATGTCCCCACCAAATCCCGCGAAATCCCCCATCGCTAGATTCATCCCAAATGGTAAATGTTGTTTTGATATATTCTATTTTTTGTCCTTTCAAATCTTTAATTTTTTGATTCCAAACATTTTCAAACCAGCAGTTTTCAATTAGTAATTTTGGTGCGGGATTCCCCATGCCGCAGGGTTCGAGCAATTTCAGTTCTTGAAATAAGTCTTTTCCTAATTCGGATACACTAATTGTCAGGTCGGCTTGAACGGGAGCAACTGTTAAACTTTCAATGCTATACTTTTGTCGCAGTTGCTGATTTACAGCATCGGTAAATAAGGGGATATTTTCAATGGGCAGACTCAATCCGGCGGCGAAGGGATGGCCGCCGAATCTATCCAATAAATGTGCTTGGTCTTTGACTAATTGATAAAGGTCAATTTGATTTGCAGAACGGGCAGAACCACGGGCGATTTTGGATTTTGGATTTTGGATTTTCGATTGGGGGAGTGTTGGTAATTCCGAGTCTGAAGATTCAAGAAATTCTGTTTCTGGAGGACTTTCGTTGATTTCTTCTGTTCCTTCCGTGCTGAACAAAATTACGGGGCGGCCGTATTCTTGGGCGATTTGTCCTGCGACTAATCCTAATACTCCTACGGCCCATTGGGGGTCAGCGAGGACGATTACACTCGTGGTAGATAGGTCAAGTTGGGCTAATTTTGCCGCTGCATCTTTGGCAACATCTTTTTGTAAAGATTTGCGTCGGGAGTTGGCAATTTCGGTTAAAAGTGCTAGTTCTTCGCAGCGTTTTTTGTCACGGCTGGTGAGGAGTTCTACGCAGAAGTTAGCGTCACCTTGGATGCGACTAACGGCGTTGATTCGGGGGCCGAGGCCGAAGGAAATGTCGGTGGGGCGATCGCCATTTTTATTGCACAGTTCTAGTAATTTGGCAACTCCCGGACGAGTGGGATTTGTCATTTGTTTTTGTAGTTGTTCTATGCCTAATTGGGCTAGGTAGCGACAGTCTCCTGTGAGTTGGACTAAATCGGCAATTAGCCCGATCGCCACTAACTCCAATAACTCTTCTATAGCACGCTGCGGGATATCTGGCAAAGTTTTATATAATGCTTCGATTAATTTATAGGCTACGGCGACACCAGATAGGTGAAAGAGTGGATGATTTGAGGGAAAGTATCGGGGATTGATAATGGCTGTTGCGGGAGGGCGATCGTCTGGCAGGGTATGATGGTCAGTGATAATTATATCTATGTTTAAACTGGTAGCATATTCGATTTCGGCGATGTTTGTACTACCAGTATCGCAGGTGACTATTAGGCTAATCCCAGATTTTGCCAACTTATCTATGCCGGGGATATTAAGACCGTGAGACTCGGTTAATCGGTTGGGAATATAATAAATTAGTCGGTGATTTTGAGCAAAAAACTCTCCCAATCCATCCCACAAAACTGAGGTTGAGGTAATACCATCAGCATCAAAATCTCCCCAAATTGCGACTTGTTCGCCACTGTTTCGCGCTTGTTGGATTCTGTCTATCGCCCAGTTCATTTCTTGCCCAAATTCCCAGGGACTTGCTGGTTGATAAAGTTTGGGATTTAAGAATCCGGGTATTTGTTCGGGGTTTTGAATTCCTCTACACCAGAGGAGTGCGGCGGCATATTTTCCTGGGAGTTCGGGGGCGTGTTTATTGACAGCTTGGATTAGCCAAGTTGGAGGTTGCGGTAAGGATTGAGTTTGCCAGTTTTGAGATTGTTCTGTCATAGGTTATTTCATGAATTGCTGTAGGGGCGGGCGATGCCCTGAGCCCTTCGACTACGCTCAGGATAAACTCCGTCGAAGGGTTCACCAACAATCTCTCATTCACATCCACAATATCTATAAACCCGCCCCCACCGGGCGACTGTCCTAATATTTGGGATAGTAAAAGGTTTATGTTAAATAAATATTTCATCAATTATAGCAATATTTGGTAGCCAATCTGTGGAATTTTCTACAACAAGATTTGCTAAGGAAGCTTTGGTATCTTGGGTGCGGTGACAGCGAGTGGCGAATTGACAGGAGTTGCAAAGATGGGAACTAATGTCTACTTGGGGCAAGAATTCGCCTTTGTCGCTATAGCGTTGTCGCCAGTCGGTTAGCTGGTGCAGGAGGTTGGTTAAATCTTGTTTTGTGCGATCGTGCTCTATTTGATTATAAGTAAATGTGAGACTTTGTGGCGGTTCTTCTCCTTGCAATTGGACAAACCAATATGTCATGGAGACTTGTTCGGGCGAATAGTCGCTGGTTTCTACTAACACATATAAATAGAGTCGTGTTTGCCAACTTTGGGCTATCAACTGCGATTTTTGAGGACGGGGATAGGTTTTCCAGTCGAGAATTTGAGCTTGCTTGGGTTCTGCTATTAGCAAATCGTAGATGACGGTGAATAGGTAGTCTTGGAAAATTAGGGTGCGAACGTGTTCGGCTTGGCGGAAGGTTTTGTGATCATTTTCGGACGGGGTGAAAAGTTCCGGTGCGCTATTGACAAATGCGACGAGACAGCGTTGCATTTCGGTGTCTGGTTGGCCGATGGATGCGATCGATAATCCGAGTTCTCGCTGCTGCATTAGTAGGTGAAATCGGCTACCCCATTCGAGTTTTGCTTGGTGTTCTGGGGAGGTGTGGGAGGCGAGGAGTTCTAGGTAGCTGTGTTGGAATTTGCGGCGGCATTCTTCGAGAATTTTGAGTTGGGTTTGGGAGAGTCGAAACATTTTTTGATGTGGTTTGATTGGTTTTTGGTAGGTTTTGTTATACTAATTATGAAATTTACGTGACAGTTTATGCGCCCAAACTATCTCTTGTTCTGAGATGAATTAAATTCAATCATCAACATCGTGGAATCATGGTTCTAATGAAGTGTAGCGCGATCGCAAGTTAGCGCGGATTTGTGCCATTGCGCTTGCACCGTCTACGACTTCCCCGCGTTGGGATGCAAGATGTCCAATTAGTGCGTCTCGTTGGAGTTCTTGCAGTCTTCCTTGATAAATGTCTTCCTGTTGTTCGAGTAGTTGAATGGCGGCGAGGATGACTTCGATCGCACTTTTGTATTTGCCAGTCGTGAGTTGACTCTGCACGAGGGCTTCGACTTCAGGTGACAAAACAATTTGCATGGCCCTTGAGAGGAGAAGTGTTGATTCTATTGTAGGCGATTCTCTACGGGATAGCTGCGCTTCACGTACTTCAGTTGTATTTTTTGGATGAACGGGCGATCGCTTATCCTTCACCCCAAGCACTTAAAAACTCGACTTGATTGTACATTTCCTCTGCGGATTTACTAGCTATAATTTTTAGCAAACGACGCAATTGTTCACCAACTGAATAATTCTGCTGTCCCAAGATTATCCCCATATGTTCTTCGCGTTGTGTGGTAAAATCAGTATGCAATCGATAAAAATCCCTAGTATTAAAGCTATAGGTTACTCGATGATTTTCATTAGCCCAATACAAAATTTCTTCATCGCTGCGAGACAGCATTCCTATTTCTGCAACAGAAATAACATCAACACCCCGCAGGCGTAGAGCATCAAGCAGAGCCGAATTCATCGCATCTTCGTCTAGCAGCAGCAGAATAATGCTCATGGTTGTGTCTTAAGGTTTTTGTAGTGTAACTCTGCTAACTGTTCGTAAGCTGCTTGTTCCTCAGCTAAATCTGTATCAATCTCTGATCGATTAGCATGATAATATGTTAAAGCTGCATAAACTTGTGCGATCGATAAATGAGTCATCAGCCTAGCAATTTCTTCCGCACTGTTACCCTGCTTATACAAAACGGCGATCCGGCGCACAGAAGTACCAGTTTCAGCAATAATCGGACGGCCGCCTCGAAGGTTGCGATCGCGGATAATTAAAGTCCCGATGTCTACTACAGTTGTTGTTGTCATAGATTTTTTCAAGTCAGTTAACTTGATTATATAGATTTATTGTGACCCATGATCGATCGCACTTTCCCTCAACTTCCCTACAAATTCCCAATTTGTTGAGTAAGCAATTAGGCTGGGGCGGTTTTTGGGGATTGTTAGTTTTAGGCGATTATTGTTGGTGAACCCTTCGACGGAGTTTATCCTGAGCGTAGTCGAAGGGCTCAGGGCATCGCCCGCCCCTACAGCCAATAACAAACTCACTCTTTTGTCAATACAAAAACACTTCCTTCATTCCCCCGTCCAATCCGCAAATCGCTATCCAAATAAGTAATATCGAGCCATCCCTGCTGTTCTCGCGCCTCGATCGCAAAATCGACAGCAACGAACTTTTTACCCGACTCAATCTCATTGATGAATTTGACGGGAGATTCATACCCAATCAAGCTGCGTAGGCCTAAAATTGACCGCTCAAATTTCACTTGCACTCGACGTTCTGAAGTCGCTTCAAATTTGGCAGCTACGCTAACTATTCCTTCTAAATAAGGCAAACCATAAAGCTCGGCAATGTTGTAAATTTTAGATTCTGCAACTCGGATAGATTGGTAAATTTGACCTAGTTTTAACAGGGGAAAACCGTCTAGATTCAGCAGTGCGCGGCTGGTGGTGTACAATAACCGCCAATCACCATTTAAAAGCTCTGCGGCTTCGACAGGGCGCGGTGTGGGGTTGTAATCTTCCAATTGGGCGATCGCACTTAAGATCGCCTGTTTGTCGCTAGCTGTCGCCAGCAAACCACGATTTGTACCCGCAATTATTTCTAATAGTCCAGATTTTCCAATCATAGTTTTGTTGACTGTTGACTGTTGACTGTTGGCTGTTGGCTGTTGACTGTTGACTGTTGACTGTTGACTGTTGACTGTTGGCTGCTACAAATAACTAATGACCAATGACTAATGACCAATGACTAATGACCAATGACTAATGACTAATGACTAAGATATCAAACTTGACTAAATAAAGCAGAGTTCGATAAAGGGATGGTAATTCTTGCTCGTTTTTGGCATAGCATCTGATAACTTCCCCAACGCTAACAGCACCCTTTTGTTTAATTGTGTTTAATATTTCCATCTGCATTTTAACAGATATTCTCCTATCTTGACCAAAATTGGTAAACCAAATTGTCTGTAACTGCTTCAAAAGTTCCGGTGTGGCTATTCCCCCCAGACTCAGCATCATCTCATTGCTTAAAGTTCTCGTCGAATAATGTCTTAACACCCGAAACGGATCGTCGCTTAGGGGACAAGGTGGCATTCCTGCTTTCAAAGGCACAGATTCCGTTGCTGAAACGCGAATTTCTGCTAACTCCCGCCACAACTCTTCATAAGCTGCAATTACCACTTTCCAATCATAAATCTCTCTCACCCTTTGTCTACCATTTTCTCCCATCCGCTTTCTCAATTCACTGTCTGCAATTAATTGGCACAAAGCGTTAGTGCAAGCATCAATATCAACTGCTGTGGCTAGGGAAGTGTGACCCATGTAAGTCGGCCAATTCAAACTACCGTCGAGATAATTTAGCGCTAAATCTAAACAAGATTCTGGCGGCGGGATGAGTGTGGGAATTCGGAAACCATCTATTTCGTGGCGTACTGATTCTTTGTATCCATTCCAGTCGGAGACTATTGCCGGCAATCCATTCGCCATCGCTTCAATTGGCGTTAGTCCAAAGGTTTCTTGAATGTTGTCGGAAAGGGAAATGAAAATATCGGCAGCAGACCAAATATTTACTCGGATTTCGGGATTTCTCCCGTCTAAAAAAATAGCATTTACTGAGGGACAAAAAATTTGCGCGCTATTTTTAAAGTCGGATTCTTCTCTCGGATCTTCGATCCAACCGGCTTGGACTAGGTGAATTTTCGTTTTGGTTTGTTGGGCGGCGCGTTCGAGGGCGATGTACATTGGTACTGGATGACCTTTGGCAGAAAAAGTCAATCTCCCGACAAATAATACAACTATATCGTCGGCAGAAATGCCGAGTTCTTGGCGCTGCTGGCGGCGAATATTCAGTGCATCTACACCCTGCGGAAACGCGCTGCAATCGACTCCGAGGGGGATAATTGGCAATTTGACTAGAATTTTAGACTTACCGCCTGTACGCTGGGCTAGATACTCGCCCCAGGCCGTCATAACTTGTTCTACTGTTGTCTTGACGGCGGCGGAGGTGCAGATGAGGGCGTCCCAAGGTTGTACGGGTGCGGTGACTAAATTTCCGATCGCATCCATGACATACTTAGTTGCGATCGTGTGGGTAACGCCACAAACGCTGTAGGCCCTCTGGTCAACAAATCTGCGCGCCCAAACCATCTCTGCAAGGGCGGGATCTGGTCGATAAATTGTACCAGGTTGAGATAGCAAATCGGGTCGGTCTGCCTGAATCCATCGGACTTTCCGAGGTTGGGAAAGCCAGGGTTGGATGCGGGTACAAAACTCCTTAAACGTTGCTTCGCTGTCGGCGCAACAGTAGAGGTAGTCAGCAGTTCCGTGTTGGACTAAGCTTTTGAGAAATCCTTCTCCGGCTGAATGACGCCCCAGAAGCCTCTTGCCGCCAGTGTCATAACCGTCTTTGCTATATAAAACCGCCGCCGTTATGTCCATCCTGAAATTTCGTGTCCTTGACGCAAGTTGTGGAGATTTTAACTGGGAAATCTTTGATCGCCCAGGAGTATTCAAAGCTATATTATCAAAGAGTTTGAGCTTTTGAGACTAGATGTGTAGAGTAGGTGGGTTCGACTATGGAGTCGATCGCCATATATCCCAATGTATCCGGCGATATCTTCAAAATTCTTGTTTCAAATTAAAATATTACTACAAAAGGAGGATGACTAAGAGTGGATTTTATGTTAATCTAGCGCCCAAGGAAACGTTAAATCGCCTTGACCATATCCCATCGTACCTCGATCCGGAACCAAAGGGAGCCTGTGGTATAATGCTTTAGCCCTGCTAAATACCCGATTTGTGAGGCTAGATCGAAAGATTAGTCAATTAGCAAATATCCTCAAGTCGATCGACTATTTGTGTTTAAAAACCGAGAATTATGTACAACCCCTCTCTGCGTCAAATACCCCGCCATCTCCCTGCTGATGTAATTCCTTTAAAACAGCAAGCTTCTCTTTTGGACTGGTTGGAATCTAACAATCGCCTGATAGCAAGAGATGTCCAAGAACCGGACTATCTGCACGAAGAAGAAATCTCCGAATTGATGGCTGTTGACGACAATCCTTACGATGATTTGGAGGAGGAAGCAGAAGAGGATACTGCTACAGGCGACGAATAGTAAGTGCCAGGGTGCAGCAGTTAACTCGCGAAAGGGAAGAAAAAATCAACAACTTCCCTAATAGCAAGTGCCATACCCGATTTCCCAAGTTTCAATTTATTGTTAATGGTGTGTAGTGAAGAGTGTTATGGATAACTTTTTGGATGAGAAAGTTTCTCTGAGTATGCCTTTCAAACTTACAGGCAAGAATTTATTCTTGTTGCTGGGTTTGGGGCTTGGCATTGCAGCTATCGGTTTAGATTTGGCTGCGGGTAGATTTTTGAATTCACCTGCATCGCTGTTTATTCCGCTAGTTGTTTGTGCTTTAGTCGCTTCGGGTTTGGGCTATGTAGTTATACCCATACTTCAGCGCATGAAAGCAGGACAAGTAATTCGCGAAGACGGCCCCCAAGCCCACTTAAAAAAAGCCGGAACCCCGACAATGGGAGGCATATTTTTTGTACCGGCTGGAGTTGTAGTCGCTTTACTTTGGTCTAGGTTTAACTCAGATGTTATGGCCGTATCGGCTTTAACTTTAGCTTATGGTTTCATCGGCTGGCTAGACGACTGGCAAATTCTGCGACGTAAGTCTAACAAAGGTATTTCACCTCGGATGAAATTGGCTTTGCAAGTGGGTTTTGCTGGTCTATTTTGTCTGTGGCTGATGTTACACAATCCAACTATTTCTACGAATATTGCTTTGCCTTTTGGTTGGGTATTGCCATTAGGTTTTATGTTTTGGCCACTGGCTGGTTTTGTGTTAGTTGCCGAAAGCAATGCTACTAATCTTACGGATGGCGTTGACGGATTGATGGGTGGCTTAGGCGCGATCGCACTTTTGGGATTAGGGGCATCTGTAGCTTCAACTTCACCAGAATTGATGATATTTTGCGCCTGCATCAGTGGTAGTTGTTTGGGTTTCCTCGCTCACAATCGCAATCCAGCCCGCGTGTTTATGGGTGATACAGGTGCCTTGGCCTTGGGAGGTGCATTGGGTGCGGTAGCTTTATTAAGTAATAGCCTTTGGATATTATTAATAATCAGTGGGATTTTCTTGGTAGAAACGCTGTCAGTAATTGCTCAAGTAGGTTATTACAAAGCGACAAAAGGGCCTGATGGCATCGGCAAGCGTCTGTTAAAAATGGCTCCTCTTCACCATCATTTAGAGTTGTCTGGCTGGCTGGAAACTCAGGTAGTTGGTATATTTTATTTGACTAATGGGGTTTTGGTTCTGATGATTGTTTTGTTGATGGGGAATAGTTGAAGGTGGATTGGGTAAGGGATTATACAGGGGATGTAAAAATATTTTCTACTATTTGAAAGAAACAGGCAAGATGTCTGTTCCACAAAAACTCAATTTAGTCCAAAAACAGGCAGGATGCCTGTTCCACAAATACTAAATTCTGCTGTGGAACCGGCATCTTGCCCGTTGGAAGCTCAGAAGTTATAATCTTGATAACTCATAATATAGACTGACTTTATACGATGATCGCAAAAAGCCTGTCAAATCTTAATGGATAGTGAAATATTTTTACCGAAAGTTTCGGTGGTTGTGCCAATTTATAACGGCGAGGCTGATTTGCCGGATTTAATTGAGTGCTTACGATCGCAAACTTATCCCCCAGACAAAGTAGAATATCTCTTAGTAGACAACAACAGTCACGATCGCACTTCCAGCATCCTCGAAACATCAGCCTTTAA
>JAYTZD010000282.1:0-6767 GCA_043742065.1 Oscillatoriales bacterium
GGAATTGGAAGGGATAATCACGAATGTAGCTAACTTTGGGGCTTTTGTGGATGTGGGTGTGCACCAGGATGGTTTGGTGCATATTTCTCAGTTGGCTGATAGGTTTGTGGAAGATCCGAAACAGATTGTGAAGGTGGGACAGGTTGTGAAGGTTCGAGTTTTGGAGGTGAATGAGAAGTTGAAGCGGATTAGTCTGACAATGCGATCGCAAGAACAGCTAAAAAGTGATGTTAAAATCAGTTTACCGCAAAAACCATCTACTGTTAATGATTTGCAAGCAAGGTTTAATAAAAGGTGATCTAAACGGGTGGGAGATAGCAACGGAGGAGACGGCAATGCCGTTTCCCTACCAAATTAATTGTATGGAAACGGCACTGCCATCTCCTGATTCCGGGTAACATTAATTCCAATGCAACCATCGCCAGATTAATTGTAGGGAAACGGCACTGCCGTCTCCTGATTCCGGGTAGCATTAATTCCGATGCAACCATCGCCCGATTAATTGTAGGGAAACGGCACTGCCGTCTCCTCATGGTTCGACTTTTGAAATGCGGATGAAATTTTATTGGGAAAAATTACTGACGCTACGGCGAAAACTTCTTAAAGTTGGGCTTCTACCAAGAGTTGCACTTTTAGCGACAAACTCACCGATCATTTCAACAATTGGCAATCCTGGGAAAATTAGGCTATTTGAAACTCTAACATATTTACCATTTTGCAACACATTGATTTGCAGTTGATTATTCTCATATCGCCACAATTCAGGAACTTGCAAAGCTTGATAAGCATCCAATTGAGTTTTGGAAGTGACATCGATTTCAATTGCTAAATCAGGAGGAGGATCGATTGTTAAATCTACCCGCCGTTTTCCTCTCATTTGCTGATGGTTTTGAATATAGAAACACTGATCTGGTTCGACACCGCTTTTTTGCATTTCTAGTTTAAATGTAGTCGAACCAAAACATTCGCAATCTATTTCTAATTCTTCTAGCAATATCTTGACCATATCACCAATTAGTTCTTTATCTACCTCATGTTCTGGTAAAGGCATCCGAATCTCCAATGTTCCTTGGCTATAGGCTAAGCGGGCGGTTCGATGTTCGCCGATTTCTGCTAAAATTGCTTCAAATTCTGACCAACTAACATCGTGTAGCAGCACTCGCTGTCCTAGCGGAATATCGAGCTGTCTGAGCTGAAGTGTTACCATAGGATTTTAGATTTGGGATTTTATATTTTAGCTGAAACAGCAGTAACGACGAACCTTAAAAGTCTGGTTGATTGTCTAAAAGCTCGATCGACAAATTCATCTGTTCTTTTCCCCGCGCCAAAAAACTTTCGCACTCCTGCAAATATTCGACGGCCACCGAGAATTGCTCAAAAACCTGTTCTAGAGGTAATTGTCCAGATTCCACCTGCTGAATTATTGCTTCTATGCGATCGACTGTTTCTTCATAATTCCAGTCTAACTGTGAATCAATCATAACTTTTTTCTGCATCTAATATTTCGAGAATCTTAACTTTCAAAATGCCCCGACTCAACTTAATGGTCAATTCCTCTCCCAACACTAAACCATCTGTTGTACGGACGATCGTAGCATCACTTTGGATGACCGCAGCATAACCTCTTTCCAAAACCGCAGCCGGATTTAAGGCTGATAACTTTTCTTGCAATACTTCCAATTTACCACTAGCTTGCTGTAAACTTCGAGATGTCACAGGTAAACGCTTTAAGCGATTTTGCAGCAGTTGTAAATGTTGATCTTCTCTCTGAAATCTTGCTTGTATAGCGTTTGCTAAATTGACGACTCGTTGGCGATGTTGGAGGTAAATATCTGCTAAATTAGGTACTGCTTGTTCTGCCGCCGCCGTCGGAGTATGAGCTCGCTGATCCGCCACTAAATCGGCGAGAGATTCGTCTCTTTCGTGACCAATGCCTGTTATAATCGGAATCTCACAATTCGCGATCGCCCTAACCACTCGCTCATCATTAAAACTAGCCAAATCTTCGGCAGCACCGCCACCCCGCCCTAAAATGATCAAATCAGCCCTACCGTCCAATTCCACACGGGCGATCGCCCTCACAATAGCCGCAGCAGCCAATTCTCCCTGCACCCCAGTCGGCGATAACAATACCTGCAAGCCGGGATATCTTTGAGTCAGAGTGCGTTGAATGTCTCCCCAGGCCGCACTGGTATCGGATGTCACCACGGCGACGATTTTCGGGTGTGTGGGGATAGGGGTTTTTCTCGCGGGTGAGAATAAACCCTCGGCTTCTAAGCGCGATCGCAATTGTTGCAATCCCAAAGCTTGTAAGCCTTCTCCGGCGATTACACATTTGGAAACAGTCAACTGGTACTCGCCACGAATTTTGTAAACTCGGAGGCTTCCAAATACCAGCAATTTCGCTCCTTTTGTCGGTTTTTCTATTAATTTTTGCCGCTGAGATTTCCAGACTACGCACCGAATTGCAGCGCTTTTGTCGGCATCGCAGAGGGTGAAATAAGTGCCGCTGGGGTGTTCGGAAACGCTGGCGACCTCCCCTGTTACCCACAAGGATTGCAAGTCGCGATCGCCCTCCAACAAGTCTTGGAGGTAAGATGTGAGTCGAGCAACAGATAAAGCTATGTCGGAAATACTTGAATTCATCGACCGTCCTAATTTGGCAAATCTAGGCTAATATATCTAAGGTGATTTATTCAGCTTGTTGGGAAATAATCTATCAATGATATCAGATGTTATGACTTCCATGAATATGTTGCGCCAAGAGGCGGAGGCGATCGGTATTACTGAGGAAGAAGCCAGAAAGTATGGCAACATTCGACACAGAAGAACTTGGTCTTTGGCGATCGAACATCATCTCTCAATGCAGGGTTTAGCCGATCGCATTCAACCATCTTTCACCAATCCCGATCGCAATTCCTCCTTTCCCTCGACAGACTCTACCCAGGTGGAGAATCACTCAGAGTTAAAGGATTACGGTATTCAACTGACGGCGAATTTAGGGGAATCTCGACATACCATTGAAGATCAAGTAGCATCTGTTGTGACGCCTCGACAGCCTATATCATATTCGGTGCGATCGCACAGCGCATCAATTCATCGCCTCAAGCAAGCTGGAAGTTTTAACCAAGTAGTTCAAAACCACATTAAAGCCCTAAAAAGCGCATCCCATACTCACACAAATTCCTCCCATATATCGATAGAAAATTGGGTTTGTCCTGAATGCGGCCCCCAAGGCGAAATTAGCTGTCACCTTTGTGAAGGTGTTGGGAATATCACTGATATTTCAGCTATTGGATGGACATTAGCTTACATGGAAATGTTAGGTTGTTCAGCCCGCGAAATAGAACCGATCAGGAGATTATCGCCTGCATCAAATATTCTGGAATTGAATCTAAAAACTTGTCTAGCTATCAAACAAAGTACCGAAGTTTTAGCCCGTACTGAAAGATGGTTATAGAAGGAAGTTCGGCAACGGATTTTGTAACGGATGTAACGGATTGAACGAAGTTCGGCAACGGATTTTGTAACGGATTTTGTAACGGATTTAACGGATTAAAGGAAGAAGGAAGAAGGAAGAAAGCTCTTCGACTTCGCTCAGAAACCGAAGAAGAAAGAAGGAAGAAAACAGTTAACAGTCAACAGTTAACTGTCAACAAACAAGACAGATTCCAGCCCTTTTAAAGCAACTTCCAAATCATCATTAATAACTTGGAAATCAAATTCTCCCGCAGCTTTAATTTCTGCTTTAGCCCGCAACAATCGACGGGTAATCGCACTTTCGGAATCCAAACCTCGACTCCGCAAACGACGTTCCAACTCTTCCCAAGAAGGAGGTAAAATAAAAATTCGCACCGCCTCTGCAAACTTATTTCTAATTTGTCTAGCGCCTTCCAGTTCAATTTCGAGCAATATGGACTGTCCTTCCTCAATACCTTGCTGGAGAGCAAAATAAGGAGTACCATAGAAATTACCCGCAAACTCAGCCCATTCAGCCAACTCCTGAGCTTCAAGCATTTGTTCAAAGCGAATGCGATCGACAAAATAGTAATGTTGTCCCTCAATTTCTCCTTCACGGGGCTCGCGAGTTGTCACCGATACAGAGAGATGTAATTCGGGATGGCGCGTGAGGAGCGATCGAACTAAAGTGCCTTTCCCTACACCGCTAGGCCCCGTCAGAACAATTAATTTCCCTAATTTCATTTGACAATAAAAACTTGTAACAATTTAAGTTGTTACTTAGTGTATACTGTACGTGCTGAAATTGCAACTACACAAGCTCATATCGTTTCCGGTTGCATTGGTACTGTTCAAGCCGTCAACAGTCAACAATCAACATCATTCCAGTTGTACCGGAATTGATATTAATCATCCCGACTTTGGCCATCTTTGCTCAGCACAAAACGATGAGCAACCGTTTCCGGCTGAATCGCCGAAAGAATAACGTGACTTGAATCAGTAATAATTACCGCCCTCGTGCGCCGCCCGTAAGTAGCATCCACCAGTTGTCCTCGCTCCCGCGCATCAGTAATAATCCGTTTAATTGGCGCTGACTCTGGGCTGACAATGGCAATAACTCGATTGGCAGACACAATATTACCAAAACCGATATTAATTAATTGAATATCCATGAAAATCTTAACGTATGTAAATGAGCAACTGTTATTCCTGATTCCTCATCATATATACAAATATTGTTTTTTTTACCAACTTTAAATTAATTTCAACTAATTTTTTGCATTGCTAGCTACATTGGTTTGACTGAAAGCAATTTGGTCATCAACCCCAGATTCATTTGTGGGGAAAATCAAAATGGCCGAGGACTCCATTCTTTATCAAATCTTTAAGAAACAGCACTATTCTCCGCTCTATATTAAAGATTTGGTAAAGTTATCGATTTTTAGTTGCGAATAAAAGTATTAAGTTGTTTGATATCAAAGCTGCTGACTTGAAAAAGCCAAACTACTGTTAAAATCCCAGAATATAGTCCGTAAAAATACTGATAAAAAATAGAAATACTCGCCAATGGTATTATACTGACCGTAATAACACTGATATGTATCGAACTATCGACGATATTTTGGGGTAGGGAAAAGGCAGTGCCGTCTCCTCAATTTTGGGGTAGGGAAACGGCATTGCCGTCTCCTCAATAATCAGGACACGGCACTCCCTCAATAATCAGGACACGGCAGTGCCGCGTCCCTACCCTACCCAATGCCCGATGCCCAATTCCCGATGCCCAATTCCCGATGCCCAATTCCCAATGCCCTACAATCCGCTATGTTTCAACAAAGCTTTGGTGCTCGGTTCCCGTCCCCGGAAAGTTTTAAACACTTCCATCGGATGCAAACTGCCACCCAATCCTAATACTGTATCGCGGAAAAGCTGACCTGTAGATGCGATCGCACTTTCATCCTCCAAACCCGCTTCCTCAAACGCAGCAAAAGCATCAGCACTAAGCACTTCCGCCCATTTATAACTGTAATAACCGGCCGCATAACCACCCGCAAAAATGTGTCCGAAAGCGCACAAAAATGCGTCTTCTTTCAGAGGAGGCAAAATAGTAGTAGTTTTAGCAATGCGGTTGCGGACATCAGACACAGTTTCGCTACCACCGGACTGGTAGTTGTGATGTAATTCGATGTCAACTCTGCTAAAGTGTACTTGTCTGAGCATGACACTTCCGCTCATATAATGGCGCGATGCTAACAGTTTTTGGTAATAGTGTTCCGGCAAAGTTTCCCCAGTTTCATAATGCTTTGCCATCCCGAACAAAGTAGCGCGATCGTAACACCAATTCTCCATAAATTGACTGGGCAATTCCACAGCATCCCACTCAACATTATTGATGCCAGATGCTCCAGCATAATCCACATTTGTCAACATATGCTGCAAACCGTGACCGAATTCATGGAACAAAGTTTCTACTTCCAAGAAAGTCATTAAACTTGGTTTATCATCAACGGGCGGACTTTGGTTGCACGTTAAATATGCCACAGGTAAGCGCGTCTTAGTTACACCCGCTTCCACAAATTTAGCACGCACCACACACTCGCTCATCCAAGCACCACCACGCTTTTCTGCCGGGCGGTTGTAGGCATCTAGATAGAAATAGGCGATCGCATTTCCTGACTCATTATTGATTTGGAAATAGCGCACATCTTTGTTCCACAAAGGAGCTTGACCATCCGCAGCAATTACTGTCACGCCGAACAACCGTTGAACTAATCCAAATAAACCCTCCAACACCTGCGGCAAAGCAAAATAAGGACGCAATTCTTCGGCACTAAAAGCAAACTTTTCTTCCCGTTGCCGTTCCGACCAAAAACCGATATCCCAGTGCTTCAAATCCCCAGCTTCCGCAGCACCTTTTTCCGCCGCGAAAGCCTTCAATTCTCCTAAATCTTTGACAGCAGCATCGTAACTAGCGAGGCGTAATTCTTCTAATAAAGCTTCCACTGCCGCAACGTTTGGAGCCATTTTGCTAGCCAAACTCAAGTCTGCATAACTGCTGAAACCTAGTAAAGCCGCTTGTTCCTGGCGTAGTGCTAAAATGCGATCGGTCAATGGCCAGTTATTCAATTCTCCGCTAGAAGCACGGCTAATAAAAGCTTTGTACAATTTTTCGCGTAAGTCACTGCGGGTGCTGTGCTGCATGAAAGGGCCGTAACTGGGGAAGTCTAAAGTAATGCGCCAAGGGCCGTTTTCAGCATCGGCATTTTCTGCACCTGCACTGCGAGCGACTTGGGCTGCTAAACTCAACAAAC
>JAYTZD010000283.1:0-3446 GCA_043742065.1 Oscillatoriales bacterium
GTAGGGACACGGCACTGCCGTCTCCTCTATATAATTCCGGGGCAGCCGGAATTGATATTATCCGTGCGTCCAGGACTAATAATATTAAAAATATCAGAATTCTTTGAATAATTATGAAAATGTCACCCTGCGTGTGGCAGGGTGACACTTTCACAAACCAAAAGTCATGAAGGTGTGGGAACAGCAATTGATCTGCGATCGATTGCCCTCCCAACATCGTCAATTGTTTTAGAACAACTCGAAGTTGCTGGTGCCGATAGTCAGTCCAGGTGTCAACTGAGCCACAGTCAGCACAGTACCAGCATTGTTGAAGTACAGAACACCGCTTGCGGAGTCGTAAATCACCTTGTTCTTCGTATCTGCCGCTGGAGAAGTTGAGTTGAAACCAGAAACCACAACAAATTCGCTAGCATCAAAGGTGTTGCCCAATACAGCGAAGGCACTGGCAGTTCCTGTTATACCACCCGATCCCTTCACAGGCTGGACTCCAAGACGGATCTTGTCTTCCCCAGGTGTAAAGTCAGTGATCGTATCCACTCCCCAAGCACCGCCAGCAGAAGCGAAGAAGAAGGTATCGCTGCCAGCACCACCAGTCAGGAGATCGTTGCCCAAGTCTCCAGAGATGAAGTCATTGCCAGCGCCGCCATTTACCGTATCTAGACCTTTACCGCCCCAGAGGACATCGTTGCCGGCATCGCCATTGACGACATCATTGCCGCCACCGGCGATGATGGTATCATTACCGTCGCCACCGCTGATGACATCATTGCCAACAACACCAGGCTTCGCCGGATTGTCTCCGTAAATCAGGTCATCTCCAGAAGCCCCAGCGATCGTGTCGTTTCCGAGATCCCCAAATACGACATCATTACCGGCACCACCATCAACGAAATCGTCACCTTTGCCAGCACGTACAGTGTCACTGCCATCGTTACCAAAAACAGTGTCATTACCACCACCAGTTACGATACTGTCGCTGCCACTACTGCCATTCAGTCTGTCAGTTCCTGCGGTACCTCTAATATCGAGTCCGTTCTGGGAATTTGGGACTGAACTTGCTGGGGTTGTTGGATTAGTAACCTGTGTCATTTACACTCCTCCTAGATGAATCATTTTTATACAATACACTTTTACCTCCAAACGGATTCAAAAAAATGAAACCGAACATTGGTTGAGACTCTAATTTACCCATCTGCTATAGGCTGTCATCTGAACTACCTCGACTAAACCTGGTTATCGTTGGGGCTTCCAACTAACACCAAGATTAGGACGGTCTGATGCGTCATTCGAGGTTTCCCGTTTCAATGACCAATGCCATGTTGAGGACACCAAAACGGTGTTCGACACAAAGCGTCGATCGTGGTCTTACTCGGTCTCTATAGGCAGCCGCCCGTCTGAACCAGGCAGTTACAATATCCTTTACTCAGTCGTGAGATTTTGGTATCGTCGATCGCAACTTGTTCGATCGCCCCAAAAAAAGGCACTTACCAAGTTACGCTCTGTTAGTATACTTCCTGATTGACCAGACTTTTGAGTTCCGCCAATAGTTCCCCGAAAATCAAAATTTTTGAAACTGGTTCAAATCCCCTCCCAGTAACCACCAAAACCACTTGAAACCCTCGCCCCCGCATTGAGTCGTGAACTCAATTATTCAATCGAAAATCAAAAATCGAAAATCGAAAATCGATCGACTTTGGCGACAAATAGTTGCAACTCCCTCACAACCAAAAAGTCAACCCCATTGGAGTTGACATTCAGACAATAGTAAGCTGCGATACAATTTGCAATAATTCCGCACTGAGGGTCAATCGATTTTAGATTTTAGATTTTAGATTTTAGATTGACCCCACGGATAAATATGGGGCTTGAGGATTTTCGAGGTTGTCAGCTCAATAATTATGATTCTCCATCATATTTAGCTGTTTCTACTTCGGACTTTCTACTACTAATTTGCCAAAGGGAAAAGGGCAGAACTACAGGCCAAAAAAGAGGGCCCAACACTAAAGCAACCCAAGATATTAAGTCTTTTTTAGATGTAGAAGTATCGTTCCAAAAACGTTGAAACCAAACGAAGAATACGATTGAAGCAATCAAGAAGTAGCCAATGATTATCATTTTTTTAACCTGCTTGTCTATTTATGCGATCGAAATATTGTAGAACTGATATCATTTCCGGTTACATCGGAATTATTAGTAGCCGAAATTAGGAGACGGCAGTGCCGTGTTTCTACCCAGAATAACATTGTAGGGACTAAGGCTAAGCCGTCTCATCTATATATCGGTGATTATTATATATCAGATTGATTTTAGAATTTGAATTTTTCCCACGGAATAATCAAGAGATGGCAAACCCGGATTTGCGATCAGCAGCCAATATAGTTGAGGCAAATATTAAAATATTATTAACTCAATTGTAACATTGTTTTCAGATATAGTTGTGATCGCAGTGTTATTCAGAGCTAGAAATTGAGACACAGTTAGTGTTGCAAGTCCTGCGCGATTCAGACACAAGTCCCAGCCTGAACTATTGATGACACAAATCACTAACTCCAAGTAAATAGATCACATTTACTCGCGTATTGGAATCACATGAATATCAAATAAATAAGTCAATACTGTCAGAGACGAGTTCAAAAAAATCTCATGATGACACAAACACTTTTACCTCAATTTACTATTGCAGAGCTAGTATTTCAGGTATATCACTCTGGTTTATTAACTCAGACTCATCGACAACAGCTCAGGACAGTGCTGTTAAACGACTGTCTCACCGAAGAAGACCAAACAGCCATCAACCGTTTACTGCACGCTGTCCGTCGCGGCTGGCTGAAAGTAGTAGATTAAACTTAATATTGAATAATATCTATAACATTTCAATAATATTCGGCATGAGCGACCTTTACATTTCTTGGTCAGACTACCATCGCAAGATTGAGGATTTGGCTGTAAAAATTCATGAATCTCAGTGGAAATTCGATCGCATTGTGTGCATTGCCAGAGGAGGGCTGCGGGTTGGCGATATTTTGTCACGGATTTTTGACAAACCCCTAGCAATTTTAGCGGCCTCGTCCTACAGTGGGGCGGAAGGAAAAGTTCGAGGTTCAATTAAATTTGCCCGCGATTTGACAATGGTGGGCGATGATTTGGGCGACAGAATTCTACTGGTTGACGATTTGGTGGATTCGGGAGTGAGTTTGCAGCAAAGCATAGTTTGGTTACAAAGTAGATACAGCGCGGATATTCAGGAAATTCGGACTGCGGTGATTTGGTACAAAGCTTGTTCTGTGGGGATTCCAGATTATTATGTCGATTATTTGGCAGATAATCCTTGGATTCATCAACCCTTTGAAATGTATGAAAAGATGAGTGCGGTTGATTTTGCAGCGAAAGTGGGAAGTTAGCCAGGGATTGAGAAGAAATTAGGAGACGGCAGTGCCGTGTCCCTA
>JAYTZD010000284.1:0-6766 GCA_043742065.1 Oscillatoriales bacterium
TGAGATTATTTGTTAATTTTCTGTGCCTTGGCGTGCTGTTGGAGGCGAGAGACAACGTTGTAGGCATCCGGGCCGGGATTGTCGTGTTCCATAGCGCCGTCGATGGGGCCGTCGATGGCTTTCCACCCCGGAATTCCGCCTTTTAATTCGGCTACTTTTAGGAAGCCTGCTTGACGCAGCAAGCCTGCTGCTTCGGCTGTTTGTGCGTCGGTTTCGCCGTAGATGTAGATGTCGCGGACGGTTTCTAGACTGGATTTTGCTAGTTCTACTAATTCATCGATCGGCATTGGTAATGCGCCGGTGATGTGGCTGTTGTCGAAGCTTTCACGATCGCGCACATCGATGATTGTTAATGCGGGTTCTCCCCAATCTAAACGGGATTTGAGGTCATGACTAGATGCTTGAGCTTTTAAACCTGGAGGTGTGGGAGTAAAGTTTGGCAGTTTTTCTTTAATGTCGTCAATTTGGTCGGGAATGGTTTTCATAGAAATGTCCAACTCGTTACTTTGCTTGTAATGTAACGAAACATTTTGGTTGAATGCGTCTTTCTAAAGGAAGAATCGGGCATTGAACTAAAGTCGCACTTAAGCTGGTTTGCTGGTTTTTGCCTAAAGTTGCGATCGCTCTTATTTGCTGTAGGGAATTATTAGTAAGATTTTCATAGAAAACATTATATCAATAAACAACCTGTTAGTCAATCATATTTTTTTTTTGATATTTGAGATATTTTTTAGCATAATTTCTGATAAAATTCGATGTTAATAGCTGATATTTAAAGGTATGAATATGTCTAAAAAAGCTGAAATTGCGTTGACGGCCGCAGAGCAATTGCTGTGGGATGCGAAGGCAAAAGTTAGGGTTCTGTTGAATTTGTGGAATGAGGGAGAAGGAAAAAGTAAGGTTAATCAAGGGAAGTTGACTAAGCTAATTGCGAGAACTAATGAGAATAAAAAGACTTATGAGGGGGTTTTGAAGGAACTGGAGGAAGCTGGGGCGATCGCATATTTGCGAGAAAAGGGACGATCGCAGGTGGAATTGACTGCGAAGGGGAAACAGGTTTTAGCGGCAGGTTTGAAAAGTCAGGATTCTCTGTTTGAGTTTGATGGTTCTCAAATGGGTGCGCGGCTGGGAAATGCTCTGTTGAAATGGATGCGGCATGAGGATGGTGCGGCGGGTGTTGGTGTTGAGACGGGGAAAGGGGATGTAGGGGCGATCGCCTCCTATGAGGATTTTATGTCTGTGGCGTTGAAGGTATACGACAGCTTGAACCGAGATTATAACTTAGACGATTTAGTGCCGATTTATCGGATGCGACGCGCGATCGGGGAAAGGATTGGGCGATCGCAGTTCAATGAGTGGCTGTTGGAAATGCAGGCTAATGACATTTTTCAGCTTGTGGAGGGCAGTGTAGAAGATAGCGCCCCCGACAAAATCGAAGATTCCATTACCACAAAAGTGAACGGTTTGCGCTGCTATGCCAAGCGTTTAACCTAATTAACTCGATTTCCTAGTTTTCCTCAACTGCATTCGCTTCTTTGTCTCTTCACACTCACACAAAACCATGAATGACTTTCACTCCTCCATCGCCGACCTCAATAAAGCTATTGCAAGTCAAAACCCTTTTGACAGATCGTTAATAGTCAGGAGCAATGATATTTGGAACCCAAGTTTTCCTGACGTTCCTTCTATCAATGCTCATGCCTCTGATGCTATTTTTCAGGCGATCGAGCAAATTCGCGCCGGGTATCGTACAGTTATTGGCATCACAATCAAAGCTGAGAAAGGTCAAGGGAAAAGCCACCTAATTAGTCGGATTCATCACCGCCTTATAGGTGAAGCTGGCTCTTTCTTTGTTTATATGAGCGACGTAGACTATGGAAATTTAAACCGAGTCAACGCTAACTTTCTAAACACTTTGTCCTCAAGCCTGAAACAGATTGGTAACCAAGGCGTAATGCAGTGGCAAGAATTAGCAACTACTTTGATCAATGAGGCATTAGGGAAAACTTACACGCCTCAGCATTTAGTCAAGCAATTTTCTGAGGCCTTAGCTAAAAAGCCTACATTAGTTGATGCCTTAACTGCCAAAGTGCTTCGACTTAAGTCAAACATCGAAAATCCATATTTGATCCAGGCTATTCTGTGGACACTTTCTTCAGATAAAGTGAGTTTTGCAACGAACTGGCTTTCAGGAAGAGCTTTGGCACAGACACAAGCTGATGCAATGGGTTTACCCAATTCTACAGAAGAGGGCAAAGAAGGTGAAGCCCTTCAGACTGTCTGCCAAATTTTAGATTTAATAGGTGATTATAGAACGCTAGTAATTGGCTTTGATGAGTTAGAAAGCTCAGATATAAATGAGGCTGGTTTCAATAGGGCGCAGGTCGTAGCACTTTTAGTAAAAGACCTCTACAGTAAAATCAAACGAGGTATATTAATGACAGCTATGTTTGAGAGAACTTGGTCTGCTCAAATTAAAGCATTACCACAGGCAGAGTCAGTTACAGCTAGAATGGGTGAAAAAATTTTTGATTTAAAGTATCTCAATGCTGAGGATGTAGTGACTTTAGTTTCTCAATGGCTCAAAGAATTTTATGAGAGTAAAGGTTTAACTCCACCTTATCCAGTTTATCCTTTTGATGAAGGTGAATTAAGAGAACTGGGAAAAGAAAGGTTAATTGTCAGAAAGGTTTTAGAGGAGTGTGCTAAGAATTGGAAAGTACCTGGTGATAAGACTGCACCGCCAACCACCGCAGATCCGCTCCATCAAGTTGAACTTGCTTTCAACAAGGAACTAAATGCACTTGAGACAACAATAGATAAATATTTTGACGATAGCGATATTTTATCGGAGGCTCTATATTTTGGCTTCCTTTCAGTAAAAGGCAAGATTTTGGAGGGAGTGCAAGTTGAGGAAATTGAAAAGGTAAAAACTAGAGCAGCAGACAGAGGTTATCTCCACTTTAGAATTCGAGGTCAAGAAAATGGAAAGTCTGTCAAGATAGTAGTAGCAGTTATTCAAGAATCTGTCACAAAATTTGTGACTGCTGCCTTAAAGCGATTAATTAATTATCAAAAGTTTGATATGACTCGCGGTTGTTTAGTTCGTTCTAAAGATGTTAAACAGAATAGTGTAGGAAAACAGTGTTTAGACAAACTTCTTTCTCAAGAACTCGGTGGAGAATTTGTCAAGCTTACAAGTGAAGATATCAAGCCTTTATTAGCAATTTATTTTGTTAGTAAGGCTCGCGAAGATTACGAAATAACCGAAGACCAAATACAACAGTTTATTGTTCAGAAAAACCTGGCAACTGAAAATTATATAATTAATGAAATTCTCAGCGATCCGTCGGGTCAGATTCCTGATGGGTTGTTTAGCGATCCGTGGGATCAGATTCCTGATAGGTTGTTTGATGAAGATGAGATGGCTGAACTTGATGAATGTGAGATGGCTGAAATTACCTTCATACCTGATACAACGGAAATTAACAACCTCGACGAAGCACTTGATAATTTATTAGGTCAATAAGTGGATGAGTTATTCTGTTTTTGTTGATACGGCTTTGCAGTTACCTGCGCCAGATGTGAAAGCCTTAATCGAAGGGCGAGTGATTGCCGCCAGGCCTCGAATATTCATCGAGCCTGGTCGGTCATTTGCCCTATATCCAGCCAATATCTCGATTAATTTGCCACCACACGAGCAATATTATAGGTGGAGTTTTTTACCAATTGCTAAAAACGCACTTGCTCAGTTAAATTCTGAGACGGTTTTGATAAAAGCTTGGGCTAGATGCGAATTATGTCAAATACTCAACGATCCTGAATCATTAGAGGCTTTGTCGCGATTAACAGTCTGGAAAACAGAGGCATTACAGCAAATTCTCCAGCAGCGTCCTTATATTTTTGTAGCTTACCTGCGGGTTTATTTGCTGCCTCAGCCGCTGGAAATGCCAGTCCAATCTAGCGGCAATTTTGTATCTTTGCCGAAATCTCTAACTGTTACCGATTCCATGCCTGTGTTGAGCGATACTATCTTTGCTAAACGCCGTCAACAACTGGAAAAACTAGAGCCACCCGAACATCCAGAATTGGAAGAGTTGCAAAGTGCGATCGTGCATTTATCAAAAACCAACCCAAACGCCAAACAACTAGACACCGAAATCAAAATATTTCTAGGATGGAGTAGCGAGAAGCCTGTAAAGCCAATTCAACCCGATTTAGCTTGGATAAAAACTATAGCAGCTTTGGGCGATCGCAGCATAGAACTAGAAGAAAAAAAAAGCAACTATCAAGCAGGCACAGATTTTGAGAATATCGCACGTCAAAGCCTTGAATTCTTAGGATTCAAGATTGAGAATGCTTACAAAGGCGGTGCTGGTGGTTTGGATTTATTTTGCTCGAAACCATATCCCTTAGTTTGTGAGTGTAAAGCAGGTAGGCTGATCCCTAGCGGAACGGCTGAGGAATTAATTAAACTGGGAGGAATGCACTTAGGTGCGGATAAATTTTTAGGATCTACCAAGTTGGTTATCGGCCCTGGTAATCCTTCGCGGGATATGTTGAAAGCAGCAAAAGAATGGAAAATTAGTATTATCAATGCCATGACTTTACAGAAGCTAGTTGAGTTGAACGCTAAATATCCAGGTGCTGTCAACTTAGTTGAACTCAAGCCACATTTAGAAACCGGGCTAATTGACGACAGAATCAAGGATTATCTTGATAAAATTGAAAAACAAATTAGGCTACGTTCGCAAATCATACAAGCAGTTAAACAACTTTGCGATTCTGATAGCGACTTTCCAACAGTTGTTGAGATTAAAGTTCAATACAATGCTAAATTTGCCACTGATTCTAAGTTAACATACGAATCAGTCAAAGATTTGACTATAGAACTTTCTTCACCGCTGACAGGTTACTTAGGGCGAGAAAAGGGAAGTGATACTAAGAGCGATCGCTTTTATTTCCTACGCGACTTGTTATTAGATGATTGAGATAGCTGAAGGGCGATTCCCTACCCTTCGGGAACCCCTACGGGGAACGGGATAGCTTCGCACGCGCGTACTTCATCGAATATCCTAGATAGTATCAGGGTCTACTCCTAACTCCCGCAACCTCGCCGCCAACCTTTCAGCTTTCTGCAATTGAGCTTGTTCTGCCTTAATTAACTCCTCCACCAATGGCGGAGATAGTATTTCACTGACCGCTAAAATCAAATTTGGAAACACTACAGATGCGATTTCTCGCCCCGGAAAATAATCATTCTCTTCGTAAATATCGTCATCTTCTGGAAATGCTAAAACCCGCAGCTTTTCCTTATTCTGCTTCGGATCGGCTATCCAATATTCCGGAACATCAGCTAAGTTATACTCCACTCGTTTAATCACGTAATCTTCACGGTAATCTCCACTAACTACCTCTATCACTAATAACGGCTTTTCATCAAAATCGAGGATACCTGCACCGGGTCTAGCAGCAGCTTGTTCTAACAGACTTTGAGTGCAGACAACTACATCGGGAATCCGAGACTTATTTTCATCTGTTCTTACTCCCAGACCAGTTTTTACTACTAAGTCAAGATTGTGAGCAGCTAGGTAACGCTGCAACTTGTAAACTAAATATTCACAAATTTTGATGTGTAAAACTGTTGCTGTTGGCATGGCGATTAATTTGCCTTTGTACAGTTCATATTGTACATCAGGTTCTCCTTGATAAACTCGGTATTCTTCAAAGGTTAATGTGGGTGAATCATCAATTTGTTGGTCTGTCAAAACTGGCGCGATTGATTGAGACATATGTTTTTGTATGAGTCTAAATTGATCTAGTTTCTATTGTAGCTCAGAACCCAATGCCTCAAATATAAGTCATTCGATTTTAGATTTTAGATTTTAGATTTTAGATTGACCCCACGGATAAATGCGGGGGCTTGAGGATTTTCGATTTTCGATTTGGGATTGATTCCACGGATAAATCCGGGGGCTTGTACCATGAAGAATTTCTTGGTCGTAGTTTCTTTGTTTATTTAATTGTTGGTTGACTGAAATTAGCGCCCGTATAACCAGTAGTCAGCCAAACAATCGCCCTCACACCGTCGCGAACTGCTTTTTGCATCGGTTCGGGTTCTCGACCGGAAGGAACGGCCACAGGCTTGAAACTAATCCCTCTACTACCGAAAACAATCTCTCCGATAATCTGAGCTCGTCTCATGTGGTCGTCAGAGGTAATCAGATACAAGCTATCAATTCCCCGATCGCGCAATTCATCTACCAATGTGGTAAAGTTGGTCACAGTATCCACCGCCCTGTAATCCAAGTGGACGCGATCGGACTTAATGCCCGCCTCAGAAAACACCCATTCAGCGAACTCAGGATTGCTCCCAGAAGAAACCCAAATTGGTAAACCTGGATGTTTACGAGCAAAATTAGCTGCAAACACCTCCCGTTCCGTAGCCCCACCCAAAACTAACAAAGCTTGGGGTCTTTGAAATTCGGCCTTGAGATGTTGATAACTAAACCAAAAAGCTGCCAAAAGCGCTACTAGCAATCGAATTTGCTGTGAATTCCTCAAACGCTTGCGGGGTTGCTTGTTTAAATTGACTCTTAACCACATTTAAACCTATAAAAATTTTGTGTAGCTGACAAGGGAACCATAACAAAAAATACGGCACTTATAGCCTATTAACAGGAATTTAAATTTTAAATTTAAGAAGCGGCCATCATGCGGATATTTGATAAATCCCGTAGCATCGGAATTAATATTACCCACGATT
>JAYTZD010000285.1:0-14136 GCA_043742065.1 Oscillatoriales bacterium
GATAATTCCGGGAATTTTCAGGGAGTGGCTTATGAGAGTTGATGAATTGCTGAAGTCCAAGCGAGACGATATTCTGAGAATTGCTACTCAGCATGGTGCCTTAAATGTGCGTGTTTTTGGTTCCGTTGCGAGGGGTGAAGCCACAGCAGATAGTGATGTGGATTTTTTAGTAGAATTGGAACCAGAACGCACATTATTAGATTATATTGCTCTAATTCAAGCATGGCAAGAATTGCTAGGATGTTCAGTAGATGTGGCAGAATCGGACAATTTGCATGAGGCGATTCGAGAACAAGTGTTACGAGAAGCGGTCCTGTTATGAAAGATGACCGTCTCTATTTAAGCAATATTAAAGAATGTATTGAGCGGATTAATTCTTATACTGTTGATGGTAGGGAATCGTTTATGCAAACGGTTATGGTTCAAGATGCAGTAATTAGAAATTTTGAAATTATCGGGGAAGCAACCAAGCGATTATCTGCTGAATTGAGGGTTGCACATCCAGAGGTTCAGTGGCAACAGATAGCGGGATTTCGAGATGTTTTGATTCACGATTATTTAAAGGTAAATTTAAATCGAGTATGGGGTGTAATAGAGCGAGATCTGCCTGGTTTAAAACAGACTGTAGAACTAATTTTGCGGGATTGGCTATGATACTTGCTTCTGCGGGTAGTCTGTTTTTATAATTTGTAAGTGCATCATAATCTCAAAGCCTTATTCCAAACATCGGGTAGGTATAAGTCCTAATCATGAAAAAACCGCCCCTACAAGCAAACAATATGCTGTAGGAGCGGTTTTTTCTAGAGAGATTTATCGTTAGTGAAGGGTAGAAACAAACCAACCCTCACTAACCGATAAGTCAACTCACATCAACTTAGAACAAGAACAATTCAGAATTGCCCGAAACTCCCAAGTTGACATCCACAGTTGCAAACAAGTTGCTACCACCAGGAGTAGAACCGTTGCTATCGTAATACAGCTTAGTAGATAAACCGTCAAAGATAGCCATGATCGAAGGCCCGGTTAAACTCAACTCAACTGTCGTTACAGAGACAGAAACTGTACTGCTGTACTTGTAGAAACTCGAACCTAACAGCCCAGCGCCGGTTGTCAACGCTGCGAAACCAGTTTTGTCGAGGTTAATTACATCATCAGCAATGCTGTAATTGGTAATTAAATCTCCGCCGCCAGCAGTAGTTCCGGTGAACACGAACACGTCCAAACCAGCACCGCCGTTGAGAACATTGGTTCCCAAACCGCCGATTAAAGTGTCATTCCCGACACCGCCGTTGAGAGTGTCGTTACCAGGGCCGCCGAAGAGACTATCGTTACCAGCGCCACCGTCGAAAATGTCAGCACCAGAACCGCCATTAAGGATGTCGGCAAAGTCTGTACCGGTGACATTATTGGAAGTGGAATTTCCTGTGAATAGGACAGGAGTGCTGAAGTTGTAACCGCCAACGCCGGAACCGAAGTTGTTAACGCCACTTGCTGGGAAAGTACCCGGATTTGCAATTAAATCGACAATGCTACTAGCAGCAGGTGGAGGAGTGATAGTGCCAAGAGGACCTGTGAACACAAAGTCCGATGTTCCCAAACTAACAGCAGCAGTACCAAAGTTAGCAACGGTAGTAGAACCACCCGTTGTTGTACCGTTGGAGTCAAATACCAATACTGTCTCGTTCGCAGCATTCGTAAAGACGAAGAAACCAGGAGTGGTAGAACTTCCAGTCGCCTTAAGCTGAGCATCTTGTACAGTGGCATAAGTTCCGCCGGTGAAAATCACCAACTCTTTGCCAGTAACATCAGGAGCACTACCGCTAACACCATCAAAGTTAGTAGTAGTTAAATTGCCAAAAGCGTTGGCGCTGAACTGCAATTTGTCAACCCCAGTGGTAAAGTCGGTAATTGTATCACCACCTTCAACTGGAGCTTTGTAAATAAACAAATCTGCACCGGAACCGCCAGTGAGAATGTCAGCACCGCCACCGCCTTCGATCCTGTCAGCAAACGGAGTACCAATCACGGTGTTTGCACTGCCATTGCCTGTGAATAGGACAGGAGTGCTGAAGTTGTAACCGCCAACACCTGAACCGAAGTTGTTAATGCCACTTGTCGGGAAAGTACCCGGACTCGCAACTAAATCGACGATGCTACTAGCCGCAAGTGGAGGAGTGATAGTGCCAAGAGGGCCTGTGAACACAAAGTCCGATGTTCCCAAACTAACAGCAGCAGTACCAAAGTTAGCAACGGTAGTAGAACCATTCGGTGCAGTACCGTTGGAGTCAAACACCAACACTGTCTCGTTGGAAGCATTCTTGAATACGAAGAAACCAGGAGTAGTAGAACTTCCAGTTGCCTTAAGCTGAGCAGCTTCTACACTGGTATAAGTAGCGCCAGTGAAAATCACCAACTCTTTGCCAGTAATATCAGGAGCACTACCGCTAACACCATCAAAGTTCGTAGTAGTCAAATTGCCGAAAGCACCGCTAACGAACTGCAATTTGTCAACCCCAGAAGCAAAGTCGGTAATTGTATCACCACCTTCACCAGGAACCTTGTAAATAAACAGATCCGCACCGGAACCGCCAGTGAGAATATCAGCACCGCCACCACCTTCGAGCCTGTCAGCAAATGGTGTACCAATTACAGTGTTAGCACTACCATTGCCTGTGAATAGGACAGGAGTGCTGAAGTTGTAACCGCCTGCGCCGGAACCGAAGTTGTTAATGCCACTTGTCGGGTAAGTATTGTTCGCAGCATTTAAGTCAACAATACTGTTATTACCAGGAAGTGGAGGAGTTACAGAACCAAGAGCACCTGTGAATACAAAGTCCGCCGTTCCCAAATTGCCAGCAGCAGTACCCAAAGTCGCCACAGTGGTAGAACCATTTGGTAAAGTACCGTTCGAGTCAAATACCAACACACTCTCGTTTGCAGCATTCGTAAATACGAAGAAACCAGGAGTGGTAGAACTTCCAATCGCCTTAGCTTGTGCAGCTTCTACACTGGCATAGGTACCGCCGGTGAAAATCACCAACTCTTTGCCAGTAATATCAGGAGCACTACCGCTAACACCATCAAAGTTCGTAGTAGTCAAATTGCCGAAAGCGCTGGTGACAAATTGGAATTTATCAGTTCCTGACTTAAAGTCAGAAATTTTATCGCCACCTTCTTGGATTGTCCTGTAAGCAAAGATATCAGCACCACTACCGCCATTTAGGACATCGACACCCAGACTGCCAGTAATGGTATCATCGCCATCACCGCCGTTGATGCGATCGGCATAATTGCTACCGATGATGTTGTCATTGCCGGCCAAACCATCGAATTTAATTCCCGCTGGAGAAGTGGCGAAATTCACATTGTCAGCGCCGGGAGTACCGACAGGAAGATTTAGCGGCGGGCCAGTGAACACAAAGTTACTGACTTTGAAGCTAAATTTCACCGAGAACGAGAAACTAGCTACAACTTCAAAGCTAATCCCAACGGCAAATACCAGCACCATACGGCCAGTAGCTTGATCTGTAAACTGACAGAAAGTAGGTCTTTCGCTATCGCCGCCCAAAGCTGTAAACCGCGCTTGCAAAGTTGCAATGCTGGTAACGCTGATATCGGCGCTGAAGTCAAGTAAATTACCGCTGCCGATGCTTCCAAAAGTAGAAGTAGCATTAATCTCAATTCGGGTCAAGCTTGCAGCGTTGATACCAAAAGCAGCGTTAGAGAAGTCTAAAAGATCGTCATCTTTAAAGTCAGTAATTAAGTCGGCGTCTTCAACTTTGATGCTACCTGCGCGGGATTTTCTGTAGAAATACTTGGTCTTCCCACCACCACCAGTCATAGTGTTTTTGCCTTCGCCACCTTCGATTTCGTCATCTCCCTCATTTCCGCTTAATGTGTCATCCCCAGCACCGCCAATTACTTGGTCGTTGCCTATGCCACCTTCGATGTCATCGCCGCCGTCGCCAGCTTCGATGATGTCATCGCCTTCCTCGCCTTTAATTTTGTTTTTACTCTTCCCTCCTTTTATCTTGTCTTTGTTTTTACCACCAGTAATCGTATCGCCGCCGTCGCCGCCTTTAATGTCGTTATCCAGGGATGGATTGCCGACAATAACTTGAGGAGCTGTACTGCCAGTTTTGTCAATAATGTTGGTGGTAACAGGGGTTGGAGTTGTTACCGGGGTTGGAGTTGTTACCGGAAGGACTGCAACCGGGGTTGGAGTTGTTACCTGATTGTTGAAGTTGGCAGGAACATCAATTCCCAAAAAGTTGCCAGCTTTCAAAATGCTTGCGTTGACATTCAACAATAGCGCGAGTACAAAGTTACTGCTGCCGCGAATTTCGGTATTGACGCCAACTTGGACAAAGGAGAAACTGCTGAAGTTCAAGCTACCGGATATCAGAAACTTGTCATTTACTGTGAAGTCACTGATGACTGAATTTGGGCCGGAATTGCGATCGCTGATCACAAAAACGTCATCTCCAGCACCGCCGACACAGGTATGGTTGCCAGTACCGCCGACGATCGTATCGTTGCCTCCACTGCCCATCAGTGTATCGTCACCGTTGCCGCCGCCGACAACGCTGTCGTCACCGTCGCCGCCGTCTACCATGTCATTGCCGTCGCCAGCAACGAGCGTATCCTTTCCGGCACCGCCCATCACGGTGTCGTCACCACCGCCACCAACAACGCTGTCGTCGCCGTCGTCACCCATACAAACGTCGTTGCCGGCACCGCCGATGAGGGTGTCGTCGTCAGCGCCACCAACAACGCTGTCGTCGCCGTCACCACCTATGCAAGTGTCTTTGCCGGCACCGCCGATGACGGTATCCTTGCCTTCGCCACCAACAACGCTGTCGTCGCCTTCTCCACCAACAACGCTGTCATCGCCGTCGTCACCCATGCAGGTGTCGTTGCCTTTGCCGCCGATGACGGTATCGTTGCCAGCGCCACCGCTAACGGTGTCGTTGCCTTCGTCACCCATGCAGGTGTCGTTGCCTTCGTCACCGCTGACGTTATCGTTGCCTTTACCGCCCCTGACCTGATCTTCATCTTTGCCGCCGTAGACGGTATCATTGCCTTTGCCGCCGTAGACGGTATCATTGCCCTGATCGCCTCTGACTTCATCGTCGCCATCGCCGCCGTCGCAAATGTCGTCACCTTTGCCGCCGTAGATTGTATCTTTGCCACTGCTGCCTTTGATTTTGTCTTTGTTTTTTTTGCCGAATATCCGCTTAGCAGTTGTGGCAGAAATTTCGTCATCGCGATCGGTGCCTACGATTGAGTCGCCACTATCAACGATGCCACCTTCTTCGGGTCTGTCGTCAAATAGACTCGCAGATTTGGCATCTTCGCCTAAGATCAGTTCTTTCATGTTTGATGTTTCCTACAAAGTGTTAGTTTTCAGTAACTCAACCTAATTAAACGTCAAATCCTCTTACATTTGATCTCTAACTTCTTAAAAAAGTCGGAGTTCTGAGTGTTTTGTTTTTCTAGGTAGGTTGATTTATTGGAATTGTTGTTTCCGAAAGCGTGAGGTAGAAGAAACAACTTCTTACTTCATACTGACGGTATGTTGAGTTAGATACCTGCGTAATTTCCGCAGATCAACACCCTGATTTTAAATATTCTGCGTAGTTTCCACAAGAAAACTCGCTGAATTTACACTTGTAACGTACAACCCACAACCCATAACGACCCCAGACACTCAGCTCCCTAAATTTATCTTGTTTTTTTTGAGATTTAGCAGCGGTGGATTAAGGTTTTGCCACAATCCCTCGATCACAATCTCTTGACCATAATGCCAGATCTTAAAAATTCCGGCTGGGGCTGAACTCTATTGAACTAGACTTGAGAGTTTGATTTTTGGTTCCCGACAATTATTGATTATTTTATTTAGTTCATTTATGCAAAAATTTATTTTTAATTTCAGAGGTTAAATTAGCCGATCGTTGTTCTGCCCGATCGGGCTATTTTTTATTTGGGCATATTAAAAAAAAAGGGGGCAGATTAGCCTGTATTAGTAAAAATTCTCAAGAAGCGGATCAAATAAAGTTATAACCTTTCTCGGTAACATGAGCTGCCATTAGGTCTAGGGCATAACTCACTTTTTTGAGAACCGCTATAGTGATATTTTTTGATTTAGTATAGATTTTTAGATAAATAAAATAAAATATATAGAACCAGACTTTTTGAAGAAATCGGGGATCTAAAACAAGCTGATTGTAGGTTAATTAAAGTGACCTGTTGATCGGATAATCAGCCCATGAATTTATCAGTGGCGTCAATTATTCGATTTTCCAATCTAAAATCTCAAGTCGTTGGACTGAGCCTCACGAAAATCCCAAATCCCCAGTCGCTTGACCAATTAACTAATTGACACACTATTGAGATGCGGGATGGAGGGTAGATGGTAGAGGATAAGCGGTGACCAAGAATTTTCTGATGGTACAAGCCCCCGGATTTATCCGTGGAATCAATCCAAAATCGAAAATCGAAAATCCTCAAACCCCCGGATTTATCTGTGGAATCAATCCAAAATCGAAAATCCAAAATCGAAAATCGATTGACGGCTGAGCAAGCTGTCGCCACCTCAAAAAAAAATTACTTCAACTTTGCCACCAGATTACCCTGAAACAGGCGATCGAGAGTAGAAGAGATTTTAATAAGAACTAACGATCCGGCTGGTGAAGTGCTCTAAAGTTTACTTCACTATGCAATGAGAAACTTGAGTTCTCCTCCAATGTAAAGGGGTCTGTGGTAGAGGTGCAAAATGTCAAAAACAGCAAAATTTAAGCTAAGTAAGGTTTCAAGGAGCCGCTTGGTAAGAAAAACTAATAAACTGTTATTAAAGTACAACTTTTATATCTTCAAAGTGTTTGAACAATTATCTCGTAACCAAGCGGACGCCCAATGGGGGGACACGCATTCAGAAACTTTGATTGAAAGAGTAAAAATAAGTTTGCCTATTGCTATTAGCAGCAAAAACCTAGGCAAATTCAAAATTGACGGGGGGAGGGGATGAAATCGGTGAGCCAAGAATTTAGATTGTCTGTCACTCCTGTTGGGGATGACGAATATTTAGTGCGGACAGAAAAGGTTGCACCCGGTGTGCCTTTAGCAGAACAACAAGTTCGCTGGCCGATCGACCAATGGTTGGATCAGTCTGCCAAATTGATGAATGATCCTTTGATGGGTGTGTTTGAGGGCAAGGCTAGTCGTGTGTTGTCGCGATCGAGCAAACATCAAGCCCCAAATTTAGTGGCCCTGGGGCAACAATTACACAGTGGGCTGTTTCAAGGGCGCTTGCGGGATAGCTGGAATTGTGCTCAAAGCATCGCCCAGCACCGCCGAGAAGTGCTGCAACTGCGTCTGGGACTCAAAGACCGACGGTTGCCACGGTTGCCGTGGGAGGTTCTACACGCGGACGATCGCCCTTTGGCAACGGGTACTGATGTCGTGTTCTCCCGCTATCACACGGGTACAAGCCTGTTAAAGCCCACTCGTATTATCCCCAGTAGTGGCTTATTAAGGATTTTAATGGTGATTGCATCTCCGAGCGATCGGGACAGCTTGCAACTCAAGCGAGAAGTGTTTCACCTGCAACAAGAACTCCAAAACCGCACCGCCAACCCGCTCAAAAATAATCCGCACGCGCCGGAAATTCAACTGACAATTCTCGAACAGCCCGATCGAGAACAGTTGACCCAAGCCCTAGAACAAGGCCACTACCAAGTGTTGCACTACGCAGGACACAGCAACTTGGGTTCTAGAGGTGGCGAACTTTATCTAGTCAGCAGCCGCACCGGCTTAACTGAAACTTTAAGTGGCGATGACTTAGCGGGCTTACTCGTCAACAACGGCATTCAAATGGCCGTATTTAATTCCTGTCGCGGGGCCTACGGCGATCCATCAGACCTCGCAGAAGACAGCCCGGAACGCAATTTAACCGAAGCTTTGGTCAAACGGGGGATTCCAGCGGTGCTAGCAATGGCAGAAAGTATCCCCGACGATGTGGCTTTGACTCTGACGCGACTGTTTTACCGCAATCTAAATCAAGGCTATGCAGTGGATCTGAGCCTGAGCCGCGCTAGAGCCGGACTGATTACTGCCTACGGTTCTCATCAGTTATACTGGGCTTTGCCGATTCTCTACCAACACCCGGAATTTGACGGCCATCTGACTGCTAGTTCTACTCAAAATGCGACAGGAGACTCTCTGCTGACTAACAAACCCTTAGCGTCGGGAACGCAGGCACTGATGGGAGGTACAGAATTGAAGACGAGGAATTCCGCTACTCTTGAACAGGAAGCAGAGAATGTTGATGAAGTCAAGAAGTATTGGCCAGCTCAATTAGAAGGGCAAAGGAATGGGGCTGGGCAAAATTCTCCACTATCGACTGTAAATCCATCGTCCCAAGTTCCGACACCAACAACCCCCTTTTCTACTCCTGGATCTCTAGTTGCTGCTACTCCCATAACTCGCAGCGCAGTAGTTATTCATAAACCAGTCAAAAAATCTGGATTGAAAAAAGCTCTGACTGTGGCGCTTTGTTTGTTACCTGTCGCTTTGAGCGCTGGTTTTTTGGGATGGCGACAGTTGCAAAGCAGCAATTCAAAACCGGAAGAGTTATTGCCTGCGGTACGGACTCCTATTTCGCAAGGCTATCTACAACTACAGCCGGTGAATCTTGAACAAGCCCAGACTGCGAAAGTAATGGTGATCGCCGTGAACAACTTTCAGGCTGGCGAGATTTGGGCTGGTCTTAAAGCAACAGAAGCATTGCTGGATCGAGTCGCACTATCAGAGGCAGAAGGTGCTCTGCAAGCTGTGCCAAAATCTGCGATCGACCACCCGGAAGTTAATTTTCTCAAAGGTCGTTTGGCTTGGCAATTTCAACAAACCGGCAACAAAAAATATAGTGTTAACGACGCGAGGCGTTCCTGGGAAATCGCTGTCAACGGGCGTCGAGATTCGCTTAAGTATCGGAATGCTTTAGGTTTTGCTTATTATGCTGAAGGTAATTTAGTTCGGGCCGATCAAGTGTGGACAGAAGTGATTGCCTACATCGCACCGCTGTCTAGCCAACCAAATTCTTCGCGCTCTGTGCAAGCGGGTAAGCATATTTTAACTGCGACTGCTGGTTTGGCAATGGTGATGGCAAAACCTATTCCCAACATGACACCACAACAGCAAGCAGCTCGTTTGACTAAAGCTCACGAATTTCGTGGGCAAGCTCTTGCCGGCGATCCGCTGAGTTTTGCGCCGGATGCCCTTGCGAAAAACTGGCTGTGGTCAGAGGTGGCAATTCGCGATTGGCAATCGCTGCAAAAGTTGCAAAAAGTGCGGTAATCGATCGTTTATCTTTGGTAATATTCGGCTTTTCTGGCTCCCTCTATCCGCTGTTGAAATGTACAATTTTTTTGACCCGATCGACAGGCCCGACCGGAAAAAGACGCTGGTGGGCCTAGTTGATCTGGCAAAAGTTAATGCCAGGAACGGCTGCTAATTTATGCTATGGCCAATATTTTGCACTCTTCTGTGAGGCTGTTGCGCGATCGTTTTTCCACAGATTTACTGCTACCGGCTCTAGGTATTTCCAGCGATCGGGTTTACTTTTTAGATTATCCTTACTTTGAACCCCGACCTTGAGACCGCAGAAATTAATCCAGAATTTTATATATTTAGAATTCTTAGTATTGACAGTCAAACAAAGTTCATCTAATGTGTTGTAATTGATATAACAATAGTCCAAAAAGCGAGGTCCAGTCAATGGCAGAAACAGCTACAGCACCCTTAACAGGAAAAGGTCTGCTTCAGAAAATCAAAGGCAGTGATTTGCCACGAAGAGAACTGGCAAAGCTCTGCGGCTACTTCACAGTGAGCAAGAGTGGAGAAACTCGGATTAATTTGGCTGAGTTTTACGATGCAGTATTAGCTGCTAAGGGAATTGAGCTAGAGAAGTCGAAAGCTGACGGACGCGGACGAGAAGCCAGTTATCGAGCTAGCGTTCACAAGAATGGTTCGATCGTGATCGGCGCGAATTATACCCAAGAAATGGGATTAAAGCCTGGAGACGAGTTTGAAATTAAACTTGGATACAAGCACATTCGCTTGATTCAGATCGACATGGACAGATCTGATGTAGTAGCAGATACTGAAGAGGATTCAGAAGAATAGTAGCGAACGCGATGCAGTCGGCCGATGGCAAGGCGACTGGATTTAGCATTCACTCTATAAGTATTTGCGCGCAACCCTTCGATTTTAACTGATGAACTGTCTTGACTATTTCTATTTTCTCTTGTCTCGCAAAGACTACAGCGCCTCTGAACTTCGCAAAAAGGGGCAAGAGAAAGGTTTTGGCAATGAACAAATGTTGGAGGCGATCGCGCAAATTCAAGACCGGGGCTATCAGTCCGATACTCGCTTGGTGGCAAATTCGATCGCTTCTGCCGCAGGCAAATACGGGAAGTCTGCCATCAAGCGAAAGTGCTTGCAAAAAGGAATTTCCAGCGACTTATTCGAGGAAGTTTGGGAGTCAGAATCTGCTGAAAATGTGGAGTCCGCAGCGGAAAAACTTGCCGAATTGAAAGCCAAAGTCATGCGGAAATACAAGATTGATGCTTGGGATAAGGTAGATCCAAAAACTAAGGGTAAAGTCTTGAATTACCTCCAATACAGGGGGTTTAATGGCTTTGAAATTTGGCGACAGTGGCAGATGGAAGATGATGATGACTAATTTGTCAGGCACTTGATCGATCTCGGCGACTCCCCGATCGCCAAACACAACCGCACTGATACTATTGAGGCGGACTTGTCTAGAGAGTATTTGATCAGGCGATCGCTAATTATGTCAAGTAATTTAAGATTTATTTAAACTTTATAAATTAAGATTTCTTGCTAGAGAAAAATCCAGAATTTTCTCTAGTTAAAATGATTGCCAAAATTTAAGCTTTTTGAAGTTCTAAACAATGTTAAAATATGTGATAGAGTCAAAAAAATATTAACTGTCAAATCGAGCACATCTTCTGTGCCGATGGCGATCGACCAGATACGCGAAGCATCAATATATATGTCTGTAGTATCCAGATAAGTGCGATCGGCATCCGACAATCCTGAACCATCCTGCTTAAATAAAAGATTGTCTGATCGGCAGGAACTTTCTTACCACCAAATTATTCAAAAAGATTGAGCCTCCAGCGCTGTATCATTTTTATCTCCACGCAAGCAATAACCAACGACCATGAACACCTTACTGAACACCTCTAAATTTAAATTTAACCAAATCCTCCGGCAATCCCTGGTTGCTAGCATTATTTCTGCAGCAGCTTTGGCTAGCGGATGGGCTCCTGGTTTGTACGCCAATTCCGCAATGCCGGTGTTTGGCGACACTGCCCAAGCTCAAGAGATTAACAGCCAGGAGATTAGTAATTACGCTCGTGCTGTATTGGCAATGGAGCCCAGACGTGAGGCAGCTTTTAGAGAAATTAAAGGCATGGCGGGCGGACAGGTTCCGAGAGTATTATGTAACGAAGCTCAGGGAATCAATAAGCTGTCTGGAAATATTCGTGGCGTGGCGGTAAATTATTGTGACCAAGCTAAAAAGATTATAGAAAGTAATAAATTGACAATTGGTCGTTTCAACCAAATCACTCTGCTTCAGCAAGCTAATCCGGCTGTCAAAGCCCAAATTCAAGCGGAGTTGCTGCGGTTACAACAAGCTGGAAATCAATAGTTTTTGGGAATGGGGAATGGGGAATTGGTTATTGGAAATGGGGAATGGGGAATGGGGAATGGGGAATTGGGAATTGGGAATTGGGAATGGGGAATTTGTTGGTTCCAACTCGCCATTCCCATTCGCCATTCGCCATTCCTCTATTAGCGAAGAAAGATGATAACTTTCACAAAACATTTGCTGGCAAATCCTGATGTTATTGTCAGTTTTACGTTACCGATGACTGCGGACGATCGCACTCGCAGTCGTCATCGGTTTGAAACAGATACCGGGGAAGTGGTAAACTTACATCTGCCTAGAGGCACAGTTTTGCGCGATCGGGATTTGTTGCAGTCAGAAGATGGTAGCTGTTTGGTATTGGTGACAGCAAAAGCTGAATCGGTGCTGACGGTACGGGCATCGACTCCGCTGCTACTGATGCGGGCGGCGTATCATTTGGGGAACCGCCACGTAGCTTTAGAAGTTACTGATAATTATTTAAGGTTTTCTCCCGATGCTGTTTTGCAGGGAATGCTCGAAAAAATGGGTTTGGAAGTAACAGCAGAAACTGTGCCATTTCAGCCAGAAACTGGGGCTTACGGGCACAGTCATTAATTTGATTTTAGATTTTAGATTTTAGATTTTAGATTTACTCCCACCCCGATGATTGAAGAAGTGAACAGTCAACAGTCAACTGTCAACAATCAACTTTTATGTTTATTGCAGCTAGCTTTTGTACCTGTGGGGGCTTATAGTTATTCTGAAGGGATCGAAAGTTTAGTAGAAACGGGTGCGATCGCCAATGAAGTCACTTTGAGACATTGGTTGCAAGATTCGCTGCAATTCGGGGCGATTCGAGTAGAAGCTGCTGTGGCGGTACGGGCTTTTAGGGCTGCGAAGATGGGGGAGTTAAAAGCTTTGTGTTACTGGAATGCGTGGGCGACGGCGACGAAGGAAACTGAAGAATTGCGATCGCAAAGTTGGCAAATGGGACGAACTTTGATGCGATTGCTGCTGGATTTGCGATCCTCTTCGAGGGCTTCGCTAACGCCCATACCGACTCCATCAATGACAATTGTACAGGAATTCGTGGAATCTGGTGGACATCAATGCAATTTTGCGATCGGCTTTGGCATTGCGGCCGCTTGTTGGCAGATTGAAGAGGAAGCGGCCGTGTTAGGATATTTGTACAGTTGGGCGACAAACTTGGCGAGTGCGGGCGTGAAACTGATTCCGCTGGGGCAAACAGCCGGTCAACAATTACTGCTAGATTTGCGATCGCAAATTAGCTGTACGGCGCAAGAAGTTTTAACATTAGAAGATGATGACCTTGCTAGTTGTAGTTGGGGATTGGCGCTAGCTAGTATGGCCCACGAAACTCAGTATACTAGATTGTTTAGGAGTTAAAAATCAGATAATCTACTAATTAGTAAGGTGCGTCAGAACCCCAAACCCTCGATAATTCTTCCATAACTCCGTCTGACACACCCTACATCTAATTAGTAAGGTGCGTCAGAACCCCAAAGCCTAGATAATTCTTCCATAACTCCGTCTGATGCACCCTACAACTCGGTTATTTCGTAGTTAAAAATCAGACAATCTAAAATCCAAAATCTAAAATCTAAAATCGATATGACGCACCCTACAACTCGGTTATTTCGCAATTAAAAATCAGACAATCGAAAATCTAAAATCCAAAATCTAAAATAATTATGAGTGCTTTTCGTGTAGGAATTGCTGGCCCGGTTGGTTCGGGAAAAACTGCTTTACTTGATGCTTTGTGTAAGTCGCTACGTCAGCAGTACAAGATTGCCGTGGTGACGAATGACATCTATACTCAGGAAGATGCACAGTTTTTGGTGCGGAGTCAAGCATTGGAGAGCGATCGCATTTTGGGCGTAGAAACCGGCGGATGTCCCCACACAGCTATCCGCGAAGATGCTTCGATCAATTTAGTAGCGATCGAACAATTAGAACACAAATTCACCGACTTAGATTTAATCTTTGTCGAAAGCGGCGGCGATAACTTAGCTGCAACTTTTAGCCCAGAGTTAGTAGATTTGACAATTTATGTCATCGATGTAGCAGCGGGTGACAAAATTCCCCGCAAAGGAGGGCCAGGGATTACTAAATCCGATTTGTTGGTAATTAATAAAACAGACCTCGCACCCTATGTGGGAGCAGATTTGGGTGTGATGGAACGGGATACAAAAAAAATGCGTGGGGAAAAACCTTTTGTGTTTACTAATCTGAAAACGCAGGCAGGATTAGAATTGGTCGTTGATTTTGTTAAGTTGAATATCGCATAGATTGAGAAAATTTACCAAGAATTTCTTGATGGTACAAGCCCCCGGATTTATCCGTGGAATCAATCTAAAATCTCAAATCTAAAATCCTCAAGCCCCCGCATTTATCCGTGG
>JAYTZD010000286.1:0-6758 GCA_043742065.1 Oscillatoriales bacterium
TAAAATCCAAAATCTAAAATCTAAAATCTCATGACTCATTACCAACAGATATTAAAAATAAAAACTACTGGAAAATCTTTGTGTAAGATTACCAATCAGGTCGAAAATGTGGTAACAAATTCCGGCATTAACACAGGACTTTGTACCTTATTTTTGCGTCACACTTCTGCCAGTTTGCTGATTCAAGAAAATGCTGATCCCGATGTACTGAAGGACTTAGCTAACTTTTTAGCTAAACTGGTACCGGAGAGTGCAACTTATATTCATGATGCAGAAGGCCCAGATGATATGCCCGCTCACATTCGCACTGCATTGACTCATACTTCCGAACAAATCCCGATCGCACATCATAAACTACTACTAGGAACTTGGCAGGGAATTTACCTGTGGGAACATCGTCAGCGGGGACAAACACGGGAACTTGTGGTTCATATCAGCGGTGATTGATATCAATTCCGGTAACACCGGAATGATCTAGAGGAAACGGCAGTGCCGTTTCCTAATTTCGGCGACTATTTCGATACCAACGGATTTGATATCAAGTAGCTTTCTTTTGAGGAGTTACCATCCGCTCCACACTCATAGCAGCCACACTCAATGTCACCACAGTCATGCCAAGAATTGCTACAGGTTGTAAATTCTCATTAATAATTACAAACCCAAAAAGTGCAGTCATTGCCGGCCCCAAAGTGCCAATTACTGATGCTAAGGCTGCCCCTGCATACCGGATGGCAAAATTATTCAAGAGATAGCTAAACAGCGTCAGCACCCCTAAAACTATACCTGCAACAATCAAACCAGACCAAACATTTTGATCGATCTGAGGAGCCAAATTTTGTGACAACGGCACCCACAAACTCAGGGCAGAAAACACAAAAATCGCGGCGAAATTAACTAAACTAAAAGGAATCGGGTGTAGCTTACCAGCAGCCATTTGCGTCAGCAATACATAACCGGCAAAAGTAATCCCAGAAGCAAGTGCGGCTGTCACTCCCACTCCCACATTCCCACCGTCGGGAGCCGGAGCCGCAAAACTAGGCCACCCAGCCAAAATCAAACCTGCCGTAATCCCGCAAATCGCGAACAGTCCGACTTTGCTGGGGCGAGCACCAAACAATACCCAAGAACCGAGTACGGTGATGATCGGATAAATAAAGAAAATTGTAATCGCAATGCCGGCCGGAATATTGCCGATCGCCAAATAGATCAAAACCTGAGACAAAAACAGAAAAAATGCACTTCCTAAAACCTTGCTCCACAAAACGCGATCGCCCGACTGGAACAACCGCCTAATATCTTTCCACACAGAAGGATAAAGAAATGTCGCCAAGATAGGCATCAAAGCCATCACCACGATCAACCGCATCAACAAAATCAACAGAGAATTACCAAAGCCCGGAGTCACCACCCCCGGCATTTCAAACAAGCCGAAAATAACCCGAGGATTCCTGCTCTTAATCAGAATTCTCAAACAAACATTAAATATCGACAACACCACCGCTGAAGAAAAAGCCAGCACCAAACCTACCTGCATTTGAGAAGGTGCTTTAGTCGCTGTGGCAGGAGGCTGTATCGGACGGGTTTGCGGAACTGCTTCCGGGCGTTCCACAGCCGTAGCAGGCATAATTTGTGGACGGACAGAATTAGTTAATTCCTCTGGATAGGAATCTTCTGCATCAAAAGGATTGTCAAGATATGCTTCTTCCTCTTCCAATTCTTCCCTGATGCGGTTGACCAGATTTTGCAACAATTCTTCCCCTTGCCGCTCCAAGGTTTGCATATTGTTTAGGCGCAGGGACAATTCACTTTCATAGCTGCTCAAATCTTGTTGTAGCATCTGGAAACTGCGATCGATCCTGTCATCCAGCGCAGCCAGCAACTCAGAAGCCCGTTCATCGTAGTTACTTGGCGGCATCGGTATCGGAAACTCACCACTGGGAATTGGACTACTGAGAGAATGTCCAGAATTAACACTGAGTTCATTAAACCGCTGCACTAACAAATCTTGCAGATTATGAGCCAAAACTTGAGCCAACTGTTTCAGCCACAACTGCTGCTGCTGAATATATCGCCCAGACAGAGAGTCCATTTGCTGAGACTGCAATTTGCGATATTGCTCTCGGAGGCCTTCAATATCGTCAATCAGGTGACTTTTTTCAGTTTTCAGCCGCGTAATGTCCTGATTTAACTGGCCTTTGACATTTTCATGCAAAGCATCCAGCTCCTGAATCACTGAGCTGAGGACTTGTTCTGCGGATTTCGGATCCTCTGGATCGCCTTTTGGGGAGTATTTGTTGTCTTGCACCATTAACCTATAACCTCTAATTTTAACTGCACGTTTCGTATTCTGAACTATCTTTGCAAATTAGCTGACAATTTTCAGTCACTTTATCTAAAATATGGCTCACACTAATAGTAGTTGCTAAGTTGGAGATTAAAAAATTGCTTGAAGCGAAGCTATCCCGGAGGGAATCGCCCGAAGAACACTTTGTGCAACTAGAAATTATACTACAACGCCATGCTGAAGCACTCGAAGCCGAAGTCAGAGCTTTGCAAGCCGCAGATGAAACCGCCCAGTGGTCTCCTGACTGGAAACGTTACTACAACTGGCGTTTCGCTAAAATCTTCGCATCTGTGAAGATTTTTCGCAACTGGGGTGCGGATGCTGCGGCTTGGAAACTTTTGCCTCCACGAGTTTACCCTAACCAAGGCAATCAGCAGGATTAGTTGACTGTTGACTGATGGCTGGGTTTATCCGCTCGCCCTTCTACCCTTCGACTACGCTCAGGGGACAGATTGTGGTCACTTACGCTCAGGGGACAGATTGTGGTCACTGAGCGTAGTCGAAGTGTCCACTTCGGGATGTAATATGTGGCATCAATTTTTCAACCTAAAATCCCTTGGGCGATACTGAAAATGACCGCAGCCAAACCTGCAGCGATCGGAATTGTCACTAACCAAGCCGAACCGATTGACAGCAAAGTATTCCAGCGTACAGATTTCCAACCCTTGACAAGTCCGACTCCGACAACCGCACCGACTAAAGCGTGGGATGTCGAAACTGGCAAACCCAAGTGGGATGCTAACAATACAGTCGCAGCGGTGGCTAATTCGGCACAAAATCCCCCACTTGGTTGCAGTTGAATGATGCCTTCGCCGACTGTCGCAATCACATTTTTGCCCCAGATGGCCAAACCGACGACTATTCCGACACCTCCGAGGACTAAAATCCACAGAGGAACGCTGAAATCATTCAGGGGAAAGGAACCTGTACGACGGATATAGACGATCGCAGCTAAAGGTGCAACAGCATTACCAACATCATTAGAACCGTGGGCAAATGCCACAAAACAAGCACTGATCACTTGAAATCGTGCCATTTGTTCCTCAATGAGAGAGGGGGGGACGGGGGGACTGGGAGAGTTTGTACCCTGAGCGAAGTCGAAGGGCTTTCTTGCTTCTTGATTCCCCCATTGGGGTGGGTAGGATGGGGTTATTCCCTCTTGAGGGGTTCCTGCTGATGCTAATTTTTGCCAGCTAGTTTGGGTAAGGACGATCGCCCCAATAACCCCAATCCCGATCGCCACATCATGCACCGGAATATTCCAGCCAAAGCGATCGTGAATTTGAGCTAAAACCCCAGTCTGCACCAACGCAACATCAACCACAGAAGGCAATACAATAACCCCAAATATGCTCAGCATCGCTGCACTCAACCAAGGTATCCACTCGCGCATCTGATCTAAAGGATCAGGTTGATCGAGAATCGAATACTTAACCAAACTGTAAAATAGAGCAGCCAAAGCACCACTCGCTACCGGTGTCGCCAGCCAAGTCAGGGAAATAGTGCCGATGGTTTGCCAGTCAACAGCACCAATCCCCGCTGCGATCGAGCTAAAACCTGCGATCGCGCCTACAACCGCATGAGATGAAGAAACCGGCAAACCCCGACTCGTAGCGATTTGCAGCCACACACCACAAGCTGCCAACACTGACACCATCCCGATTAAAAATACTTGCGGCTGAGCGACGAACACTTCTGCATTCACAACTCCCGTTGCTAGAGTTTGGGAAACCCCTTGCCCGAACAGCACCGCGCCCGCAAACTCCAGTATGCCTGCAACAATTATTGCCTGTCGCAGAGTTAGCGCTTTTGAGCCTACCGATGTTCCCATCGAGTTAGCAACATCGTTAGCCCCCAGATTAGCAGCGACGTACAGGGCTAGTGTCGCGATCGCCAACAGTTGTAGAAATTCGCCCCCAGAGGTATTTAACATAAAATCTTTTTGACATAAAACAGGCAGTTCGATATATGATAAGGGATTGTGAGTTTTGGAAAATCCCATGAAAGGCGCAGAAATAATCCGCTCGATCGAGACGGAAGAAATCAATAGAGTCAAAGTAGAACTCAGCAAAGTGCTCCCCGAAATTTACGTCGGCGACACAGTGCGAGTCGGCGTGAGAATTAAGGAAGGCGCAAAAGAACGGGTTCAGCCCTACGAAGGCACCGTCATTGCCATGCGTAACGGTGGCATCAATGAAACCATCACTGTTCGCCGCGTGTTTCAGGGCATCGGTGTGGAACGGGTGTTTTTGATTCACTCGCCCCGCATTGCCACTGTCCAAGTGATGCGACGCGGGAAAGTCCGTAGAGCAAAACTGTACTACCTGCGCGATCGTGTTGGTAAAGCTACCCGCGTCAAACAGCGGTTCGATCGCTCTCTGTAGAAATGCACCCAGGCTATTTCTCATCGAGTGGAAAATTGGAAATTCAGAAATTTGAAAAAAAGTTTCCAATTTTCGAGCGCACTGTGTTAGAATAAAAATCTAGAGGTTAAGCAAATATTCGCAACCTCACCTGTGCGCTCTTAGTTCAGTTGGTAGAACGCAGGTCTCCAAAACCTGATGTCGGGGGTTCAAGTCCTCCAGGGCGCGCTGAATCACCAAAACTTAAATTCTGCCCGAAAGCGCCCGGATTCTTAGCTGGTAACAGCAGAAACCACAAGCTTTTGGGTAGAATTAATTTTTGTGGGCGGTTCGCAAAAATATAGCATCAACAAATGCACGTTCGTTAGACTTGGATAGGTTTGGCTTGTCAAGTGGTTGCTTTAGATTTGAGATTGGAAATTGGACATAAGTGGTTAGTGTCAAAAAATCTGAGACCCGATCGCCACTCACACAATCTAAAATCTAAAATCTAAAATCTAAAATCGCAAAGAGGACTCAATTGTGGCGAAAAAAGACGAAGCTCAAGGAACTCAAGAAATAACCGCGCCCAAGTTTGACCCGGCAGGTTTTTTCAAGGAAACGAGAGAAGAACTCGATAAGGTAGTTTGGCCAAATCGGCAAGAGCTGATCAGCGAGTCTTTGGCCGTGCTTTTGATGGTAATCCTCTCAGCAAGCCTCATCTACTTGGTGGACAACCTCTTCAACTGGGGCGCAGCACAGGTGTTTGGGTCATGACTTTTGGATCAGAAGAATCTGAATATTCCACAGAACCTACCCCAGGGAAAGGTTCCCCCGAAGTACCTGAGTTGAACGCTCGGTGGTACGCTGTTCAGGTAGCTTCCGGCTGCGAAAAGCGGGTGAAAGCAAACTTAGACCAGCGGATTCAAACTTTAGATGTTGCCGATCGCATCGTTCAAGTCGAAATTCCCCAAACCCCGGCGATCAGAGTCGGTAAAGACGGTTCTAGACGGCAGTCCGACGAAAAAATCTTTCCCGGCTACGTCCTCATCCGTATGTTTATGGACGAGGATACCTGGCAGGTAATCAAAAACACCCCCAACGTCATTAACTTCGTCGGGGCAGAGCAAAAACGCCGCTACGGGCGCGGTAGGGGTCACGTCAAACCGCTACCCCTGAGTCACTCAGAAGTAGAACGGATCTTCAGAAACGCTCAGGAATCAGAACCAGTCGTCAAAATATCGATGGCGACAGGAGACCACGTTGTGGTACTTTCCGGGCCATTCAAAGATTTTGAAGGTGATGTGATCGAAGTTAGCCCGGAACGAAACAAACTCAAAGTTTTACTCTCGATTTTTGGGCGCGATACGCCTGTAGAATTAGAGTTCAATCAAGTTCAGAAACAGAACTAACTAATGGCAAAGAAAGTTGTTGCAGTAATTAAGTTGGCGATTACAGCGGGAAAAGCCAACCCAGCTCCTCCGATCGGCCCAGCATTGGGTCAGCACGGCGTCAATATCATGATGTTTTGCAAGGAGTACAATGCTAGAACCGCAGACCAGGCCGGTCTCGTGGTTCCAGTAGAAATCTCGGTTTTTGAAGACCGTAGTTTCACATTTATCCTCAAAACTCCACCGGCTTCGGTTTTGATTCAAAAAGCCGCTGGCATTGCCAAAGGTTCAGGAGAACCCAATCGCAAGCAAGTGGGCCAGATTACCCAAGCTCAACTGCGAGAAATTGCAGAAGCGAAAATGCCCGACCTTAACGCTAATGATGTTGAGGCTGCCATGAGAATTGTGGCAGGAACGGCTAAAAATATGGGCGTCGCGATCGCGGATTGAAGGAAGAAGGAAGAAGGAAGAAGGAAGAAGGAAGAAGGAAGAGAGAAAACTTTTTTCTCATTCGCAATTCTTACTTGTCAATCTGAAATCCTAAATTTCTAATCCAAAATTCTTGATCTTCAATCTAAAATCCAAAATCCAAAATCGCTCGATTCAGGGGGAGAAGCAAAGCTTCGCTAGGAATCGAACACATTTTAGACATCAGATTGGCTAACAAGTTCAATCCAAAAT
>JAYTZD010000287.1:0-14076 GCA_043742065.1 Oscillatoriales bacterium
TTGACAAACTGTGGTTTTTGGGTCTCCCTGTTTGAGTCGGGGATTGACTCTGCTGGGATCTATTTTTAAAGATTGGATGGCTTGTGCTAGGATCTTGCCTCCTTCTTCCAACTTGTCGGCCATACCATCGGATGTGACTTGGGGTGGCACGACGTGCAAGACAGTGACAGAGGTTTGTTGCAAGGAAGGGATGTCCATCAACATATTAAACATCTCTTCGCACAGACCACGACCGGCCACGGCTACTAAAATTTTTTCTATCATGTTTTAGCGGTAAAAACAGTTGAGTTGTATTGTGTAGCCTTAAACTAGGGGATTGATTCTCTAGTTGGTTACTATTGTTAAGCATAAGCCTGAACTTTGACTTATGATTTATAGAAATGTAGCGTTTTAGGACGATTTGTAAAGTGTTAGAAAACGATCGAACTCAACCGAAACTCCCAGCGGCGGGTGCTATTCAAAGCCTGTCTGGGATAGATTCTGGAGGCTGGTTTGAATATTTGGTGCGAGTATATCCTCATCATACTGACTACACTGGTGCAGTTTGGCATGGTACTTATGTTTCGTGGATGGAGGAAGCTAGGGTGGAAAGTTTGCGATCCATTGGCATTGAGTATGCTGATTGGGTAGCCCAAGGCTTGGAATTGCCGGTGGTGGAACTTTCGCTACGCTACCACCGCGCCCCAAAGATGGGACAAGCTGTGGCTGTCAAAACGCGGATGGCCACTGAGGGTGTCAGGCTGCTTTGGGACTATGAAATTCGATCGGCTGATGGTGAAGAGTTATATGCGACAGCCCAGGTAACTTTGGTGGCGGTAGATGGCGAGAAGGGCAAAATCATTCGCCAATTGCCACCGATGCTGAAGGATGCTTTTGCAAGGCTTTCTATTAAATCTTAGGAAGAAGGAAGTTCGGCAACGGATTCTGTAACGGATTTAACGGATGTTGGCAGCGGATTTTGTAACGGATTTAGCGGATAGAAGAAAGTTAGGTAACGGATATAACGAAGAATACAAATGTCTAAAAAATTGGAGTTTCGGGAAAAAGATATTGATAAAAAATGGGAGGAGTTGGAGGCTAATGGTTTAATTGCTGCTTTGAAATTTGAACCTAATACCAGTAGTATTTTGGCAAACCAGGATGATTTAGCGTCAACTGATAATCGAGGTAATTTTTGGGCGATAGTTTCACTTTCTGCGGCCCTGTTGGCTGTGTCTTTCGCAGCAATTTTCATTAGGTTGAGCGAACGAGAAATCAGCCCGAATGCTACAGTCTTCAACCGTTTGTGGATCGCAACTGTGGTGTTTGCAGTGTGGAATAGTGTTGCTGCTGCACGTCGCCGAATGTCTGAGGATGTACTGGAAGTGCGATCGGGCTACACTCTCCCTGATGTCTTGCTATTAATAGCCGTAGGTATAGTTTCTTCGGCTTCCTTGGGCTTCTGGGCTTGGTCACTAACTCAGACCAATGTCGCTAATTCTACTGTACTGCGAAACCTAACTCCTTTGTTTACAACTCTGGGAGGTTGGCTACTTTTGGGTCGCCGTTTTGACAACAAATTTTTAGTAGGAATGACGGTAGCTTTGGTGGGTGCAATTGCCATTGGAATTGATGATTTACAAACTGCGGGAGACAATCTGGCTGGTGATATTGCTGCTCTTTTTTCGGCGATGTTTTATGCAGGAAATCTGTTGATAGCAGAATACTTGCGAACCAAGTTTCCGGCAACAACCATATTGATGTGGCGCTGTTTTATTGGTAGTCTGTTGATTTTGCCTCTAGTGTTGCTTGCAGGCGATCGCATTTTCCCCTATTCTTGGCAAGGGTGGTTGGCTGTAATCGCTCTGGCTGTGGTTTGCCAAGCTTTCGGCCAAGGACTTTTGATCCACAGTCTGGGCAGCTTATCGTCGGGTTTTGTGGCTCTTTTTCTGCTGCTGGAACCAGTGATTACTGCTATTTTGGCTTGGATGCTCTTTGCGGAAAGTTTGAGTCTGTTCAATTGGTTAGCTTTTGCTGTAGTTTTGGCTGGGATATATTTAGCAAAATCTAGTGCTAATGCTGACAAATAATGAAGTAAAAAGGAAAAATTAGTAAGATGATTGCAACTTCAATTGGCATGAATTCCGGGCATTACGACTTTGATTTACTACCTGAATATTTAAAAGTATTGCAGACTAAGTTGCGGATTGCTGTGGTTTTTGGCGGAAATTGCGATCGGGCAGGTTCTGTGATTTATAAAACTCATAATCCGCGCTCTTGGAAAAGTTACGAAATCGTAGCCAGAGAAATCGCTCAAGCATTAACTGAGATTGGGTTTGAGCAGGTCTCTGTGATGCCTGATGATATGAACTTACCAGCAAAACTCAAGGCAAAAAATATTCATTTAGTATGGATGAATACGGGTGGTGTTCAAGGCTATAACCCGGTTTGTCATACTCCTGCTTTGTTAGAAATGTTGGGAATGCCTTATATCGGCCACAATCCTTTAAATAGTTCAATCTTAGATAATAAACACGCTTTTAAACGAGAACTACAATCAGTAGGGATACAAACAGCTCCGTTTATGATTTGGCATCCTTCTCAAGGGATTTTTCAACCAAATTTGCACGACCGTTTTGCGATTGCTTTTGGTGAATATCAAGGGCCTTTTATCGTCAAGCCAGTATCGGGACGTGCTTCGCTGCACGTTCATTTTGTAGAAAAAATGGAGGGTTTATCTGATGCAGTTTCAGAAGTTCACCGGGCAACTCGGAATACTGCTTTGATTGAGAAATATCTGCCGGGACGAGAGTTTTGTGTGGCGGTTTGTGGCTATGTTACTTATGCTCAAGGGTGTTTTGCCAAAAATCCTAAACCCTTTGCTTTTTCGACGATTGAGCGGGTGCTGGATGCTGATGAACTGATCTTTACTTCTATGGACAAAAAGGCGATTACTGCCGATCGCGGAAAGTTGCTTGGCACCGACGAACCGGAACTCAAACAGCAGTTAATTGAGTTAGCGCAGAAAATCTATTGGGAGTTTAGTTTGAATAGTTTGGTGCGGATCGATGTCAGGAGTGATGCGGATGGGCAACTTTATGTTTTGGAGGCTAACCCGAAACCGGATCTGAAACGCCCTGCGGAAAATGTGACGAGTTTGGTAGCTCTGGGTTTGGCGGAATATGGGATGAGCTATAATGATTTGATTTTTAGCTTGATAGGCGATCGGCTAGATTATTTGCTAACACAGAATATAGGTATTATTCATCATATTGTGGAGTTGTTGCATTAATAGTTCAGGAGACACATATAACGCGATCATATGTGTCATTGCTTCGTTCCTCGCAATGACACGAAATATATTACGTTGCAATGTGCGTCAGTCCTGTTAAAATCAAGTCAGACAAAAGGATTGGTCAAGTCTCTTATTTCCTAAAAGCTTAAAAAATAACAGGTAGGGAAGGACAAAATGGTAGAAATAAAAAAGTTTTATCAAGCCAGTGAACCCAATCGGGCTCTTAAGGTAGAAAATCCCGAAGATCATAAATATTATATTGACTTTTCTTCAGTGCGAGGTGGTGAGATTATCTCGGAAATGAAGGATCATATTACCATTTTTTCTGACGATCGCAGTTGTGCATTATTTACCGGTCATATTGGCTGCGGTAAGTCTACAGAGTTATTTCGGCTGAAAAAAGATTTGGAGGAATCAGGATTCCACGTAGTCTATTTTGAGTCGAGCGAAAACCTGGAATTAACAGATGTTGACATTATTGATGTTATGCTGGCGATCGCACAACAAGTCACCCACAGTCTCGCGCAACTCAAAGTTGAGGAACCGAAAACGTTCAACAGGTTGCTGCGAGGTGTCGCGAAGGTTTTGCAAACAGAAATAGAGCTTTCTGCGGAAGGAGAGATTCCTGGGGTTGGTAAGGTGATGGCTAGCACTGAGGGGAAAGTTAGCGCTGAGGTAAATGTGCCATTAGTGGGAAAAATTAATGCTAGCAATCAGGAAGGATTTTCCCTGGTGGCATCCGGCATTGGCAAGATTACAGCTAAAGCAAAAAATGATTCCGGGCTGCGGGCTAAGCTTAGCGAATATCTGGGACCAAAAAAAATTGATCTGTTAAAAGCAATTAATGAGGAACTGTTAGAACCTGCGATCGCGAAATTGAAACAACAGGGTAAAAAAGGCTTAGTTGTAATTGTAGATAATCTCGATCGCCTTGACAACCGTCCGAAACCATTTGGCACTCCTCAGCAGGAATATCTGTTTGTGGATCAGGGGGAATATTTGAACAAGCTAGGGTGTCATGTAGTCTACACAATGCCCTTAGCTTTGAAATTTTCCAATGAATACGGCAACCTGATGCAGCGATTTGATGACGATCCGAAAGTGCTACCAATGGTACGGGTAAAATTGCAAGATGGCACCGACTGTCAACAGGGAATAAACCTGCTACGACAGATGGTATTAGCAAGAGCATTTCCTGATTTAACTGAAAATCAAAGGCTAGAAAAAATTCCCGAAATTTTCGATACTCCTGATAGCTTAGATCGGTTATGTCGTGTTAGTGGTGGTCACGTTCGGGACTTATTGCGATTACTCAATACTTGGATTAAAAAAGGCAGAAATTTTCCTCTGCTTCGTGCTACATTAGAAGCAGTAATTCACGAGCGACGCAATGAGATGGCAATGCCAATTTCCGATGATGAATGGGAATTATTGCGCCAAGTTAAACAGCGTAAAAAGGTGAGTGGCGATGACGGATATCAAATTTTGATTCGTAGTCGTCTTGTCTTTGAATACCGCGCTGATGGTGAGTTATGGTTTGATGTTAATCCTATTTTAGCAGAAGCTCAAGAGTTGCAGCCATGACTGAATTATATCAACCTGAAGAGATTGCAGTCTATAACCAAAACGCCCTAGAGGAACTTGTTTGGGCGATTGAGAACTCTGGGGGGAGTTTTAAGCTGTTTTTAGCTCGTTGTAACTATACCAATTTGCGATCGCGATTAGCTAAGCGTTTGCAAGCAGTGTCTACAGTTCAAATTCGCACCTTGGAATTGAAGCCATCAGAACAAGCGCTATATAATCGTATTCAAGCTGAAATTGCTTCAGAAATGCCAGCAGCATTAATGGTGTTTGGTTTGGAAACCGTAACAGATTTGGATCGCCTTTTAAGTTCCCTGAATCAAGTGCGGGAAGAATTTCTGAAAAATTGTCATTTCTCCCTAATTCTATGGATTAATGATGAAATTTTGACAAGAATGATGCGAGTAGCCCCTGACTTTGAAAGTTGGGCGACGACAACTGAATTTAGAGTCGATCGCAAAAAGCTCAAAAACTACATTATCATTTATTCAAACCTATGGCTTACCAATCAATTTAAACGCCCTAAAAGTGTTTCATTGAGTCAAATTAAAATACAAATAGAAGCAATTCAGCGAGACTTAAGGAACAATCAACCTGTCTTAGAACCAAAAATACAGGCAATTTTAGAATCTTTAATGGGAGCTGTTCAATTAAGTAATAATCTAAGAGAGTCAGCCTTAGAACATTATCAAACAGCTTTAAAACTTTGGCAACAACTTGGCGATTTAGAATATCAGGCAAAAATTCTCACTGAAATTACCCTTTGCTATTATCAACAAGCAATGCGGCATCAACAAGACCACCCAAGTTGGCAAAAAACTCAAGAATATCTCGATCGATCCTTGGCAGTTCTCAAACAGCTTAAACAACCTGGATTATATATTAGTTCTCTCCTAGATTTTAGCAGAATTTTACGCCAAGTCCAGGGCTGGGACAAATGGGAGCTAGTTGTTAGAAAACTTTTGATTTATCATGAAAATGAAAATAATTTGATAGCAATGGCTCAAGATTATGCTTTTTTAGCAGAGGCAACTTTTGCTAAGAAAGATTGGACAAGTGCAAAATACTATGCTGAGTCATCTCTAGAAATCTTAACGCCAGATTCTAGCCAAGTTTCTCATGATTTAGCATCAACTAATGAACTAACAGAAGCTCAATCACTTATTAGATATATTAAAAGTTTATCACGTTTTATACTCGCCAAGTCATACAAAAAGCTTGGGCAATTACCAACAGCAATTAGCAATTTAGAAGAAATCTTAAAAACAGTTACTGTTCCTGAGTATGACCCCCAACTTTTTCTGGATCTTCTCAACTATTTACGAGAACTGTATTTAGAACAAAAGCAGTATCTTCCAGCCTTTGAAATCAAGCTCAAACGACAATCGATCGAGCAACAGTATGGATTGCGAGCTTTTGTGGGAGCAGGGCGAATTCAACCGCAGCGACAAGCTAAGTTAATTTTAGCACAAGTTGATGGTCAAAAAGAAAGTATTGCTTCAGAAATTGAGGCTTCAGGCCGCTATCGAGATCTAGAAAAATTGATTAAACGGATTGGAAATTCGGGCTGTAAATTACTTGTGATTCACGGGCAATCTGGGGTGGGTAAAAGCTCTTTAATCCAGGGGGGATTAGTGCCGAAACTTAAACAGACATCCCTGGGAATTCAGGATTATTTGCCTGTGTTGGTGAATGTTTATACAAACTGGGTAGCAGAATTGGGGCAGGCATATTTAGCAGCATTGGCAAGCAAAAAGATTGAATTAAAAACTGATTTAGATTCCGCAACTGCTATTTTAGAACAGTTACAGGCCAGTGAATCGCGCAATTTGCGATCGGTGCTAATTTTCGACCAATTTGAGGAGTTTTTCTTTGCTGAAAGTGATGCCACTCAACGGCGGCAGTTTTTTAATTTTTTAGGTGATTGCCTCAATATTTTGCAGGTGAAGGTGATTCTATGTCTACGAGAAGATTACTTGCATTATTTGCTGGAATGCAATCGCCTAGACAGCATGGAAGTAATTAGTAAAGATATTCTCAGCAAGAATGTTCTTTACTCATTAGGTAATTTTTCATCTGAGGATGCGAAAGCGATTATTCGATACTTAACGGAACGGTCTAATTTTTTCTTAGAACCTGCTTTGATTGAGGAATTAGTGCAAGATTTAGCTGATGATTTGGAGGAGGTGCGCCCGATTGAATTGCAGGTGGTGGGGGCACAATTGCAAGCAGAATCTATTACTAAGTTAGCTGAATATCAGGTACGCGGGCCTAAACAAGAATTGGTAAAGCGTTACTTAGCGGAAGTTGTGAACGACTGTGGGACTGAGAATCAACAATTGGCTGAATTGGTGCTTTTTTTACTAACGAATGAAAAAGGAACTCGTCCTCTGAAGAATCGCGAAGAAATTGAGATAGAACTCAATCAACAGTTACCATCCATAGAAGCAAGTCAATTAGATTTGGTATTAAATATTTTTGTGGGTTGTGGGATGGTGTTGCTGTTTAAAGAAAGTCAGGCTGATCGCTATCAACTTGTTCACGATTATTTAGTACCTTTTGTCCGCAAATTGCAAAGTGTGGAATTACTAGAATTACGCGAAAAATTAAAGCAGACTGAAGCCGAAAAGCAGATATTAGCAGAGGCAACACAAAAAGCCCAGAGACTAATTGATAGAGGAAAAGCGGTATTGAGTATTAGCCTAGTTTTAGCTGCAACTGTAATAGGAGTAGCGTGGCAGCAAGTAAACAAGGCACAGCAATTGACACAATTAGATCGATATGCCAGTGATGCTTCGAGACTATTTGAGTCTGGCAATAACCAAATAGATGCTTTGATCTCAGCCGTGAAGGCTGGGAAAGAGCTCAAAGCTACAGTCAAGGATGTTCGTTCCCTTGCTGATTACCCAATATCTACTCCCCAGATTGCCCTCAACCAGATTCTCGACAATATCCGAGAACAAAATCTGTTTAAAGGACATCAAGATTGGGTAATAAGTGTCAGTTTTAGTCCCGATGGGAAATACATAGCTACGGCATCCTATGACAAAACAGCAAGGTTGTGGGATGTCACAGGTAAGTTGATACAAGAATTTAAAGGACATCAAGCTCGGGTATTGAGTGTCAGTTTTAGTCCCGACGGGAAATACATAGCTACGGGATCGGGAGACAAAACAGCAAGGTTATGGGATTTCAAAGGTAACTTGATACAAGAATTTAAAGGGCATCAAAATGGGTTATCGAATGTCAGTTTTAGTCCCGACGGCAAATACATCGCTACAGCATCCTATGACAAAACAGCAAGGTTGTGGGATATCACAGGTAACTTAATACAAGAATTCAAAGGGCACCAAGGTGGGGTATCAAGTGTCAGTTTTAGTCCCGACGGCAAATATATCGCTACGGCATCCTATGACAAAACAGCAATATTGTGGGATGTCACAGGTAAGCTGATACAAGAATTTAAAGGACATCAAAGTGAAGTAATAAGTATCAGTTTTAGTCCTGACGGGAAATACATCGCTACGGGTTCAGGGGACAATACACCAAGGTTGTGGGATATCAAAGGCAACTTGATACAAGAATTTAAAGGACATCAAGGTCTGGTATCGAGTGTTAGTTTTAGTCCTGACGGGAAACACATAGCTACGGCATCCTATGACAAAACAGCAAGGTTGTGGGATTTCAAAGGTAAGTTGATACAAGAATTTAAAGGGCATCAATATTGGGTAATAAGTGTCAGTTTTAGTCCCGACGGGAAATACATAGCTACGGCATCCCATGACAAAACAGCAAGGTTGTGGGATTTCAAAGGCAATCTAATACAAGAATTTAAAGGAGATCAAGATTGGGTATCAAGTGTCAGTTTTAGTCCCGACGGCAAATATATCGCTACTGCATCAGAGGACAAAACAGCAAGGTTGTGGGATTTAACAGGGAAGCTGATACAAGAATTTAAAGGACATCAAGGTGGGGTATGGAGTGTCAGTTTTAGTCCAGATGGCAAATACATCGCTACGGCATCTTGGGACAAAACAGTAAGGCTATGGGATTTCAAAGGTAAGTTGATACAAGAATTTAAAGGACATCAAGGTCCGGTATCGAGTGTTAGCTTTAGTCCCGACGGCAAATACATCGCTACGGCATCAGAGGACAAAACAGTAAGGCTGTGGGATATCACGGGGAAGCTGATACAAGAATTTCAAGGACATCAAGGTGGGGTAAGGATTGCCAGTTTTAGTCCCGATGGCAAATACATCGCTACGGCATCCTATGACAATACAGCAAGGTTGTGGGATTTAACAGGGAAGCTTATACAAGAATTTAAAGGACATCAAGGTGCCGTATCGAGTGTCAGTTTTAGTCCTGACAGCAAATACATCGCTACGGCATCTTGGGACAATACAGCAAGATTGTGGGATTTAACAGGGAAGCTTATACAAGAATTTAAAGGACATCAAGGTCAGTTATGGAGTGTTAGTTTTAGTCCTGACGGTAAATACATCGCTACGGCATCAGGGGACAATACAGCCCGATTGTGGCGAATTAAAAGTTTAGATGAGATGCTGGTGGAAGGCTGCGATTGGCTGCACGACTATTTGCAGAATAATGCTGATGAAAGCGAGAAACAGGTTTGTGATGGGATTGGCAAAAAATGATTAGCTAATAAACTCGATCGCCTTTGATTTATCATGTCTTTGAATAGGAGGAAATTGGCAAAATCTTCGGATAGAGTCAAGGAGTAGCCGCAGAAGATGAGAATTTGAAAGCCTGCGATTAACTGGACTTGACATAATTGCGACTTTGTAAAGAAATATAAATTGTCTATCTGAAGTTAAATCGATCGCGAGAATTTATGATATCACTTTTTGTAGCATGGGAATGATATCATAGCGATTGTGATTGCTTCGCTAAGAGCTCGCAATGACATATGTGTGTCAAATCTCAAATAATCTCATAGCGATGTAAGCGGATATGATATGATAGGATCAATGCCAATATAAAGTTTCATGTAATTTTTCTGTAAAAAGCATTAGAAAATTCACTGAGATAAATTAGATAAACCAATGCAAGCATTACTTTTATTAATAGGATTTGGGGGCGGGGTATTAGTCTGCTGGCTAATTTTGAATAAACGAAATTATCGCAACTTGGCGCGGATCGATAAATCGCAGCAGGCGACGTCGCACTTGGCCTCAGAATTGGGTGTGAAAAATTCAGAACTGCGCCAAAAAATTCAGGAAGAAAATCAGCTTAATTTTCAAATATCTGAGCTAGAAAGTCGCTTAGCAGAGGTAAATCAAGAACAATACTTGTTGAAGACTAAAGGCTCAGAATTGGCAGAAATGTTGGAATTGATGTCTGAAGATCGATCGCAACTTGACAATATCGTTTTAGACTTGCAATCTCAATTAGAAAATGCTCAGAAATCTCAGTCTTTGTTGGTCAAATCTCAGTCGGAATTGGCAGAAACTAAATATCAATTGGAAGTTGCTGAGCAAGATCGATCGCACATCAATGCTCAAATACACGAAACCCAAGCAGAGTCGGAAGCATTTAACCAAGAACGTAATCTGTTCCATTCTAAACTATTGGAATCTGAAAGTCAATTAGAAGCTGCCGATCAAGAAAAGTCGCAGTTACAATACCAAATTGCCGAAATTAAAATAAAGTGCGATCGGGCGCTCCAAGAAAAAGACCAAAATTCGCTTCAGCAGTCGAATTTGCAAGCTAAATTAGAGCGATCGGAAGAACAAAGATTGGAATTCATCTATCAGTTGTCAGAAGTAGAAAATCAGCTTGAGACTGCGAATGAGGAGCGAGAACTTTTACAGATTCAATTGCAGAAAGCTAGCCAACAACAAACAGAAATTCAACCTCAATTATTCCAACTGGAAAGACAGTTAGAATCTCTGATTGAGGAACGGGAGGCTTTAAATTATCAAGTATTAGAATTAGAACCTCAATTAGCAAATGCAACTCAAGAACGATCGCAACTAAATTCTCAACTGTCTGAATCGCAAATTCAGTTGGAATCGGAGAATCAAGAACGAGTACAAATCAAATTGGAACTGTCTGAAACGCAATCTCATCTAGAATTAGCGAATCAGGAGATTATACAGTTAAATGCTCAAGTTGTGGAATTGCAAAATCAGTCACAGGTGATTGTTCAAGAGCGAGAACAGTTGCTATTACAATTCTCTGAGTTGAATGCTATAATCAATAGTAACGAGGAACATAAATCGGAACTTCAATCTCGGTGTTTGGAACTACAAACAGATTTGGACAATGCTGATCAAGGGCGATCGCACTTAAACGCACAAATCACAGAAATCCAAACTGAACTAGACACAGCCAAACAGCATCAAACCCAACTCACATCCCAAGTTGCGGAATTAGAAGATCATTTAGAAAGTGTATCACAAAGCCGATCGCAACTACAAGCAGATTTGGACAATGCCGATCGAGGTCGATCGGACTTAAACGCACAATTCACAGAAATTCAAACTGAACTAGAGACGGCGAAACAGCATGAAACTCAACTAACAACGCAAGTTGCGGAATTAGAACATCAGTTAGAAGATGTATCACAAAGCCGATCGCAACTACAAGCAGATTTGGACAATTCTAATCAAGGTCGATCGCACTTAAACGCACAATTCACAGAAATTCAAGCTGAATTAGACACGGCGAAACAGCATCAAACCCAACTCACATCCCAAGTTGCAGAATTAGAACATCAGTTGGAAACTGCGTCACAAAGCCGATCGCAACTACAAGCAGATTTAGAGACAGCAAATCAAGAGAGATTGCATTTAGGCGAGCAAAAATTCGATGCTGAATCTGAACCAATCCCACCATCAAATTCTGAGCCAGAACTCTCTAATAAAAAACATTTTGTAGTTTCTCAACAAGGCAAGGGCGATTATACTACAATTAGCGAAGCACTCAAAAATGCCTCATCAGATAGTTGTATATACGTCCATCCTGGTTCATATCAAGAAAGTCTAATTTTCGATAAATCAGTAGAAATTATTGGTGAAACAGCAGCCGGAATCATTGTTATTGAGAGTGTCAATTCTAGCTGCATTCAAATGCAAACCGACTCGGCTTTAGTGCGAGGTTTAACCCTAAGTGCCACTGGGAAACATTATGCCGTTGATATTCGTGAAGGAGAGTTAGTCATTGAAGATTGTGACATCACTTCTGAGGACTATTCCGTGGTGGGAATTTGCGGGAATAATGCTAGTTCTGTGATTCGGCGTTGTGAAATCCATGACGGTATTTGGAACGGTATTTTTATCTCTGATTATGGCAGAGCAACGGTGGAAGATAGCCATATTTTTGACAACGGTACTGTGGGAATAGGTGTCGGATTGGAAGGCAAATTAATTGTACATCGGTGTCGAATTAATGGTAATGGATCTGAGGCGATCGCAGTTTACAGAGATGGTATTGCCAAGGTTGAAGATTGCGATTTGACAGGCAATTCTGGGGGTGCTTTGCGACTCATAGATAATGGATATGTGGAAACCAAAAGCGATCCAGAATAGATAAATATAGCCTTTTTAAGTTAGGTAGATAATGGGGAATAGGGAATGGGGAATAGGGAATGGGGAATGGAAAATGGGGAATGGGGAATTGTTATAGCAGTTGCCAAGGTGATTTGGTCATTGAGCGAAATGCCCCATGCCCAATGCCCAATGCCCAATTACCAATTACCAATTCTCGATAGTTAGTCTCAACACCGCTGATATCGCATTCCCGGTAACTGCGAAACTAATTCCAACAACTCTAATTGCAAAAGTGTACCAGAAACTATTCCCGCCTCCAACCCCGCTGCTTCAACAATTGAATCAAAAGAAATCGGTTCAGATGCGATCGCACTTAACACCAGAGTCAACTCCGCGTCTAATGATGGCATCGGCTTGGGTGGAGCCAAATTGACTGGAAATAGCGACAACTGTTGAGCATTATCCAATTTTGGCATAACTCCGAGCATTTCCAGCAATCGTTCTTCGCTCAACATTTGATCGTTGCTGGGGAGAATTGGATGAGCACCTTTACTCAGCAATTCCATACACCCAAAGGAAAGTTCATCATCCAATCTTGCCGTCAAAACATACACATCGCGGCAATAATCATTGGCTTCATAAGCAGTAATTAAAGCACCTGATTTACGCGGAGCTTCTATTACTATCGTAGCACGACTTAAACCAGCAATTATGCGATTTCTGCGAGGAAAATTAGTTTTATTTGGTTGAGTGCCAGCCGGGTATTCACTAATTGCTAATCCTTGTTGCAAAATGCGATCGCACAATCTCTCATTTGGTCTAGGATAAACAACATCTACACCCGTACCAAAAATCGCCAAAGTCCGCCCTCCCGCATCCAAACAGCTTGTATGAGCCTCCGTATCAATTCCTGTCGCCAATCCCGAAACAACAGTAAAACCACTTTTAGCCAAAGCAGCACTAAATCTGCGAGCCCACCGTCTGCCGTATTCTGAAGGACTGCGAGTGCCAACAATTGCTACTGTCGGCGTAATTCCTTGATTTTCTTTGGTATCAACAGTACCGCGATAATATAAGACTGGTGGCGGATTAGGAATTTCTAATAATAAACGAGGATAATCTTGATCGGCTGGTGTCCAAAAAAGGGGATTTTTAATGAGATGTTTTTCAATAAATTGCTCTGGATTTATTTTATCTCGTTCTTGTAATGTTTTTTCAATAGTCTGCCTGCCAAAGCCTTCAACTTGGGATAATTCTATAGATTTAGCCGTCCAAGCTGTTGCCAAATTATTAAAATGTTGATGCAATCTTTGCAATAAAATCGGTCCGATACCGTTAATTTGAGACCATGCAAGCCAGTAAGCGCGTTCTTCTATCAATGAATTTTCCTCAATTAATGTTCTTATTTTATATACCCAACTTCGCAGAAATTGTCTAGATTTGAGTAAGTTGTCGTGTGCTTAAATTGTAATTGCATTCCCAGATAAAAAGTCATATCAATTCCGGTTGCACCGGAATAATATAGAGGACACGGCAGTGCCGTTTCCCTACAATATTATTTCGGGTAGGGAAACGGCACTGCCGTGTCCTAATTTCGGCTAATGATTCCGATGCAACCGGAAACGATATAAGCTATTATCCGGATAGATGGTGAGAGCCGATGAAGTATTGATTTATGGTTAAATACATATACGTGGTGCAAACATT
>JAYTZD010000288.1:0-3427 GCA_043742065.1 Oscillatoriales bacterium
TCAATAATGTTTCTGACAATAGAAAGACCTAAACCCGTTCCTTCTAAAGTGTGAACTCGGTTTTCTACCCGGAAAAAACGCTCGAAAATTGCCTGTTGATCTTCGGGATCTATCCCAATCCCAGTATCAGAAATTTCGATCCGCACCGTAGGAAAATGCTTTGATTCAGATGATAACTGGTGGTTCCCGGAAACACTATCTTTGTGGTTTTCAGTCTCACCGTCTAGCAAATAAGCTCGAATGCCGACCTTACCACCTGCGGAAGTAAATTTCAAGGCATTTCCCACTAAATTTGCAAATACTTGTAGCAGCAAATCGTAATGACCTAAAGCAGACGGCAAATCGGGATCAATATCTTGCTCCAATTCAATGCCTTTATCCTTAGCATTCAATTTATAAGTTCGCAGTGTTTGTTCCACAGCTTGATGGAGATCAACAGCATCCAATTGATAAACTCGGCAGGATTCCAGTCGCGACAAATCTAACACATCGTTAACTAACCGAGTTAGTCTATCTGTTTCTCGATTAGCAATTTCCAGAAACTCCCGGCGCTCACTTTCTTGAAGGTCTTCTCCATATTCGTAGAGAGTTTCAATGAAAGATTTGATATTAAACAAAGGCGTTCTCAATTCGTGAGAAATATTGCTGATAAAATTGCTTTTAGCTTCATTGAGCTCCACTTCCCGTGTGATGTCCTGCACCGTCATCGCAATGCCTTTGAGACTGTCACGGTACTGCCCAGAACCTTGATGTTTCGAGGTTTGCTGGTAGAAAGTGCATTCTAAAGCCTCCGGCCGTTCGGATTCATTACAGGTGTTTTCCTCGTCGCGGATACAGCTTTTGCACAGCGATTCGGAGCCTGGGGCTTTGTGGAGAATTACAGTAGTTAAAACAATCCGAATTGTGCGGTTGACTGGTTCCCTCATGGAAATCCTAAATTCGCCGCCTTCGCGATCGCCCGCAGCTATTTGGTGCAGGGGCATTGCCAAGTCCTGCTGCACTTCCGCAGGTAAAATGTGCAGGAGATTAACTCCGATCGCATTTTTGCCTTCCCATCCAAAAATCCGCCTACCAGTCGGATTAACTAAAATCACCTGCAAATTCGCATCTAATAGCAGCGCCCCATCAGCAATCGTTGAAACCAATGTTTCTAACTTAGCTTTTTCTGCTGTCAACTCTTCAATATTTTGTTCTTCATAACTTTCGAGTTTCTGAGCCATCTCATTAAAACTACCAATCAACTCGCCCAATTCTCCACCCAAAGGCAAGTCAACTCGCTGTTTGAAATTCCCAGTTGCAATATTTTTTACCCCTAAAACCAATTGTTTAATCGGTTTAGTAATTGTCAGGGCATTAAACACAGCTCCCAAAATTACCATTACCCAGATTGTTACAAATACTGCTAAAGTGACATCTCTAGTCAAATTTGAAGAGACAACAGCAGCGGGATTTGGATTAATGCCGATCGCCAAAACACCCAAATATTTATCTTCATGTATCAGAGGCACAAATACATCAGTTACTTCTCCATCCGGAGTCAAATGTTGTCGCACCAAAGGCACAGAAGTTAAATTTCTCGCCTCAATGTCAGCGATAAAACTATCGGGAAGTTTAATCTGACGGCGCAATGTCAGGGAAGTTTGCACCTCCGACTCCGAAAAAGGTATTCCCAGGAAAATATCACCCGCCTCGTCTGCGTAGAGCATATAACGGACGCTAGAGGTGCTGCTGTAAAATTGATGGGAAAAACGGGCTACCTCTGAGCGATCGTTTTTCGCAATCAGTGGCGCCACATTTGCCGATAACAGCAGCCCCAGGTCACGACCGTAGCGAGTATCATTAAGTCTGGCATCTAGCTGGATGGTATTGACAGCCCAGAATGTCAGCCCACTCATAATTAACGAAACTACGAGGGTAGCACCGGCCATCAGGCGAGTCTGGAGAGTAAACTCCGACCACCAGCGAGCAATAATTTCTTGGATTTTGTTTAGTATGGCCAACATTTTACGAGTTAAAATTTTAAAGTAGAATTAAATAAAGTGGCTTTTGCTCAGATTTTGTATAGTTATTTTTGCACTACCGCCATCGCAAAGATGCCAGACTTCATTGTTACACTTCTACTAGAAGATTGCTTTGCTTTTGGATGGCGGGCGCGATCGAAATTCCTAACTTTTGTCTGCCAAAGCTCGACGGCCAATGTCGCGGCGACAGTAGACTCCTTCAAATTCAATACAATCTACTGCCTCGTAAGCTTTAGCAATAGCTTGTTCAAAAGTTTCTCCCACAGCAGTCACCCCCAAAACCCGGCCACCATCGGTCACTAACTGCTGCTGTTTTAATTGAGTGCCAGCATGAAAGACTTCTGCACCTGTGGCTTCGGCGGCCTCGATGCCTGTAATAGTTTTGCCTTTTTCGTAACTTCCAGGATAACCCCCAGAGGCCAAAACTACACAAACTGCTGCGCCCGACTTCCAGCGAATTTCCGCAAAATCTCCTAAACGCTGATTACAGCAGGCTAGCAGCAAATCTTCGAGAGGAGTTTCCAACAGGGATAAGACGGCTTGGGTTTCGGGATCTCCGAAGCGGCAATTGAATTCTAAGACTTGGAGTTCTCCTTCGTCGGTAATCATTAAACCTGCATAGAGTACACCCCGATAGTCGATTTTGCGTTTTTGCAGTGCCGCTAGGGTGGGTTCCAGAATTTCGGTTTGAATTCTTTCCATCAGCTCTGGAGTAACAATTGGTGCTGGTGCGTAGGCTCCCATACCACCTGTGTTGGCTCCCTTGTCGTCTTCATCGATCGCTTTGTGGTCTTGGGCGGGCAGCAGAGGTTCTACTGTAATCCCGTCTGTGAGGGCGAGAATCGAGACTTCTTGGCCTGTGACATATTCTTCGACTACGACTCGGATATTGTCGGTGCCGAATTCACCACGAAAAATAGTGTTGATGGCGCTATGAGCGATTTTAATGGTAGTTGCAACGGTGACTCCCTTGCCTGATGCGAGTCCGTCTGCTTTGATGACTATGGGAAGTCCCTGTTCAACAACGTATGCTTTGGCTGCTTCTAGGTTGGTGAATACAGCAGCTTTGGGTGTTGGGATGCCTGCTTCGAGCATCAATTGTTTTGCCCAGGATTTGCTCGACTCAATTTGGGCTCCGGCTTGGGTGGGGCCGAAAACCATAAGTTTTTTCTGTTGGAAATAGTCAACGATGCCTAGTGATAGGGGCAATTCGGGGCCAACGATCACAAGTCCGATGTTGTTGACCATCACAAAGCGCTCCATGCCCTGGAAGTCGTCGATGTTGAGCGACAAATTTTGACAGCCTTTGGTGCTAGCTGTGCCGCCGTTGCCTGGTACGCAGAAGACTTGTTTGATCCGCGTTGATTCTAGCAGTTTTTTGGCGATCGCGTGTTCGCGACCTCCGT
>JAYTZD010000289.1:0-1614 GCA_043742065.1 Oscillatoriales bacterium
TAAAGATGCGATCGCAATTCCATTCACTTTAATCAAAGTATTGTTATTACTCTGACTAATTTCCAATTGGTTGAAATTCAAGCCACCAGACAATCCTAATACATCTTCGCCTTTCACAAAATCGGAAATAATATCAAGTCCGAGATTGTTTCCGACGACAAATGTATCATTGCCCAAACCGCCAATTAAGCTGTCGTTGCCTAAACCTCCAAACAAAATATCGTTGCCTTCGCAACCGAGAAGCGTATCGTTACCTTTGTCTCCATAAATCGAATCATTGCCCTTACCGCCATCAATTAAATCATTGCCTTGACCGGCATAAAGTAGGTCATTTCCTGCATCACCGGACAAAGTATCGTCCCCAAGTTCTCCGAAGAGAGTATCATTGCCTTCGCTGCCTAGCATTAAATCCTGACCGTTTCCGCCGAACAAAGTATCGTTTCCTTTGCCACCGTCGATAAAATCGTTACCTTCATTGCCCAAGATTAAGTCATCATCTTCTTGGCCGTTAAGTGAATCGTTTCCTTGATTCCCGAAAATAACATCTTTACCAAAACCGCCAAGAATGATGTCGTTTCCTTTGCCGCCCAACAGGATATCGTCTCCCTTGTAACCGTCAATGAAGTCGTTGCCTTCGTTGCCGTTTAAAATGTCGGCGCTATTCCCACCAATCAGGTTGTCGTTACCTGCTTTGGCATCGAATATATTGGGAGTATTTCTGCCAAAATAACCGTCATTTTTGGGAGTACCAATGAAGATGCCAGAATTGCCGTTGATGGTATTATCGACTGGATTTGGTCGATCGAGGTTTGGTCGTTCAATGCGATCGCCAATACAGCTTGGATCGGCTGTAGGAGTAGGCGTAGGCGTTGGTGTAGGCGTGGGAGTCGGCGGGGGGGTTGGCGTTGGAGTCGCCGTCGTATCTACGATCGTCAAAATCGCCGTTTTCTGATTGCCCAAACTTGCATTATTTGTGGCATTCGTCAAGTTGAGATTGACACTTTCATTACCTTCTACTAAGGTGTCCTGAGTAATGGGAATAGTGAAAGTTTTGCTGGTTTCGCCAGAGACAAAGTTTAACGTACCCGATGTCGCAGTGTAGTCACTTCCGGCGGTGGCGCTACCGTCAGCAGTGCCGTAACTGACAGAGGCGGAGACATTGGTTCCACCTGTACGATTAACAGCAATTGTTTGGGTTGTGCCGTTTTCATTAACGCTGTAAGTGGCGCTGCTGAAATTAAAGATTCCCGGCGTTACTATTAGTGTATCGTTGTCTGCGATCGCCACGGAAGCAGTTTCAGTACCAGCAGTCCCCAAATTGTAAGCAGCAGTACCGACTAAAGTCAGCTTCACAGCCTCGCTACCTTCCACAATTGTGTCGTCAATTGGGGTAATAGTAACATCGGCGAAAGATTGACCGGCCGGAATGATAATGCTACCCGCTAAATTCGGCGTGTAATCATTGCTGGTGGCAAAACCCGTACCGCTAGCAGTTGTATAATTTACGGTCAGCGGGAGTGCGGTACTGCCCGATCGCGTAATGCGGAAAACACCAGGATTTGCAGCAGATTCGGCTGCTGCTGCGTCTGTCGCAGTAATAGTTACCGTCGGTAA
>JAYTZD010000290.1:0-6713 GCA_043742065.1 Oscillatoriales bacterium
TACAATCGCACTCGTTTGACACCGTTTGTCAAAGATTTGTTTAACCGCTGGCTGGCTTGGACTCGATAAGATAACTCGGCGATTTCAAGGAGTTTAACCTTGACTCCTGTATTCTATTACAAAGCCGGCCACTGAAAAAGGGGTTTTCAACCCAGTTTTCTGATAATAATCCACAGACGCCATCACCGAACCTCCCCAAGACTTCCCCAAACCATGTCCAAGCAAAAAAAGACAGCCAGCAAAACCTACACTGAAATCAACCTTAGCGACCCCCAATACTACTTCAACCGAGAACAAAGCTGGCTAGAATTCAACAACCGCGTCCTCCACGAAGCCCTAGACCCCCGCACGCCCCTCCTAGAAAGACTCAAATTTCTGGCTATTTTCAGTTCCAACCTCGACGAATACTTCATGGTGCGAGTAGCAGCCCTCAAACAGCAAGTAGAAGCAAAAGTCAGCAAATTGACCTCCGACGGTAGCACACCTCAACAACAGCTAGACGCTATTAACAAACGACTTTTGCCGATGGTTTCCCAGCAACACTCCTACTTTGAGCAAACCCTACGGCCCAAACTAGCAGCCAATGGCATCCACATTCTCGACTACATCGACCTCAATCAAGAACAGCGTACCTACCTACATCGCTACTTCAAAGAACAAGTATTTCCCGTACTCACACCCCTAGCTGTTGACCCCAGTCACCCATTCCCTTACCTTTCCAATCTCAGCCTGAATTTAGCAGTAGTAGTCAGAGATCCGGACACGCGAGAAGAACTATTTGCCCGCATCAAAGTACCCCAAGTCTTGCCCAGGTTTCTGGTATTACCGGCTGATTTGCAGTGGCAACAAAGAGGCAAATCACCTGTCTGGACAGGGGTGCCCCTAGAACAGGTAATTGCTCACAATTTAGATGCCCTGTTTCCGGGGATGGACATTCAGGAATATCACCCGTTCCGCATTACTCGCAATGCAGATTTGACTGTGGAGGAAGATGAGGCAGACGATTTGCTGTTGGCCATAGAACAGGAACTCCGCAAACGCCGATTTGGAGGTTCTGCGGTGCGGATGGAAATCCAAGCGATTATGCCACCTGCACTGCGGGATATGCTCGTGGACGAGTTGGTACTCGATGAGCAAGATGTTTACGTCGTGGAGGGGCTGCTAGGCCTCAAGGATTTGATGTCTTTCGTCGGACTGCCGGTACCGGAACTGAAAAACCCGCCGTGGACTCCTGTAGTGCCGCCCCGTTTGCGGAACTCGGAAGGGGGAAGGAGTGACGAATCCATCGCCCATGCTGAGGAGAGTGAGGATATTTTTACCGCCATCCGCCGGGGGGATATCATGCTGCACCATCCCTATCACTCTTTTGCTGCTACGGTGCAGCGGTTTATTACTGAGGCGGCGCACGATCGCGCCGTGTTAGCGATTAAGATGACTTTATACCGCACTTCTGGTGATTCGCCGATCGTCAGTGCCTTAATTCAAGCAGCCGAAAATGGCATACAGGTAGCCGTTCTAGTAGAGCTCAAAGCTAGATTCGACGAAGAAAATAATATTAATTGGGCTCGGAAGTTAGAACAGGCCGGAGTTCATGTAGTTTACGGTTTGGTTGGGCTCAAGACACACACCAAGATTTTGATGGTGGTACGCCGGGAAGACGGCTGTATTCGCCGCTACGTCCATATCGGTACTGGGAATTACAATCCGAAGACAGCGGGACTTTATACTGACGTGGGTTTGTTAAGTTGTCGCGAGGATTTGGGTTCAGACTTGACGGACTTGTTTAATTATTTGACTGGTTATTCGCGGCAGGTATCTTATCGTAATTTATTGGTGGCACCGGTCAATATGCGCGATCGATTTTTGGCCCTGATCCGTCGCGAATCTGAATTTTGTCGCTTGAATGCTGAAACTGGCAACGGTAGCTGTGGCCGGATTGTCGCGAAAATGAATGCTTTAGTTGACCCTCAAATCATTGTTGCTTTGTACGAAGCATCCCAAGCTGGGGTTAAAATTGATTTGATTATTCGGGGGACTTGCTGTTTGCGTCCCGGCGTTGAAGGTATTAGTGAAAATATCAAAGTTATCAGTATTATCGGCCGTTTCTTAGAGCATTCTCGGATGTTTTATTTTTTCAATGGTGGCGACGAGGAGGTCTATATTGGTTCTGCTGATTGGATGCAGCGCAATCTCACGAGGCGGGTTGAGGCGATAGTGCAGGTGGAAGACCCGACAATTGCGATGGAGTTGCAAGAAATTTTGGGGGTGATGTTGGCGGACAACCGTCAAGCTTGGGATTTGCAGTCTGGGGGTCACTATTCTCAGCGACGGCCACCTGTCAATTGCCCGGAAGTGAGTTCTCAGCAAATTTTGATGAATATGGCGGAAACTGTGCTACACTGATTAAATATCTCACTTCTCGTCTGATAGGTGAGAAAGTGGAAAGGCAGAAGTTAGATTTTTCTAGAAAATATCTAGAAATGCCAGAACCTTGACAAATCAATACTTGCAGGTACTACCCATGAAATCTCAATCCAACAAAGTTCAGTCAGTTTGTGATGTAAAAATTTACCCAGACAAAGGATCGCTTGCGTTACGCTTTCCCTTGAGGCACAATGCCTTTTGGGAAGCACTCGATGGTAAATCACTCAAGGGGAAACCTAAGTGCCTAGGAATAGGCAAATATGGCTTCTCTGCTGACGAGCCTGACGACTGGAAGAGAGCCACCCAGATTGCGATCGCAATGGAAGCTGACTTAGATCATCCTGAGTGGGAAAAATTATTTGATCGCACCCTTGCAAAATACGGTTTAGGGGGGGGCAAATATGCGAAACTTGCCGAAATAATACAGATGCCTGGTGCGATTGCAATTTTGCCAGAAATTACCGTGGGGGCTATGTGGGAGAGTTACCTAGAATGGAAAAAAGAACGCCTTGAACCTACTACCTTTAAATTAAGTTACGAGACCGCCTTTACTAATGCCATCAAGGGGCTGATATGGGATAATCAGCGACGGGAACACACCTTGTCACCTTGTGGCACAATTTGGGATACCAGCATCAGCGCAGTCAATATCGAAGTTTTTGAGCAACTGGAAATTAGCGGTACGACAAAACGAAAATCTTTGGCGGCACTTTCAGAGGCTTTTGCGAGACTACAGAAAATGGGACAAACCAAGCTAACAACTAATCCTTTCGTGAGTGGCAGTAACAATATTGCTGGCACGACCGATAAGTACAAGTCAACTATCAGCGCAAAAGGTGAGATTTTAGAATGGTGGCAAACTGACGCCACTGAATTCAGTGGTGAGGATTCAGATAGACGAGCCTTCACCAAGGATGAGCGCGATGCCATTATCAAGGCGTTCTACGGATCGAAAAGACCAGCAATACATCAAGCCGCCCCTTTGATTGAATTTTTATTCCTAACGGGATGTCGTACTGGAGAAGCTTTTGCCTTGCGCTGGCAAGATGTATTAATAGGACGCGATAAAAATTACATCCGGTTCAGCAAGTCTTACAATGGGCGACTAAAGAATACGCAGGTTACGAAAACGGGTGAAGTCCGATTGTTTAAGATTTACTCTCGCCTAATGGAATTGCTTTTGGCGATTATGCCCGCCCATCCTAAGCCAACTGATTTGATATTTTGCAATACCAAGGGCGTGTCGTACAATTCGTCCAACCTAGATGCCAACTGGCGGGCCTCCAGGGGGAGGACAAACGGTGTAATTTACACCTACCCCGGTATAGTCAGTCAGCTTGTGGATGAAGGCATAATCTCCTGTTACCTATCCCCCTACCACACGCGCCATACGTTCATTACCTTACAAGCGCAAGCGGGGGTAGACTTGTTACTTCTCGCGACAGCTTGTGGTAATAGCGTAGAGGTGATACAGCGCCATTATTTGGGGGTTAACACGGATGTTAGTTTAGCCGATATTTGATGTAACTTATATTTAGATGGATATGGTGTTGAATTAGTCATTCATTGGGCATTGGTAATTGGTAATTGGTAATTGGTTAACAGTTAACTGTCAACAATGCCCAATGCCCCATGCCCTATGCCCAATTACCATTAATTAAAAGTGCGCTTGAATTCTTCTAACAAATCATCAATTTCTTCGATGGCCTGACTCACATCTATTCTCAGGGCTCCCAAATCCGACCTGTCTAATAGCCGTACTAGGGATTCCCGCTTAATCTCGATTTCTGCTACGCGCTCTTTGATTGTTTGTGCATCCATTGTTTGTTTCCTGATTTTCTATGAACTGTGGGCGTTTCTTGTTTAGTTATTCTTCCCAAATCGTCATCAAAGATTGCACGACTTTTAATTGGTTTGAATCTTTGTATTTTACAGCAAAATCTTAAAGATTGTCTAGTTCGGATATCAGCGCAGAAAAGGGGGACGTTTGCTATCTGTGGACTTGTTTTTGATCATTTCAGCGAGAAATCGCTTCAGAGCTTTTTCGCGATTTTTCATAAAAGCAGCCCAAAACCCTGGTTGATATTCATCCATTGTCTTGGCTAGGGCCCAGACATCTATGGCTAAGATGTTGTAAAGCCTTTCATCTTCGCGCTTGAGCGAGTTAATCTGTTCTAGAACTGACTTGTTCGCTCCAGGAGTTTGTCTGTCTTCGTCTTTGATCATGTCTCAAAAAATGGTTAAAAGGGCAAGAGGGTCGATCGCAACCCGAATTCTATATAATTTAATGATACTGGTGATCTCGATCGCCTTCTGAAACCAAACACACATGATTAGTACCAATATTTATAGGTGTTGGCGACAAGTCCAGGGTATTTTTTTTTGAATTTAGGGACAGGCTTTTGGATGTAGCCCTATTCCGTACTCCTAGAGCTTAGCAGTTTTTGTAGGTATTTTGCCAAAAAATCTGAATCTATTCAAGACTTTGTGACAGATAATAATTAAAGTATATTATTGCTTCCAGCTAACTACCTCACTGATATGTTCCGTAAAATTTCTTTAGCAAACCTAACCTTAGTTGTTGGCTCTATTTTAGCAGTAGTCGGTTTCGTGGCTTACTTCACAGACCAACCGACTTTGAATCTGGCGGGTTTTTTCTATGGTATTCCGCTGTTGCTGGGGGGTTTGGCCCTGAAGGCTGCTGAACTTGAACCAGCGGATTTCACCGAACCGACTTCTCCGGAAGTTCTACTGCTGAGAGAGCACCAGGCCACAGAGACTCAAAACCAAGTTCGCAAAGATGTCACCCGATTTCGTTACGGTCAACCGGCTCATTTAGATGATGCCCTGGAGCGTTTGGGTTTGGCACCCACAGACGAGGAAAGACCGATGCTGCGAGGATTGCGGGAAATTTCTGTGGATGGCGCCTATGGATTGATTCTAGAGTTTTATTCGCCTTTAATTGCGATCGAACTTTGGGAAGAAAAACAGGCGAAAATAACTACTTTTTTCGGCCCTGGTTTGCACGCAATAGTTAGTCAAACTGCTGAAGACCAAATTGAATTAGCTTTAATTAAAGGTGAAGCAACTTAAAGTTGTTAGTTATCAGTTATTGGTTGTCAGTTGTTCTGATAACCAATAACCAATAACTAATAACCAATAACTTAATAACCTATTAAATCACGAGAGGGACAGATGGTTGCTTTAAACAGCAGAATAGGTATTATCGGCGCCGGAACATCAGGAGTTTATCTGGCGATTTTGCTGATTCAGCGAGGGTTTCAAGTTACATTGTTTGAAAAAGCACCCCATCCGCGCACCGATGGATGCGGTATTCTGATTGTGCAAGCAGGTATGGAAGCACTGCATCAAGGAAACCATCAAGTCACCCAAAAAATTATCAACTCCGGCGATGCGGTTAAAGTATTCGAGTTTCGCAACCTGCGTGGTGGTGTGATCAATTCTGAACCAGTCACCTATGGGGAAAATGAACTTCCGGGGATGCTGGTACACCGCAAAGCTATTCTAGAAGCACTCCTTGACGAGTTACCTGCTGAGTGTATTCGTTTTAATTCTGATTTATTGTCGATCGCCCAAACTGAGCATAGCGCGATCGCCCACTTTAAAGACGGAACTCACTGGGAAGGCGACCTGTTAATTGGCGCAGATGGAATTGTCTCCAAAGTTCGTCAATTTATCGTTCCCAATGTAGAACTGTTCTATTTAGGCGATATTGTGTGGCGAGGAATTGTCGAAGATAATAGCTTTTGTCCCGAAGGAAACTTTTTTGTTTATGTACGCGGGCGAGGAATTTATGCCAACTTTTTCCACATTGGTGGAGGTCGAACTCATTGGGGTTTCTTCATTGAAAAAGAGCGGCAAAAATCAGAAATAGGCAAACTCCAACCCAATGATATCACCATACCTCCCCAAGAACTCCCAAAACTTCCAGAGGATGCGCGAAAAGTGATTGAATCAACCCCTGTGGAAAATATTGTCTGTCGTTTTTCCTATGACATTGACCCCCTACCTAAAATCTATGATGGCCATGTTATCCTAATCGGAGATGCGGCCCACGCGAAAAGTTCCACACGCGCTAGAGGAATGACTTCCGGTTGGGAAGATGGTCTGTCTTTAGCCCAACATCTCACCGACAGTGCTAGCATTGCAGAAGCCCTGGCAAATTTTCAGACTGAAAGATTACCGATTGTCCATGAATATCAACGCACTAGCCGTGAAATGAGTCTGAAAATAGGTCGTCGTTAGAAATAAGAGAATAGGAGCAAATC
>JAYTZD010000291.1:0-6704 GCA_043742065.1 Oscillatoriales bacterium
ATTCGCTGAATTACCGAAATTCAAGAAAGAGTTACATCAATTAGAAACCATAGCAGATAAATGGCTTTATTTCCTGAAAACTGCTAGAAGTTTGCAGGAGATTCCCGAAAATATGGGTAATGTCCCTGAAATTCAGCAAGCTTTTGAAATCGCTAATCGTTCTAATTTAAATCGAGAAGAATTGGATGATTTAGATCACAGAGAAATGTATATTTATGACCAGCGTAATATCATCAAAAAAGCCTTGAATCAGGGAATACAACAAGGGCTAGAACAAGGGTTAGAACAAGGGTTAGAACAAGGGCTAGAACAAGGTAAAATCGAGGCTAAAATTGAAATAGTCAAACAAATGCTGCTTCAGTTTGATGACTCAACTATCAGTCAAATCACGCAACTTAGTCTGGAGGAAATACAAAGATTGAGGACGGAAAACCAAGCTTAACTAAAGCAATTTTAGAAACTAGCTTTTAGAAATCAGGAGACGGCAATGCCGTTTCCCTACCCTGATTCATTGTAGACACGGCATTGCCGTTTCCGAACTATCACCTCTCTCCTGCAACCGTAATTAATATTTTCGAGTTAAAATCATTTTAAGCCATAAAAGTAGGAGCAAAACTGATGACTATCCTCACAGAAAACTCTCAAGCTCAAAATAGTACCGCCGGTAAGTTACCCGACGGCCCGAAAGAAGGTAAATTTATTCAGACAGTCAAAGGAATATTGAATCCCCTCGATTATTTGGAGAAAAAAAATCAGCAATACGGCGATATTTTTACCAGCCAATTCAGCAACTTTCCAACCCAAGTAATTATCAGCAATCCTCAAGCTATTCAAGAAGTTTTTACAGCGGATTCTAAGTTGTTTCAATCTGGGAGAGGCAACCAGATTGCACTACCTTTAGTAGGCTCCAATTCGTTATTGTTATTAGATGGCGATCGGCATTTACAGCATCGCAAACTTTTAATGCCACCTTTACATGGTGATCGCATGAAAGCTTATGGCAAAATTATCCGCGATACAACTGAAAAAGTAATAAATAATTGGACTACTGGCAGCTTTTTTGTAGCGCAAGAAAGTATGCAAGAGATTTCCTTGGAAGTCATTTTACACGCTGTTTTTGGACTCAGCGAAGGTGAGCGCTACCAACAAATTCAGCAAGCCATTGTGAATATGCTGAATGTTTTTAGCAATCCTTTGAGTGCTACTTTTTTGTTTGTCAAATCGCTGCAAAAAGATTTGGGTGCTTGGAGCCCCTGGGGACGGTTTTTGGGGCATAGACAGCATTTAGATGAACTGCTTTATCAAGAAATTCGCGATCGCAAAACTCAATCCGAACCCCTGGGCGAAGACATCCTGAGTTTGTTGATTTCAGCCCGCGACGAAGCGGGTGAACCAATGAGCGATGTTGAATTACGGGATGAGTTAATGACAATGCTGTTTGCCGGTCACGAAACTACTGCTACGGCTTTAGCATGGGCTTTGTATTGGATTCACTATCTCCCGGAAGTGCAAGATAAACTGCGACAAGAACTCAGTTCAATTGATGTTGAAAATGCTGATGCGATGGCAATTGCTAAACTACCATATTTGAATGCTGTTTGTTCGGAAACGCTGCGAATTTATCCGGTTATTTTCTTTGCTTTTCCCCGCATTTTGCAAGCTCCAATGCAGTTAATGGGTTATAATATTCCTCAAGGAATGATGATTTCTTCCTGCATTTATTTGGTTCATCACCGACCAGATATTTACCCAGAACCGAAGCAATTTAAACCGGAACGTTTTCTAGAACGACAGTTTTCGCCTTATGAATATTTCCCATTTGGAGGAGGGAACCGTCGCTGTATTGGTGCGGCTTTTGCGATGTTTGAAATGAAGTTAGTTTTGGCAAAAGTGCTGTCGCGGTGTTCCTTTGAACTTGCTGAAAGCCGTCCGGTTTTACCTGTGCGCCGAGGTTTGACAATGGCACCTGCTGGTGGGGTGCGTCTACGGGTAAAGGGCAAAAAATAATGAATATAGGGCATTGGGCATCCGACAATTTTAGATTTTAGATTTTAGATTGAAGATTGAAGAATTGATTTGTAATTCTAATCGAAAATCCAAAATCGGCAATCTAAAATCAGATGACTAATGACTAATAACTAATAACTAATGACTAATGACTTCTTAATTTCTTTGTTGTTGGAGAGGAATCTCGATCGCAAACTCGCAGCCCTCTCCCAATACAGAATTGCACAAAAGCTTACCACCGTGTTTTTCTGCGATAATTGACAGCGAAATCGCTAAACCTAAACCCGTTCCCTTACCAACAGGTTTAGTCGTGAAAAACGGGTCAAATAGGCGCTTCTTAACGTCTTCGTTGATGCCGGGGCCACAGTCTGTAATCCGAATCGTCACGCAGTTACTGTCTGTTAGTTCCGTGCGAATCTTAATTTCTAGATTCTGGACTATGTTTAGCTGATTTTTTGTGGTAATATGTGTATGATTAGTCTGCATTTCTAATGCGTCGATCGCATTACTCAACAAATTCATAAATACTTGATTTAATTGACCTGGATAACATTCTACTTCTGGTAATTCACCGTATTCTTTGATAACGTGAATAGCTGGGCGATCGGATTTATGTTTGAGACGGTTTTGCAAAATCATCAGTGTACTTTCAATGCCTTCGTGAATGTCCACTTTTTTCATTTCTGCTTCGTCGAGTCTGGAAAAAGTCCGTAGACTGAGAACTATATCACGGATGCGATCGGCTCCTACTTTCATCGATGAGATGATTCTTGGTAAATCTTCAACAATATAATCGAGTTCGATGGCTTCTATTTCCTCTAAAATTACTGAGGTAGCCTTGGGGTATTCTTGTTGATACATTAGCAACATTTTCAGCAATTTTTGAGTATATTCGTCAGCGTAGGTAAGATTACCGTAAATAAAATTAACGGGGTTATTAATTTCGTGGGCAACTCCTGCGACTAACTGTCCTAAACTCGACATTTTTTCACTCTGAATTAACTGAGATTGGGTGTGCTGGAGTTGGTGCAAAGTTTCCTCTAGTTGTTGAGTCTGAGCTTGAGCTAATTTTGCAGCAGTGCGGGTTTGGGTGTAAAGTTCGGCGTGATCGATCGCGATCGCAATTTGAGCAGTCACCGCTTGCATCAATTCCACTTCAGAATCATTCCAAATTCGCATTTCCCCAGCCTGATAACAGGAAATTACCCCAATATCTCCCGTAGCAGTTTGAAGTGGCAACGACAGCACAGAATTAATTCCAAAAGCCTGATAAATCTCGCGCACTTCTAGGTCATATACAGTGTTCATATCATCAATACGCAGGATTTCCAGCCGCAAAACCTGCTGTACCATAGGGCTAGATTGCTCCTCAACTGCATAAGAACCAATTAAACTTGGTAAAGCTGAATTTTTCGCTTCGCAGACTGTATCCCACATAGGATACTGGCTATTGGGTCGATACCACATGAAGGTGCACCAATCTGGCTGCATCAGATGGTGAATTTCTTGTACAGCAGTTTCTAAAATTATGTCTAATTCTAAGGAGTTGCGAATCTGGTTGGCAATTTGATTTAGCAGTTGTTCTCGTCTAGTTTGTTGTCTGAGGGCTTGTTCTGATCGCACTAAAATTTCTTCTGCAAATTTGCGATCGCTCAAATCTTGGACAACTGCTTGAATAATACTTTCATTTCCAACTTGGACGATTGTCAGCACGACTTCTGCTGGAAAATCCGTACCATCCAAGCGCTGGTGCAGCCACTCAAAACGGTGATTGCCGCGCTCAAAGGCGATCGCGATCATTTGATTTGCTAAGCTAAACGAGTCTTCACCGTTGGGTTGAGTTGGTGGCGAAAGTTCTGACGGATGTTTGCCATACAACTGTTGAATTTGAGTGTAGCCAAATAGTTCTATAGTAGCGGTATTGGCATCGCGGATACCGTTTTTATCTAACATTAAAACTGGCAAACTGGTTAATTCGTAAAGTAATCGAAATTTAGCTTCCGAGTGCTGCAATGCCACTTCTGTTTGCTTGCGATCGGTGATATCCACGATCATCGCCAAAGCACCGATATAGTGTCCCTGTTTGTCTGACATCGGATTGCTGGAAAAGAGCGCCCACAAAGTGTTCCCGTCTCGGCGGCGGAACTTGAAATCGTGCTGTTCGCGGATGCCTTGACGGCCGCGCTCTAGATTGGCTTCACAGATAACAATACCTTCTTCATCCATGAAATCAAATAGCGTCTTCCCGATCATTTCATCGGTTGTGTAGCCGAGCATATCTGCCATTTTTTGGTTTGCAAAAGTAGTTTTGCTCTCGGTATCTATCATCCAAATCCCTTCGTCGGCTGTCTCTACAATGCACCTATATTTTTCTTCGCTTTCTCGCAATGCTTCTTGTGCTTGTTTGCGATCGGTAATTTCAATGATTACTGAACCAATGCCAATCGCTTGATTTTCTGCATCTAGCAGAGGAAAATAAGAAGCTACAATGTGTCTAATTATCCCAGGATCTCTCTCATTTTTGCCACTGATTTCGAGGTTGAGTATGGGTTCTTTTGTCCTCAAAATTTGCTGATATAGAGGCTCTACTGTCAGGGCGATATCCGGCAAGATTTCTCCCACAGTTTTGCCGATATGTTCTGCTTCACTAGCGCCATTCATTTCTGCTAGCATTTTATTGATTTGTACGAACCTAAGTTGATCGTCCAAAATACAAAGTCCAACAGGTGAGTCGGTAAAAAAAGCGTCAAAGCGTGCCTGTCGCAGGGCTAGCTCTTTTTCGAGAGATTTGCGATCGCTAATATCTGTTAAATAGCCAATCATCCCGATAACTTCTCCCATACTGTCTTTCAATAGGGAGAGTGACAGATGCGAGTGAAAATCTTGTCCCGATTTACGGCGCGTGATCACTTCCACTTCGTGGAAGCCTTTTGCTTGTAGCGGTTTAATGACTTTTTCTAACAAAAATTCCTGTTCTTCTGGCGGGTAAATCAGAGTAATGTGCTGTCCGATGACCTCATTTTCTTGATAGCCATATAACGTTTTAGAGGCTTGATTCCAACTGGTGATCGAGCCTTCCATATCTGTACAAATTACCGACTCGCGAATTTGTTCGATAATTTGACTTTGCAGCCGCAATTTTTCTTGATTCTGTTGTAATTCGGCGATTGTGGCTTGAAGTTGTTGGTTAAGTCTTGCGAGTTCAGCAGTTCGCAGTGCCAGTAAGTTTTCTAGATTTGAGTTGCTGCGATCGCTCTGGTCTTCTCCTAACTGGCTTTGCATTTGACCTGTCTGGAATTGGTATATTTTATTATATCTTTTTATGAATTTTAATTTGTGATTTTTATCACTCCGCGAACAGTTATAGTAGTCGAAGAAATTAGGAGACGGCAGTGCCGTGTCCCTACGCGAGATTAATTGTAGGGAGACGGCAATGCCGTGTCCCTACAATATTATTGTCGGTAGGGACACGGCAATGCCGTCTCCTCTATATCATTCCGGCGCAGCCGGAATTGATATAACTAATTGAAATTAATCGCGGGCGATGCCTTCAGCTCGTGCGGCCAACTGCACTGCACTGGCGACAGCAGTAGCAACTCGCTCGTCAAATACAGAGGGTATAATGTATTCTTTGTCAAGCTTAGAAGGGCTGACTAAAGAGGCGATCGCATAAGCTGCTTCCAAATACATATTGGTGGTAATCGTGGCAGCCTTGCAGTCCAAAGCACCTCGGAATATGCCAGGGAATGCCAAAACATTGTTAATTTGATTCGGGTAATCGCTGCGCCCAGTGGCGATGATTGCCACATCGTCCATAATCAATTCTGGCTGAATTTCGGGAATCGGATTTGCCATTGCAAAAACAATCGGATTCTCGGCCATAGAACGCACCATCGAGCGAGTCAGAACTCCGGGGGCGCTGACTCCTAAAAATACATCAGCACCGGCGATTACATCTTCCAATGTACCGCTGGAAGCCACGGCAAATTCGAGTTTTTCTGGGTTCATATCCGTGCGGTCTTTGGAGAGGACACCTTTGGAGTCGCACATGATGATGTTTTCGGCACCTGCTTTGCGTAACAAGCGGGCGATCGCAACTCCAGCGGCCCCCGCTCCATTAATCACGATACACACTTCTGCCATTGATTTCTGCACTACTTTTAGGGCATTAATTAATGCTGCTAAACTAACAATTGCAGTACCATGTTGGTCATCGTGAAAGATGGGAATATCTAGAGTTTCGCGCAATCTTGCTTCGATTTCAAAGCAGCGAGGCGAGGAAATATCTTCGAGATTAATACCACCAAAAACTGGGGCAATATTCTGGACTGTGCGAATAATTTCCTCGGTATCTTGGGTATTCAAACAGATAGGAAAAGCATCTATTCCGGCAAATTCTTTAAATAGCATGGCTTTGCCTTCCATGACTGGAAGTGCAGCCATCGGGCCGAGGTTTCCCAATCCCAAAACTGCGCTGCCGTCTGTAACAATTGCAACAGTATTTTGTTTGATTGTCAGATTGTAAACTTGTTGGGGGTCATTGGCGATCGCAGTGCAGATGCGCCCAACCCCAGGCGTGTAGGCCATTGCCAAATCGGACTGGCGTTTGAGGGAAATTTTGCTTTCAACTCGGATTTTACCGCCACGGTGGAGGTGGAAGGTGCGATCGTACACATCGAGGACTTTGATATCCGGCA
>JAYTZD010000292.1:0-6693 GCA_043742065.1 Oscillatoriales bacterium
TGCCGACAGTTTCAATAAAACTGGAACCGAACACACTCCTCTGGTAGCATCTGCTTTGTGGCAAGTGATTCAAGTAGCTGCTGGCATGAGTTGGAAGCCGAGCATTTTATTTGCCGACATTTCGACATTACCTGACTTGTGGCGAAACATGAGCGGGAATGGGGAAATGGGAGGAATAAAAAACGATAATTTACAGGCAAATATCGAGTTTTCAATTCCTAATTCCGAGTCATCTAATCCCAACTTTCAAGCTTTGATTCAGTACATCCAAACCGCCGGATTCCGAGGAGCAATTGCTCTGCGTTGGACAGAAGTTTTGCAACAGTTGCAATATCAAAGTGTTGACTTGGTTTTGCTTTGCTTGCGAGACACGCACTTGGAATCCCCCAGTATGTTGCAAGCACTATCAAATCTGCGGCAAATGACCAGAAAACCCCCAATCTTAGTCTTAGATTATCGGTGCAATGTAACTTCAGAATCAGAAGCGATCGACTTTTTGCTGCAAGAAGTAGCTGCTAAAATTTTACCTTCTTCTCTGTCGGCAGCACAATTGTTAGAGCGAATTCAACAGACTATACAGGTCTAGAAAGCTTCACAAAAATTCACCCAATTATCTTGACAATGACTGATTAATTCGCCTACGATGACTTATTTATAAAAAAGTTATTTATAAAAAAAGTCATTTATAAAGGAATTGGAACTAAATCTATGACGACAAGTATACCTAAGATATCGGAACTCGCCGTCATAGATTCCAGAGTAGAAAATTACTCAGCTCTCGTCGCCAGCGTCAAACCTGGAACCGAAGTAATTGTACTAAATCCAGAAACAGACGGAATTGAACAAATTGCCATCGCACTGAAAAACCGCAACGATATCAAAACCGATATCAAAGCCGTTCACATCATCTCCCACGGCGAATCGGGAGGTTTGTTATTAGGTTCCACTAAACTGAACTCAGATAATCTCGACAGATATCAAGAATCTCTAAAACAGTGGTTTCCCCGATCGATTATAAATAACAATCTGGTGGCCCAGAAACCAGGTTTTTACGAAAATACTGCGTTGCAGCCCGCAGATTCGGAAAAAAACTCGGTTTCTGCGATCGGAGTGCCTAAGTCTTATTCAAATTCTGCACCCGACATTCTCCTGTACGGTTGTAATGTTGGCAAAGGAGATCAAGGCAATAATTTCATCTCAAAATTAAGCGAACTAACTGGCGCAGATGTTGCAGCTTCCGACGATTTAACCGGAAATGCAGAATTAGGCGGCGACTGGATCTTAGAAAAAGCGATCGGAAATATTGAAACGCCTTTAGCTTTTCAAATTGGAGTGATGGCAGCTTACCAAAGTGTCTTGCCTAACTTTAATGTCACAGATACCGCCACTCTTGCTAATGCAATTAACACTTCAGTTGACAGCGACACAGTAACTTTACTCAACGATATTACTCTCAATGCCGACTTGCCAATTATTACTAAAAATCTTGATTTTATCGGCAACGGTTTCGGAGTTAGTGGCAACAATACGAGGCGAGTTTTTTGGATAGGAAACGATGTGGCTCAACCTCCGACGCTGACAACTCCTACTGTTAATTTTACTAATCTGAAAATTACCAACGGATTGGCTAAAGGCGGAAATGGTGGTAACGGTTTTACGGGTGGAGGTGGAGGTGCGGGATTAGGAGCAGGTGTTTTGATTCTGAATGGAAATGTCACGTTTAATCGAGTGACATTTGATGGCAATAGTGCGATCGGCGGTAACGGCGGCAACGGCATTGCAGGCGTCAACGCTGGCGGTGGTGGCGGTGGAATGTTCGGGAATGGCGGTGACGGCGGTACAACTGGTGGAGGCGGAGGTGGCGGTTTAGGGGGCAATGGTGCAAACGGTACAGCCAACGGTGGTAACGGGGGTGGTGGCAGTTTACTTGGGGGTGCTGCGGGTGCTGGCGGGGTTTTCAGTCCAGGTACTAATGGGGGTAACGGCGCGGGAGGTGGAGGTGGTGGTGGTGCCACTAATAACGGTGGGATAGGGGGTTTTGGTGGTGGCAGTGGCGGGGGTGGCGATGGCTTTTTACAGATTATTCCCCTTCCAAACTTCGGTGGCGGTGGCGGCGGTGCTGGCAACGGCAACGGCTTTGTGCCCACGCGCGGCTACGGTAATTTAGGAGGAGATGGTGGTGGTAGTGGTTCTCGTTTATTTCTCGTTCCAATAGGCTGGGGAGGTGATGGTGCTGGGTCTGGCGGTGGCGGTGGTAGGGGATTAGGAGGTGCAATTTTTCATCGCTCAGGAGGCACTCTTAGCATCATTGATAGCATCTTCACTAATAACTTAGCGAGAGGTGGTGATGGTGGCATTGGCAGCGCAGCTAATAATGGCTTGGCTAATTTGGGCTCAGGCGGTGCTATTTTTACCAGAGGTACAGTAACGGTAACTAACAGCAGTTTCTCTGGCAACACAGCCAATAATAACAGCAGTGAAAATGCGGGTTTGGGAGGGGCAATTACTGTCCTAGGAAATGTCAGCTTGAGTGGTTCAACTATCTCTAACAACACGGCAGGTATTGGAGGCGGTGTTTACAACGAGGTTAGCGGAACTCTCACCGTAACTAACAGCACTATCTCCGGCAACACAGCTAACAGCACATATGGTGCTGGAGGTAATGGCGGTGGGATTGCCAACTTTGGCGGCAGTTTCTTGGGCGGCAGTCTTACCGTGACTAACAGCACTATCTCCGGCAACACAGCCAATAACTTTGGCGGCGGCATTTCTAATTGGGGAGTTGCTACCCTAACTAACAACACAATTGCGCTCAATCAAGTGACAATAGGCAATGGTGGTGGAGTTTCCCAAGGCTTTTCTGGTCCTATTACTACAAATGTCAGCAATACCATCATCGCTGGCAACACCGCTACAACAAACCCCGATGTCAGTGGCACTTTTAACGGCAATAAAAATAATTTAATTGGCAATCTTACAGGCAGCACAGGCTTCAATGCCGCAGGTACTGACAAATCTTTCGCTACGATCGGCATTACCAATATCAGTCAAGTTCTCAATCCAACTTTAGCCCTGAATAACGCGCCAACAGGTTCGCCTTTAACTCACGCACTGATTTCGAGCAGTCCGGCGATCGACACTGGAAATAATGCTAATATTCCCGCAGGAATTACTACCGATGAACGCGGTACGGGTTTTGGGCGAATTCAAAATGCTACTGTCGATATCGGTGCGTTTGAGTTGTCGCCACCAATTATTAATATATCAGAAAGCGGTGTCAATATTCCCGATAATACGGGCAGTTTTAATTTTGGTACGACTCCTGTCGGCACTCCGATTACTAAAACCTTTACTGTTACAAATTCGGGTACAGCTAATGCAATTTTGACGCCTTTAATTGCGCCTGTTGGCTTCAGTTTGACCAGCAATTTTGGTACGATAACTCTCGCCCCCGGTGCATCGACAACCTTTGCACTGACATTTCCCGGTGCAATCAATACTAGCGGTACGCTTCAGTTTGCAAACAATGTTAGCAGTCAAAATCCGTTTGACTTTACGATTAGCGGTATTGTTGCTAATATTCCGATCGCAAGTTCGATCGCCCGCGCCACACCTAACCCGACAAATGCTGCTACGGTTAACTATACGGTAACATTCAGCGAAAACGTTACGGGTGTTGACGCCACAGATTTTGCGGTGACGGGCACGGGGGTAACTGGAAGTGCGATCGCATCTTTAACCGGTAGTGGCAATACTTACACAGTAACAGTCAACACTGGCACTGGCGACGGCACTTTAGGCTTAAATCTTGTCGATGACGACAGTATCAAAAATGCTGCAAACATCCCGCTAGGCGCTACAGGTGTGGGGAATGGCAATTTTACAGGGCCGATTTACACGGTTGATAAAACTCCTCCGACTGCTAGTTTAACTCCGGTTGCTGCGATTTCTGCGGCGGGCGGTATCAGTCAGACTTTAACTGTGACATACAGCGATGCAACAAGTGCGATTTCTTCGTCAACTCTCGACAGCAGCGATATCCTAGTCACGAATGCGATCGGTTTCACTCAACAGGGAACACTCGTAAGTTTCGCACCTGCTGGGGACGGTACGCCTCGCACAGCAATCTATCAAATTGTACCTCCAGGTGGCAGTTGGGACAGCGCGGACAATGGCACTTACACGGTGCAGTTGCAACCAAATCAGGTAAGCGATACGGTTGGCAATTTAGCGGTGGCAAGCATTTTGGGAACTTTCCCTGTGAATGTTGCTGCGCCAACTCCAACTCCGACGCCAACTCCAACTCCAACACCAACACCAACTCCAACACCAATTCCAACTCCAATTCCAATTCCAATTCCAACACCGACTCCGATTCCAACTCCGATTCCGACTCCGATTCCAACTCCGATTCCAACTCCGATTCCGACTCCAATTCCGACTCCGACACCGACACCGACACCGACACCGACTCCAATTCCGACACCGACTCCAACTCCAACTCCAATTCCGACACCGACACCGACTCCAACTCCGACACCGACACCGACTCCAACTCCAACTCCAATTCCGACACCGACACCGACTCCAACTCCAACTCCAATTTCGACACCGACTCCCATACCAACGCCGACACCGACTCCGACTCCAACTCCAACTCCAACTCCAACTCCGACTCCCATACCAACGCCGACTCCAACCGATCGCACTTCAGATGACTGTATTTGCGATAAGATCGATCGACCAAATCTCAATCAACCCAATGCAGTCGATAATATTATCAACAGCAACGGCGGTAGCGAAATTCAGTTTGGCACTGCGGGAAATGATGCCTTTTTTGGCAGCCTCAATCCGAATTTATTGGCAGCAAAAACTGGCGATGATAACTTGATTGGCGGCGAAAAAAATGACACTTTTAACGGCAATGAAGACAATGATTTTATAGATGGCAATAAAGGAGAAGATCTGCTTTTCGGTGGTAAAGATAGAGACATTATTCTAGGCAATGAAGGTCAAGATTCACTCTATGGAAATCGAGGTAGCGATTCCATTAACGGTGGCGATCAAAACGATTTAATTAACGGCTGTGAGAATGATGATTTTATCGAGGGTGGCAAAGGAAATGACAGCTTGCTTGGTGGCAAAGAGAACGATCTAATTATCGGCAGTCAAGGTGAAGATTCGCTTTTAGGTAACATTGGCGACGATACTGTTTGTGGTGGAGAAGGCAACGATTTATTGAGAGGCGATGAAAATAACGATCTGTTAGATGGCAGTGCCGGAAATGACTGTATTTACGGTGGCAAAGATAACGACACTCTCATCGGTTGCAGTGGCAATGATATCTTGAGCGGCGATTTGGGGAATGACCGTCTGTGGGGCGGCATTGGTAACGATGTATTTGTGTTAGTTTCAAATGGCGGATTCGATACAATTGGCGATTTTACTGTGGGTGAGGACAAGTTGGGATTAGCACCAGGATTGACCTTTGATATGCTGAAGATTACTCAAGGAGAAGGCGCAATTTTTATTAGTTTGAGCAGCGGCGAAGGTTTGGCAAGTATTTTAGGGGTGCAAGCTAGCGCGATCGCCATTAACATAATCTAGTCTTACACCATCATTTTGCTACGATCTTAGGATTATTTGGAGAATTATAGGTTATTATAGGCGATCGAGAAACCATTATATTTTTTGCTGGGGCTGATCGCGTGCCTAATCGTCTTCCTCTACTATCTATGCTGCTCACCCTCGGTTTGTGGACAATGCCCAAGCCTGTTGTGGCGCAGGCACTCCTGCCTTACACTCTGCAAATCGATTCGGCTCAACTGGAACAAACCGCCTTGAGCCTTACAGAAGAAGCCGTCCAGCTAGCCAGACTCCAGCAGTACCAACTCGCGGTACCCAGAGCTGAACTCGCCACACAATTAGCACCCAAGAATTCTCAAACTTGGACTTTGTTAGGTAGTTTGTATATTCAAGTCGATCAGCTTCAAAACGGCATTGATGCTTTGGAAAAAGCTCAATCTCTATCTCCTGACAATCCCGCAGTTAAATTTGTCTTGGGAGAAGCTTACTTTCGGCAAATGAAGTATGAAAAAGCAGTTGAATACTTACAAGCAGGATTAAAGTTAAAACCAGATACTCCCGGTGCATTATTTGATTTAGGTAATGCTTTTTATAAGCTAAAACGGTTTGATAATGCGATCGCCCAATATGAAAAAGCCTTTGCTTTAGAAAAAAACCTGTGGCCTGCTATCAACAATATCGGATTGGTCAAATATGAAATGGGAGATGCCGATGGTGCGATCAAACGCTGGGAACAGGCGATCGCGATCGACAACAAAGCCGCAGAATCAATGCTAGCTCTAGCAGTAGCATTATACGGCAAAGGTGACAAAGAAAAAGGCTTAGCAATGGGAGAAGCAGCTCTGAAACTCGACAAACGCTATGCTGGGGCAGAGTTTCTCAAAGAAAACCTCTGGGGCGATAAGCTAATGGCAGACACCAAAAAATTCTTAGAAACTCCCGAAATGAAAGCAGCACTCACTAAAATTCAAGACGCCCCACCCTCTCCCCAAATGTAGCCAGATCTCAAATGAGTTGTCATATCAATTCCGGCTGCACCGGAATAATATAGAGGAGACGGCAGTGCCGTGTCCCTACCAAAAATAATACTGTAGGGACACGGCACTG
>JAYTZD010000293.1:0-3407 GCA_043742065.1 Oscillatoriales bacterium
CCTCGACTGTTAAATGTTGACTCATTCCCTGCATGGCTTTTGCTGCTTTGGTTAAATCGAGCATTTGTTATTAGTTAACTGTTGACTGTTAACTGTTGAATGAATTACCCTGGGAGCCAATCGGCGAAATTTGCTGAAAATTGCGATAGAGATAGCAATTTAACTGGTGGATTTTGAGCTACTGATTCCCGTTCTGCTAGAGTATTATAACCCCAATCAGCCAAAAATAACTTCACCTGAGATAAATCTGGCTGCTGTTTCACCGATAGCAAAGTTTTCAATCTGTCTTCCACAAACCAAATAGTAGAATCTTCCCCAGATGCTATCAAAAATTCCCGCAAAATCTGATGTTTGGGCTTGTTGTATTCCTTGCCATAAATTAATTCTGATGGCATTTTGACACCTGCTAGCTGCAAAAGTTCGCGCACAAAACGACCTTCCTTGGTAGTGACAATAGCCACTTTCACTGAGCTCTCCTGCAACTTCTGTAAACTTTCGGCTACCCCTGGATAAAAACGGTGCAGAGAAAGCCATCCAGCCAAATCTTCAGCAATCCAATTATCGCGTAATCCATCTAACATCGCGCTAACTTCCACGGCTTTCCAACCATTTTCTGTCATTAACTGTGGTACAATGGTTGGCCAATTTATCAAAATTTGCTCTTCCGTAATTCCTGTCAGCAGTGCGTGAATCAGCAGGGGCATTTCCCAACCAGTCTCGATGGCTGGGCGCACTCGGTAAAAACTCGAAGCTAAATCTGAATCTGGCACTGTTTGGGCTGGTTTCCAGATTTGACAGTAGGTACGCCAAGCTGTTTGAAAATATTCGATTAATCCATCGCAAATTACGCCGTCAAAATCAAGTGCTAGAATGGTGGGAAAGTTATTCATTGGTCGAGATAATTAGAAGATTCATTTCAACAATTTTGTACCATGAATTTGGAGTTTAAACTTCAGGTTCACTGTATAAATGTAGCATTTGTCAGTTAAGTGAAGAGGTCTGTTAAGGACACGGCAGTGCCGTGTCCCTACAGCCACAGGGCTGTATTTCATGCGATTGAAGACTGCTATATCTATTTTGAGACACGATGAAACTGGAGTAAACCCTGATCAATTGAGAGAGTTAAAGAGACTGAACCAGCGGTTTAGTGGCTATTGAATCGAGTCCTTGGGACTGCAACAATTTATTCCACTCTGATGTCAAAATTGAATCGGAAGGTGTTTGGCTTCGCAGTTCAGCTAGAGCACTGAGAGTCTCGTACCAAATCCCATTTTGAGCGTAAACGTTCAGTCTGGCCATCGGGTCGGATTTTTGCAAATCGCTCTGGATATTTGCCTGTTTTTCTACTCGTTGTACCCACCCTTTAACTACTAAATCTGCCGATCGATCTTGGGGGTCACAAATCATGGAAAATGACCACACATAACGTTTGCCAAGTTCGAGAGACTTCGTTTTGTCCCCAGTTGGAACCTTCACTGCCACAATCCCTGGCTTGTCAATTTTGAAACCAGTTTCATAGATTAATTTGTCTTCCTTTTCGCTAAGCAAAGTGAATTCTATTGCGGCATCGGTTTGGGGAACATAAACAAAAAATGTTGGCGAATCTGTGAGTGTTAAACCAATATTACTTGTGGGTACTAAGGGAGTAATAGATAAACCGGCTGGACATTGACCATTGCCCCGATGTGTCCCGCCTTGTCGGTTGGATGGGGCTGTGACATCGGGCGGCTGGAAGTTGAGACTCTGACTCAGGAGAATTGGCTGGGATTGCGCTTGTACTGGTGTGGGTAAAGTGGAAACTGTAGCCGCGATCGCACATAAAGCCACCGCAAGCTTAGTAAGATGTAAAAAACGTTTCATTTTTCTGTACCTTTGACTTATAATATTCCAAACTGAAATTGCCTATTGGCGACAATTTTTTTCGAGTAGTGAGACTTGGCGGAGATACACATTTTCAACCTTGATATATCCATAGCATTAATTAATGCGATCGGCAAGTGCATTCGATCGCCAAAAAATCTAGCTGTCGAGGTCGTAAGGGTTATTACGGAGAGTCGAGGTCAAAAACTGTAAGATTTAGTGATAAAGTTGCCGAAGTTTCCGACTGCTCTAAGATAGAGGTATTCGATCGCTCAGACAAGCACCTCAAAACGACTCAAATTTTTATCCAGGGATGGTCACTAACCCCAGCCTAAAGGCGTGGGGCTTGAAAGAGGGAGATTCACCAACTTCTTGATTCAAGACTAAAACAGTGTCTAGCCTGCGTCTTTGAGACAAACTGAGCCATCTGGGAGTGGTATCCCACCGGACGTTAAGAATGCTTCCCTAGTTTTTAACTGCTCAGATGTGCCAGTGGCGAAGGGAAATATACACCTAGAGATAGGACTTACCGTAAATGTTCGTACCCGTTGTAGACAGTGAAAATAGACCGTTAATGCCGACTACCTCAAGCCGCGCTAAGCGTTGGATGTGCTCAGGTAAGGCAACACCATTTTGGAGAAAGGGGGTGTTTTGTGTCCGACTCAACGTAGAACCTTCTAATACCGATCGCCAACCTATTGCGATAGGAATCGATCCGGGTAGCAAGCGTGAAGGATTTACCGTTAAATCCAAATCGCATACTTACTTAAACATCCAAACTCATGCAATTGATTGGGTAAAAGACCATGTTGAGGTCAGGCGGAATATGCGACGTGCGAGGCGGTTCCGTAGGTCGCCGTGCCGTCAAAACCGAGCTAACAGGTTGGTTAACAAAAATCGCATACCCCCATCTACTAAGGCGAGATGGCAGTGGAAGTTAAGGATAGTTAACTGGCTAACGTTGATGTTTCCAATATCGACAATTGTTGTGGAAGATGTCAAAGCGCGAACCTGGAAAAACGGACGCAAATGGAATGTATCATTTAGTCCTTTAGAGGTTGGCAAGCACTGGTTTTACTCTGAGCTCATAAAAATTGCCCATCTTGAGATTAAATCTGGCAATGATACTTACAACCTACGTCAAGAACTTGGACTTAAAAAATCCAAACAGAAGCTATCAAACAAGTTTGAGGCTCACTGCGTTGATTCTTGGGTATTGGCTAATTGGTACGCGGGCGGGCATACTCAACCCGACAATACCAAGCTAATAGAAGTAATCCCTCTTGAGTTTCATCGCAGACAACTCCATCGCTTGCAACATTCCACAGGTCATATTCGCCCCCGTTATGGCGGCACTTTGAGTGTGGGGTTTAAGCGCGGTTCAATTGTTAAACACCCTAAATACGGATTTTGTTACGTTGGCGGTTGGCAAGAATTCCCAACAAAAAAAGACCCGTACCGAAAAACAATCAGCTTGCACGATTTAAAAACTGGCAAGCGGTTGTGTCAAAACGCAATGCCGATAGATTGTAAGTTTTTGTCTTACA
>JAYTZD010000294.1:0-31583 GCA_043742065.1 Oscillatoriales bacterium
AAAACTTTTTTAGAATGTATTGTCGCTCCTGGATGTGAACCTGAAGCTGAAGAAATTATTAAAAAGAAGGCAAAAGTCCGTGTGTTAATTTTGCCAGACTTAACTCAAGGGCCACCACAAACTGTTAAAATAATAGCAGGTGGTTTGCTGGTGCAAAACTCAGATGATGCAGTAGAAGATACCAGTAAATGGCGCGTAGTTACTGAGAAACAGCCGACAGCAGAAGAGTTAGCAGAATTACTGTTTGCTTGGAAAGTAGCGAAACACGTTAAATCAAATGCGATCGTGGTGACACGAAATTGCACTACAATCGGTGTCGGGGCTGGACAAATGAATCGTGTGGGATCGGTTAAATTAGCATTAGAGCAAGCCGGAGATCAGACTAAAGGGGCGATTTTAGCTAGCGATGGTTTCTTCCCCTTTGATGATTCGGTAAAAACGGCGGCTGAGGCGGGAATAAGTGCGATCGTTCAACCTGGAGGTAGTATGCGCGATCGAGATTCGATCGAAGCAGCTAATCAACTAGGAATCACAATGGTTTTCACAGACATTCGTCACTTCTTACATTAGCATATTTTAGGGATACAACAGTATTGTGTCCCTACCCAAAATAATATTGTAGGGACACAACAGTATTGTGTCCTCGGTTTCTATCTTAACGGTGTAACCGGAATTAATATTACTCCAATGTTCCAGCATTTTTCAGCAATTTCACCACCTCTTTATAACCATTAAATTCAGCGAGCATTAAAGCCGTATAATTCCCCATATTTTTATGATTTACATCTGTACCTGCATCAATTAAAACCTTTACAGTAAGGACTGAACCCCGATGTGCAGCCCACATTAAAGCAGTCGCACCGGAGTCATCCCGCAGATTGACATCAGCACCATGATCAACTAATAATTGGGCGATCGCAATATGACCTCGAATACAGGCTTTCATTAAAGCTGTTTTCCCTTGCTCCCCAGCAACATTAGCATCAACACCGCCGTCAAGCAATGCCTTTACCGTCTCAGTATGTCCTTGAAAAACAGCCAGATTTAAAGCAGTCTCCCCAAAGTTTTTAGCATTCAGAAAATCAGGATTATTTTGATTGACTTTTTGCAGCAAACCTGATACGATCGCAGTATAACCATGAACCGCAGCCACCAGCAAAGGCGTATCGCCCAACCGATTTCTAGCACCAACACTAGCACCTCGGTTCAGCAGCAATTCCACAACATCTTCATACCCTTCGACAACCGCAAAATTTAAAGCAGTTTCATCATCTTTATCCTTCGCATTGATATCGGCACCAGCGTCAAGTAAGATATGGGCGATCGGCAAATTTCCCCCAGCAGCCGCAGCCATCAAAGCTGTTCCCCGATCGCCATTTTTAACATTCACATCAGCACCCGCACTCAGCAAAGCTCTCACCACATCAATATGACCAAAATCAGCAGCCAAAGTTAAAGCAGTTTCCCCATCTTTGTCAAAAATACCGACATCAGCACCCGCAGCCAACAACATCTCAACTACCGACAAATTTCCCGCAGCAGCAGCCTGCATCAAAGCAGTTTTGCTGTCGGCATTTTTAACATTTGCATCCGCGCCACAATTGAGTAAAATCCGAATAATTTCAGGGCGACCTTGACTAACTGCTAAAAATAGGATAAGATTATCAGCAATAGCTCCCGCATCTGCCAAAGCTTTTACTACAATTTCATGGCCAGATAAAGCAGCTATCTTCAAAGCTGAATCTCCATCTCGATCGCGCACATTCACATCAGCATTAGCAGCAAGTAACAGCCGCACAACATTGATATCACCTTTCAGGGAAGCCGCCATCAAAGCCGTACTACCATCATCATTTTTAGCATTAACATCAGCACCCCCAGCCAACAATAGCCGTACAGAATCAGCCTGCTTGTGAGCTGCCGCCAGCATCAAAGCTGTCAGGCCAAAACGCCTTCTTACCTGGTTGACATTAGCGCCATTATTTAGTAAAATACGCACGATTTCCGCATAGCCCTTTTGGGCCGCAAACATCAAAGCCGTCGTCCCCTCAGAGTCTTTGGCATCAGGATTAACACCTTTAGCGAGTAAAGCTTGTAGGTGAATAATGTTGCCAGTCTTGGCGGCTTGGATTAATACAGCGTCTTGTTTAGTGGCAGTCATAATAACATCTCATTCTGTATGTTTTTACCATCACATGAGACGGACTTACTGGTATGCTAAGTTTTATGAAGTATATTTGCTAATCCTGAGAACACTATGAATCTCGAAATTCCGCAGTCTGTTAAAGTTTGGAGCCAATTTTTCCACCCAGTGTTAATGTGGGTACTGCTGGCCATTTCATTTTATGCTTTGTATCTCGGCGTTCAAATCCGACGCACTAGGAGTGCGGAAGGCGAGGTCAAAAAAGAGCTAATTAAGGGTAAATTCAACCTCAAGCACCACCAGATGGGTTCTTTGCTGCTAGCCTTGATGGTAACAGGTGCGATCGGCGGTATGGCCGTTACCTACATCAACAACGGCAAACTATTCGTGGGTTCGCACTTGCTAGCAGGGTTGGGAATGACGGCAATCATTGCGATGTCTGCCTCGCTGACACCTTTGATGCAAAAAGGCAACAATGTTGCGAGATACACTCACATCTTTCTGAATGTGGCGATGCTGGGGCTGTTTGGCTGGCAAGCGGTATCAGGCGTGGAAATCGTGCAGAGAATTATCAGTAAAATGTGATCGTTTGTGTAAGATTGCTAATTGCTAATTCCCTTGAGGCGATTGGTGATTAGCAATTAAGTTGTCATATTTTTTTATATGCTTTAATAGCCAAACGTTCCTGGGGATGATATGATAGACTAGAGTTAAGTTAATTTGAATATTGATAATATCAATTGTGGAGACAGTTTTTTTTGAGATAAAAGAAGGAAAGCTATGCTGAAAAACCTGATCAAGTATTTTGTTTACGCAACAAAAGGCTATATTACAAAAACCCAGTTAATCAAATTTTTGTACTTAGCTGATCTTTATGCAGTCAAATGGACAGAAAAACAGCTTACTGATTTAGATTGGCGTTATTATCGCTATGGGCCTTGGAACGAAGACATTGACGCTGCTTTAAATCAAATGAATGGCAAAGACATTTTTCAAGAATCTCAGGGAGATACTATCTTTGTCAGACTTGGTGAGGGAGCAGGTAGTGTGGATGATTTGGACTTACCTTTGGGCCTCAAACTAATGCTTGATAACATCAGGAGAGAATGGGCTGGTTCAGGAGAGGATAAACTGAAGCAGTTACTAGAATATGTTTATAGCACTGCTCCCATGCTTGAGGTTAAATATAGCCATGAACCAGAGGAACAGGTTAGACTGAATCTGCACAAAGAAAGAGAAAAGTTAATGAGTGAATTGGGGTGAGCGAGTGGCTGGACAAAAACCGCGTCAAGGTTGGATTTATTTTATCAATCCCTATAGAGTATCTCTTCGTTGCAAATTCGGTCATCATCATATTTATGAGATAAATCAACCAGGAGAGATTGAATGCCAGACGACTTCTTGTACCCAGGTAATTAATTCGAGTAGGGTTTTTCGGGGAGAGCATCCTTATATCATTTGGACAAGTGATGAATTCCAAGATAACTCTAAATACATCCAAACTTTGACGCTGATTCCATTGACTTCACAAGAAACCTATAAAGGTTTACCAACAGTATATCCGATTAATTCTACAAGCACAAATGGTCTTTCTAATAACTCCTTTGCTCTAGTGCATCAGATATGTACTGTTGATGCTAATTGTTTTAAAGATTCGCAGGGGGATTGGGTTGAGCGAGTTGGACAACTCGATAAACCAGATAAGGAAGCTATAGAGGAACGTTTAAGGTATTTTTTGAATCTTGGGGATAATCCGCATGAAGCTTGGTTTATTAAAAATGCGTCTATAGAACTTTTACAGAAAGTGTTTAATTATCTGCGGGATGAAACCACAAAAAGTATGGCTATAGAAAAATTGATCGACGATTGCGATCGTAGTCGATAGTCAGTAAAATACTTTCCTGCTCTCAGCAGGACAGACTTGAAACACAAAAATTAAAAAAGGCGGCACCCAGATTTGAACTGGGGGTGGAGGTTTTGCAGACCTCTGTATTCAAATTCAAAGGCTTTACTGGCAAAGGTTTTGAATGCACACGACAAAATTGCATTACAATTGCATTATAAACCCGTAGGCTTACCACCGATCGCAGTAAACACCCGCCCCCAGCCGTCACTCGCAGACGCCCACAATTTTTCCATAATTTTAAAACTGTAGTGATCGTACTTCCCACTTTGACCACCGATCGCCTCATAGTAGTCGGCAATGCCAGCGCGGATGCCGTAAGGGTCGTGTACCCAGAAAAATTGTTCATCCAAATCATAGCCGACCAAACACACGATGTGGCCACTACTTTTATAATGCAAGCCCACAGGCATCGGCAGTCGCATATCTAAACTAGCGATCGCGTTTTTGATACTAAGCGAAGTGCTGAAATAGCTTTCCAAACCCAATTCAGCCAATGCCTGAGTATTTGCATTATGGTTGGTCGTGTCGCCATACTTGTTAAGGATTTTTCCGTAAGCGCTCTCTGGTTCATTCAATCCTAATCGCTTTGCCCGCTGACTGAGAGATTCTAATCCGCAATTGGCTAGGATAAAATTTGCAGCCATTGCATTAGCTGTCATACAGCATTGCCTGCTACCGTCGCCAAAGTAATTTGTGTCGTTATTGACTTGATTTAAATATTCGACTTGGAATTTAACCACAATGCTGCACAATCCTATCTTTAATTAATTTTATTAATACTAAAAGCCTTGCCAAATCAGCTTCCGAATCTTCCCTTAAACCTTGGCTTGCCATTCCCACGATGTAGCCATACTGAACGCTTAAATCTTTGAGGGCATTTAATAAGTCTACTAAATTAGGATTGGGACTTTGCAATAACTCATTAGCTTGGGCATATGGCACTGTATTTATCAGCTAAACCCTGTGTGTTCATTTTCGTAATCTTTAAATGCAGAATTTTTTAAATCTGTTAAGGATTTTCGCTGAAAAAATCTACCTCTAAGATTTGGATCTTGGATTAAATAATCTGTAATATCTTGAATTTCTGCTGACTGAATTTTGATAGTTTCATACAAAGCCTGATCACGAGCATCTTGAGCTTTAGATTTTGCAAGCATCAATCTTGCAATTTTCCACAATGTGCTAGCAATAGAAAAAACACCAGTGGTTACTCCAATAAGCAATGCAATAAAATTCCAGTCAATTTTCATTGTGAATAATAAATTGTTGCATTTAAGTTGTTGACAATATTACCAACAACTTAAATACCGAAGTAAAGTAACAATTAAATAATTGTCACGGATTGCTGAGGCTGAACCTTTGTAGTTGGCGAATAGACAGTCTTAGCTCGTAACGTGATTGTACTGTTTTTACTAATATCACCAGCGCTGTCAAGGGATGGGACAGTATCTTGCAGAAGTGGGGAAGCAAAATTAATGTAATTTCCTGCACTTACGGACGTACCGCCGTTGTAAGCTTCCTGCGCTTGTCGATAAGCAACGGCTGCGCCAAAAACGATTTGAGAAGGCGTTAAATTGGTCATTGCCGATGTATTGAAAGCAACTTGAACCGCGGTCCCTAAGTTGTTGTACCAATTTTCTGTAGAAATGTCCATTACGTAAGCTCCCAAATATTTAGGTCAAAGGTTCTCCCTCTTAGAAAATAACCTGCTTTGAAATACAGTTCATACGTTGAGGGAAAATATGGAATTGAAAAATTAAGAAACTGTTTTTGATTTACCCAACTTCTACGCCAAGAGCTTTGAATCTCTCCTACTTCGGTTGACACCGCAGGTATAAAATAGCCTGCAAAAGCTTTGATAAAATCATTGTTAAACTTAGGCTCTACAATGATTACCGTCCCCGAAAACAGGATAGGTATTTTGTAGGGTTCTAGACCTAGCAATAAAGTTTCCTTGTAAACCGGAATAGAAGATAATGGCATTATGCTAGCATATAAGAAGCTTTTCGGGGTATGGATGCACTAATGACTTTCTTCCCGTCAATTGTCTGACCAATTAATCCGCTTTCGGTGCTAAGCTTGCGAAATATCGGAATAGAGCCTTTGGTGATGAAAAGACTTCTATTTGTACGCTTACCAGCACCATCGTCTAATACGGCAACTACTCTTTTTAATTCGCCTGCCTGCAATAAATCTTGCAATCTCCAGGGAACTTTAACCCCACTGGTTGTGTCGGGCAAGTTTACACTTTTTAATCCGGTAGCTGCTTGAATTTCTGGTGTACTGTAAATCTTGGCGCTACTAACAAAGCCATAAACAATAGTACCTTCACCAACGAAAACCAATCCTTTAGGCATACTTTTTTATGGTAAATAATCTTGAGCTTTGAGGTCTGCGCTAATTGAAGTGATCACACCTTGGGGAATTGTTTTTCCTACTAACTCTTGTTCGGCAGTTGTGGTTTTATCAATTGCACACAGAACTTTTGTACTTTTGCGATTCAACACTGTTGTACCTGTTCGTACCATTAGACTTTCTAGAACTCCATACAATAGCAAGTCTTCAACTCTGTGAATGACTTGCTTGTCTGTAGTGGGAGCTAAAGCAATTCCAACGGTGGTACCAATTGAAGCGTAGAGAAGCGGATTTGACATAAAATAATATTTTTGTGTCGCTCCAGCTCCTGAGTCTACTGTTGCCAGCATTTTTTTGAGAGCAACCATTATCGCAACCTCCGCCGAACCGCAAATCTAGCAGAAGTTATAATGCCTGTTCCATAAGCCTTTCCGGGCAACTCCGTTACGCAGGTATCCAATTTTTCAAGCGAACACAATAAACGGGTTTGCTTTGTTTTAGTGCCAACCTTGTAGGAGATTTTGACACTGCCTAACATTCCCTTGCGAACCCCAGCAACCGAAGTTTCGCTAAAGCTACCGGGAGGTGCGGCACCTGTAAGCGCGGTAATACCTACGATGGGGCCAATAACTGAGTCATATTTTCCGGTGGTCAAACTCATGATAAGTTTGCCTGTTCCTGCTGTCTCAACCTGGTGAGCTGATTTAGCCATAAAAGATTGCCTCCATAGCGTACAGATTCCACTGTAGTCATAGTTTGAGGTTTTTTAAGGAGTAAGTAAGCTACGGAAACCCTATAGGTTTCCGAAAACTTTCTCTTTTTATTTTATCTAGTCGTAAACCACCATACCTCTTTCCACCAAAGGGATTGGCGTTGCCAGTTTTGACAATGTAATCTCTGCGCGCCAAAAGGCAACATCTACTAAAGGACGTTCAGTAGGTTGGCTGACCTGTTGCCCTAATACCGTTATATCAGGGGGGTTTGCCGGAAAGGATGCTACTTCATCTACAGCTTTGCTCATCCGAATCTTTGAGACATCCAAGCTCAGATCTGTCACTGCCAATATTTTTGTCAATAGCGATCGCCCAGCCGTCTCATTCCTGCAAAGCCACCATTGACCATCAAATCCTTGCCAGCGATTTTTATAACTCAGAATTTCCCTACCTTTTTCCCAAACAAACAGATTAGGAGTAGCAAATTGTTCTTTAATTTTCCGAGCGTAGGTGCGTAAATCTGATTTACCTATAAGAGGTAATGGAATTTTTGGATCGTCAGTTTTGTTTATTATTCTAAAGGATGTTTCAGCCTCAGCCCGTTTCTCGCCTCTAAAATACAATTTAATTTCTGGTTGACCTTTCATTGGTGGCCAATTTTTCGGTTGAGATTTAGATGCACCTGCACCCCCCCCTTCATATTCAATTTGAATGATGTGCTGAATCAACTGCAAGTCAGTACCCGTGAGCAATACAGAGCTACCCTCAGCACTTCGATCGCGCCAATACTCAATTACTCGAAATCCAAAATCAGCCCGTTGCTGTGAATTGGTCCACTCCCGAAACCTTGGGCGCGACTCTGGCTTTTTAATCCGCTCCCACTGTTTTTCACCACTTAGTAAAAAGTTACTATTACTGCGCTCCTCTTTGAAGTCGGGAAATCCTTTTTCCCAGAGTTCAAACCACGCCTTAAAATTAACCCGTGCACCCGTAACAAATCGGGTAGCTTGCACGACTTGCATCATTTGCCGAAGTTCGGCCGGAGTACCCGCAAGCCTGTAAAATTCGGATTTGTGATCGCGATTTGGGTAGAAATCAATTACCCGCCAACCTAATGCTTGAGCTGCTGGCGGTTGGTTGAGTTCGTGTATTTTTGGGCGATCGCCAAACTTGCCACCCCACGGTCGGCTTTCTGAAGCTCTATTTGCCTCCAGTGAATAACCTTGGTAAGTTCCACCTGCGGGATCTTCTGAATCACCGGGGAATTCATCCTCAAATCCATTATTGAAGATGTCAACACCCATTTGCCCAGCATCACCACTTCCACCAGTGCCACTTTCTGATTGCAGATACTGATCTAAAATTTGCCTACCAATTCCAGCCCATTTACTCGTATCTGCCATAAATTTTACCTACATCTACAGTGCGTAACTTACTTGGATGCTTGACTCGGCGCACATATCTTGTGCAGCTTCGATAAATTCTTCGGCAAAATTTTGGATAGCCCCCTCTGGCAATGATTCCACCCATTCTTCCTGGGCCGACGCAAAGCTCCAAGGTTTTTGGGTTTCCTCTGCCCATGTTTCCACCATCTTGCCCAACCCGGGCCAGAAACCGCTTAAATTGACACCGCGAGCGAGCGCCTTAACTGCTTTTCTAACATTCAAATAAGCCTCCAATCCCGCAATATTCATGGCTACACGACTTGTACTTGCGATCGCACTTTTAAGATTTTCTACCGCTTCCTCCCACAGTTCGGAATCCTCGTCAAAGTTGTTTATTCGGAGCTCGTCTAATTTGGCTATCAAATCAGGGTTAAATCGAATCAAATCAGCTTGATTTGCATAAGCAATCCGACCAAGACTAAATCCGCAAAGTGTTCCGACCATACTACCTAAAGCCTCACCCCACACACCAGCTTGTCCCTCTAGCAGAGATTTCTGTTGTGTCCGAATTTGTTTGTCAGAAATCTGAAAATTGAAATTCCAAATTCGTTGCACGCCGCCAACAGCAGCGCGAACCAAACCCCCTAAACCGATCGCATTCAGAGCTAGTCGAGACAGCCGCCAAATTGAGGAAATACCACCAGATACCATTCCAGCAACCGTTCCGCCAACAATTAAAATTACACCACCCGATAGCAATGCGGCACCAGCACCAGCGATCGCCTTGAGCGGCTCTTTTGAAATCCAGTCCCCAAAATTGACCCCAAAGATATTAATTTTATTGAGTTGACGTTGGATAAAATCAGCAAATTTATTAAGCAAATCGCTCGCAGCGGTGACAATATTATTCCAAAATTTCCCGACCGAATCTACAATTTCTTTTAACCCTTCGCCTTTATACCAGGACTGGGGTAAATATCCGGCGCTTAAATCCATGTTATTTTTTCCTTTTTTTAGTACGGTTTCGACTTGCAGCAGCAGCTTTAGAGACGTTTTGACGAATTAGTGCCATGTCTGTCTGCACTTTAAATTTAGCACTTTCGATCAATTTGTCGATTGATTTAGCAGCATCTCCACCACTGGGAACCGATAACAATCGTTGGGTAAAGTCAGCCAATCCTCTTAACAAGTCGCGCATATCAGTTTTTTCCTCCTTACTTCGGCGCGAAACTTTGATTTTTATATCAGTGGGTTTCATCGTCTCTCTAAGCACCTTTTCTGTTGCCTCTTCGGTTTTTTTCTCTAAATCAGGATTAGCTTTAAATCCTTTACCTTTCACCCATTGGCCTGCGTATGGATCACCTTCTAAATGCAGGGGTATATATTCTTGTTTTTCAAGCATTCCTGAATCTTCAAACAGCGCCTGCACCATTTCGCTAGTTTTTACAATGTCAGTTCGATTAGCAAGATTTGTGCGGAAATCTCTGAGCATTAAGTTAACGGTGGCATCAACATCTCCTCCGGTATCTATTTGAAATTTAACAACTTGCCTCATCCAATCAGATACAGTCAAGGCTTTAACTTCAATTGGCTGATCACCATCAATTGCTGGATTAGCATTTTTAATAGTCAACACCTCCCTAGGATTGCCCAATGTTGCATTGATATACTGCATCATTATTTCATAAGCCATAATCATATTATGGATTTTGATATCTCCCTCAGCTCCAGGTATTAAAAGATTTTTAGCAATGAGTGCGTCGCTTAACTCACCAAAGGGGAATAAATATTCTAGTCTTTTGATAGCCTCAAAAACGTAAGACTGCTGTTGAATAAATCCAGAGAATTTAGCCTCATCATCTACATTGATTTTAAATTCTCGCTTATTCCCAGATTTGTCCGCTCCTGGTTGTTTGTTGTTGGTTAGCGACACTTCGACATCTCTGCTGTATTCTGGATTTTGCAAGCAGCCTTCCGGTGGCTTATAGCTTTGAGGATCTAGCGCTGTATCTAAGTTATTAGCTTGTTTTAATTCATAAACGAGCATTTCATATAAAGTGTTAAATCTAATTTTAATTTTTTCCGGTTTTTTGGCATTTTTTATTGGCGTTTTTATTCGCTCGGTTTCTTCCCCCAGAAATCCTTTTGCCATTCCTACTGGCACTAACTTTCCGCCGACAATTTGCCTTCCGAGCATTCGCAGAGTTTCCAGTTGTAAGGCTTCAACTCTTTTACAGCAAGCGTCATCCATTTTTTTCTTAGTTGGTTGAGGGTTTGGGATACGGGGTGAGGAAGAAGGGGGTGAGGAAGAAGGGGGTGAGGAAGAAAGGGGTGAGGGCGCTACAAATGGCTGCGGAACCCCATTACAGCTCACTAAAACATAAGTAATAAAGTATTTTTGCCCCGCATACACCCTCATATAATAGGATTGAAAGTAGCTTCTAAATTGTGATGGGTTCATTCGATTTCCATTGCGCGAAAATATTACTTTTTTACGGTATTCAGGCAATTTATCAACTTGCCACACCGGGGGGGAACCCTCATAAAATACTCCTTCACCATTTGTAATTACCGCATATGCAGGAGTAACTCCGACAATTGTTACGTCCCCTACATTGGGAGTGACAATTATTCTTTCCCATCTATCATCGGATTGATAAGTTGGGGGCAGTTGATTATAATATTCTCGTGTTTCTGGAATAAATATCATTAAAAAATGATAAATACATTCCTCCCTAAGTGGCGGCATTTTATCTATAGTGTAGCCAATATTAGCGGGGCCAGGAGTAGGTGCTGGTATCAAAGGTGCTGGTATCGAAGGTGTTGGCTCACATTCATTTTTTCCGAATGTATGGGAAAAAATCGATACGGAAACAGTCACATATTTAAAACAACCAAACTTATCCGATCCAGGTGGCGTATCCACTCCAATATCAACAGATATCCCGATCGGACCTTTACCCAATCCAATTCCGAGACCACCACCGCGAATTTTGCCTGTAGCTGGATCGATCGCAACTTTTCCCCTTGCACTAATTGGGGCGGGGACTGGTATTGGAATTTCAACCCCAATTCCTAAATTTCCAGTCTCTGACTTACCAATGTCAATGCCAATACCCGATCGCGGTGCACGTGGCTTTTTAAGGTCTAACCCTTTATTTAAATCTATTCCGCCTAGTGGCGACCTTCTTGGCGCAGTACCTCTTCTGCCTCCAATTTCAGATTCTATTCCAAGAATATCGCTGGCATCTTGAGGTCCTTCAATATTATTACCATTTTCGTCACTCGCCGTGCCGTAACCGCTAGTAACTCTAGATGTCCTAGTTCCTGCCATAATATAATCATTACTTTAATGAGATTATACATGGCAGCTTTTGCAAATGGTGCGGGGGGAACTCTATCGGGAATAACCTCTGTAGAAGATTGGTTTTGTGGGTGTGTGAATTTTTTGCTTGGGCAACAGATGAATGCCACAAGAAACCCGTCAAATATTAGAAATCTGGAGCGAACTATTAATAGCTCTGGAGCAATGAGCGGTTCGCTATCTGTTCCAGTTACCCTTTCAGCGGGTACGGGTGGAGTTATATCGATCGCCAGCGCATCATACTTGACTGGGGTGCTTTGGACAGCGCCCAGTGGTGGCGACGCAGCACCAGCAAATGAAGTGATTGCCGTGATTGACGCAGCCAGACGGATCAAATTATTGGAGCTTGACACCACCAAAAATCCTACCAATGGGAATTACATCACCGAACTGGGATTTAGCATGGGTAGCACTTCGGTAGGTGGAACCACGAACGGAACTTGCACTATTCGGTGGAGTGGATTCCCTCTTGATATGGTAGTTGCCTCGAATGGCGACACAACTTATTCCGGCAAAACCTACTTAAGTTAAAAATATGGAACCATCAAGAGAGACCGGGATGCTCAACCGCAAAATAACTACGGCGGACAGTAATAATATTGTTGCTATCCTTGATATGCAAACCATTAATTCCGAATATCAAATTTTTGAGCAAGATTACTTGGTCAAATTTCAAACCGTAATTGAAGATTTAATTATAACGGTCAATCTACCGGGACTTGCAGAGGCTCCATGGCCAGAAGTTAACGCCTTAATGAATGAAGCTGAGAAGATGGCTGAAATCGGCAGGATTCAGACTGAAGGGCAAAAAATTGGGTTAGGGCTTTACACTGCGATCGGCAATGAGCCGTGGAAATATGCGAGTCAAGTTGTACTTCAAAATCAAGGCGGATCGGAAACTTTTGTGCCAATTCTGGTACCATTCTTAGGTTCAAATGAAACCTTGCTGATAGCCGGAAATTTAAAGCTTGGAGTTAAGGTAGAGCCAAAATGGAATCAGCCGCTAAGGGCGAATGATTATTTGGTAATCAAAGGTACTTGGAGGCAGGTTGTTAGCTTTAGCAAAAAAAAAGATGACGACGTAGAGGCGCTAACAGCGCGAATTGCAGCGATGGAATTAGCGCTGCAAGATAGGTTGATCAATCTACCCGCTGGCACATTATTGGGACGTAACGACACCACAGGTACGGTACAACAGATACCACAGTCACGATTTGTCGCCGCTAATAATGTAGCCATTGAAATCAAAAAATTAGAAGGCACTACAAATCCTATCCAAGGGGGAATCACAGAAATCCCACATGGCATTGATCCTGCCAAAGTTAAGGGGTTTCAAAGTGTGGTAGCCTATCAACCGGGAGGATATGCGCTACCTAATGATAATGCTTATCCTGGCTATGAATATAGTTGTTTTGTTGAGGGCAGCGGTGTCTTTGTAAATAACAGCGCCACGAATAGCTCATTGTTATTGAGTAAGCCTGTCACGGTTTTGGTATATTATAGTAATTAATATTACCCCTAATATTACCTCTAAACAACAACTATGGCTAGACCGAATTTACGAAAGAGTAGGAGCGCATCACCTAATTTAGGAAAAGCTACTGATAGAGGTTCACTCAAGTAATTATTCTGGCAATTGAACCTGATCGATCACTCTGCCATAATGCCGCAAAATCATTCAACCATCTTTATGCCCGGCGATCGCCTTCACTTGCAGAACCGTCAACCCCGCCTCGATCGCCCCTGAAAGTAAAGCGCCCCTCAACAGAGGTCGGCAATGACAGACATCAACTTGTCTTCATTGCCGACCTCTGTTATTTTTGGCACTCGCTCAACGAATGTGGTGGATTACAGCGTTTGTGTGGTGGCACTGTGGTGGCTGAAAGTATTGGTGGTGGTGGATGTGGTGGATGTGGTGGGTTTTTAAATTAAGAGTAAATATTTTTTTAGATTTTAGATTTGCGATCGCGTTTTTAATTAATTTAATTTTTTATATTTTTAAATTTCAGGGCATTTGCGCGCCACATCCACCACAAATCCCGCAAATGCGTTGATTGTGCCACCACACTGCCACCACAGATTTAGTCCGCACATCACACACGCACTAACTGAGGGTCGAAGATTGAGGGTTGAGAGTAGTCCCTTTTAAAAGGGGGATTGGTTTTTGCGCGCAAAAACTTCGGCGATCGCTGTGACATCGCTGAAGTTATGGGTTATGGGTTATGGGTTATGGGTTATGGGTTATGGGTTATGGGTTATGGGTTATGGGTTATGGGTTATGGTTATGGGTTGTGGGTTATGGTTATGGGTTATGGGTTATAGGTTGTCAGTCGAGCTTGAGTTCTTGCTGATCGATCTCCAGGATTGCCTTTAATTCGCGGCGCTCCTGGGCTAGAAAGATGTTGGTCGAAACCCAGTTAACCTCTTCGGATGTCCATCTGTTTCGCAGCGGCGCTAAATCTTTGCGGCATTTGGCAGTCTTCATTGCTTTGGCTAACTGGTTTCGGCAGGCCAAAGCTTTGTTTTTTCTGGTCTCGGTGGAGTCGGTCACGGCACTAGGGAAAGTTTTCCAATCCGGCTCTGGCAGTGCCTTGAGTATCAGTGGTGTGGGAGTTGGTGGTGGTGTGGGAGTTGGTGGTGGTTCGTCCCCGCTGATTAATCGATCGTCCTCATCAAACTCTGATCGAATCTTCAGCCCCTCGAAAAATGCAGAAATCCGATCTCTGGAGTGTTTAACTGCTAGCTTCAATTGATTGACAAAAAGGTCGTTAGCTAGATTTATGAATCGCTTTAAACTCAGTAAGTAAGTGCCGGTGTTCGTGCAGAATTCCGCATAATTGGCGTACATCCAAGTATTAATATTGAGGTATGAAGTGTCAATGTGGCTGTCTTTATTTTTCTGGGCAACCCCTACTTGTAGCCTCGCACCTTCTTTATAGATTAGATGTTGATCTGCCCAATCTGCGATCGGATTGGTGGCGACTATCGCTTGTAAAGCAATTTTTTTGTACCCAGTGACCATTCTCTCGGTTTTGGTGACATATTCCTCTGCTACTTTCTCGTCCATAGTTAATATCCAATTCAATAGCCCTGGTAAGTAAGGAACAAACTCTCCCACTAATTCCCCTTTTACTTTATCTATGAGGTGACGACGTTTTTCGGCGACGATGTGCTTTTCAAAATGCACTGAAATCCGGCGACTCTGTAGCGCCATATAATCTTGCGCTTGAATTGGTTCATTACAAACAATAATTACTTTGCATTCTGGTTGAAAACCATCTCTAGATTGAATGTGTTTTTCTTCATAGGGTAGAGCGTCCCCTCCTGTCAAGGCTTTCAGCGTTTCTACTGTGCCCCCATACCTGTCAGAGTCAGTTATGAGAATCAGTTTTTTATCCATTAGAGAAGCGGTTTCAAACCTACTTTCTAATTTTTCAAGTTTGGTAATGTGCGTGTTTCTTTCGCCTACAACTGCCGTCGCTAATCTTGTGCAAACCCCTTTTCCCGCGCGAGTAGGGCCGCTTATTTGGAGAAAATTATGTTGGTCGGTTCGACTGTGGATAATTGAATATAGGTAACTTCTTAGAAGTTCTACAAAAGATTCATCGCCGTTCATTGTTTCTAGCAACCAATCTTTAATCGGCTTGCAGTCAGCCTGCAGTTCGTAATCGTAGGGTAGTTGCCATGTCAGCCGATAATGGGGTGAATGTGGTGATAATTTTAACGTTACCGAATCAACTACGCCGTTTTTTGTAGGTATTAAATTCTTGGCTGAATCCCATTTTTTTACCGCTAAAAAAGCTTTGAGTAATTTGAGGACTCCTGCTAAATAAGAAGCGCTATGCTCTAATCCCCTAACGCTTAATTCCATGCTGATTAAGCGATTGATAAAATCTTCCTCTTCATTGCTCCAACAGCCATCCAATTCAGCTCCATATCGATACCATCTTCTGTAAGTTGGTCGCCACGCCAAAGCGTCCTTGTATAAAATTGCCAATTCCTTGGCAATAATGCTTTGGGGGGGCATTTTTGGTTTCTTTGGTTCGGCTTCTTCCTGCGCTGCGGAGTCGTTTTTTGAGGTAGATTCCTTTTTGGACTTGGGTTTGAGCCATTGATCGAAATCTATAAGCTCAGATTCTTGCTCAAATCTTTCCGTACCAATATTAACTATCGCATCATCAATTCCCTTTCCTAATTCCTGTGGCCAAAGGCGAACTGTTACCAGGTAACCAGCTTTTTTAAGGCTGCGGCCAAATGCGATCGCCGCAGCCCGAACATTCTTGTTGTCGGCAATGTCAGCATCGTAGGCAATTTCTGAGCGCCTACCTTCCCCGGAAAGGGCTGCAATCGTAGGAGTCAATAGCCCGCCCCGCCCGTAAGTTGCCATATCTACGCCGCTTAGTGCGATCGCCGGGATGCCAGTATGAATCATGCTAGCAATTGCCTTTTTTGCGCCTTCTAGGTAGCGTATCGGCTGGGAAATATCCTCTGCTACCTGCCGCCAATTAATACCCGGCAAAGGCAAACAACAGGCATCATATTTACCTTTGCCGTCGGCCCCTTTTTGGCTCAGGTATTTAGCCTTCTTTCCATCGGGAAAAACAATGCCACCATCAGGCTTGAATTGCCCGATACCTGTGGATTTGCCTGTTGTCGGATCTATCCCTTCATATAGCCATCCGGGCGGCCCTTGATAGGCTCGCCATCCCAAAAATGCAGCGATTTCTTTGGGGTCGGAAACAGAACGGAAAATTGATTCGGCTATTTCTTTAGAGATGCCAGATTCTGCGAATTCTTGTAAATGTTTGTCGGTTAGCATGATATAATGTAGTTACTTCAAATTGTTAATTGCCTCAAAAGCGATCTCACTTCGATCGCTTTTTTATTTGCCATTTTTCTTAGTCGCCGTAGCGGGAATCGTCATCTTCATCGTCAGCCCAATTCTCGTAACGTTCTTTCTCGTAGTCGCTGATTTCTTCTGATTCGCCGAAACCTAACTCTGCGCTATCGTCTGCCCCTGATCCTGGCTGAAGGTACGGCGAGTGTTCGGTTCTGGTATTGTGAAAATTCTCGATAGTTAGGGTCGTCGGATCTACACCGTGACCTGTTAAGAATTCTGCGAAATTGTCCCACGCTATTTTTGCTTTTTCTAACTCGGTTTTCTTGACCTCTAACTGAGATTCAATTATTTCTAAATCCCCCTTTCTGCCCTCGCATCTGTTGCGTAAGTCCTTCAGTTCAAATCTTAAGTTCAATTCTTCGGCAATTTTGTTTCGCAGAATCTCTAAACTTTCTTCTGGATTCTCCCAAGGCTCTAAGATTGCCCGGTAGGTGACGCGCTCATTCTGATAATTACCGATGTTTTTAGTAAAACCGAATTCAATCTCTGTGATTCTCATTTTGTTTTTTCCTAAATTAGTTGCGGTAAAGGCGATCTCCAAGACGATCGCCAAAATCTACTCAATAAGTGTGGCTGGCGAGTCCGTGACCGGGCCCATCTCCCAATCCTCCAGTAAAATATCGCTGGCAAATTCTGCCTTTGCTTGAGGGGAAAGCGATGGAATTAAATCAATTACCGATCGCAAGGCGGCGCTAAATTCGCCATGTTTAGGCTTCAGCTCCCAGAGTTGAGTGTGGGAATTGTCGATCAACCAATAAGCGTGAAGACCAGCCGCCATTTTCTCGCTCCAATTTAGGAAAGGCTTAAGCATGGAGATTCGCTGCATCAAAATGCGATCGCTCTCTAGGATTTCAGCCATCTTCTCTTCTAGGTTTTCATCGTTCAGGTCGGGGAGTAGATCGTGCATAATTTTTAAGTTTTCGACTTGAGTTTGCGTTTTTCTGCCTTTGCCTGTCGTGCGATCGCCGTTCGTTTCTGATTCTCAGTTTTGAGCTGGGCTGGTGACCGCCGATCAAACTGGTGATACGGACTGCCTGCCATCGGGCGATGCTCTGGGGGAATCTTCATCGCCAAGATTTCCACTGGACTCCATTGGTGGCGGTAGTTGTCGGGCTTGTCTTCAATGCGTCCGTCGGCGTGAATGATTTTCATGATGAGAAAGTTTGAGTTGATTACTGGAAAACTCACCTATTCATCCTCATCCTCATCCTCATCGTTGGCGGCTTGAGTTTCTAGAAGTTGGATCGCGATCGCAATTTTCACTTCCTGCGGCACGTCCTTAATCCTGGTGCTCACCACCGCAATCTCTAGAATTTTCTCCGTCGGCTGAATGTTGAGCCACTGAGCTGTCACGGGTTCGTATTCATGAATGAGTAAGATTGCAAATGCCATTTTTTCGGCGGCGGTGTAGTTGGGAAGTACGTTTCTTAGGCGGTGTATCGCTTCCCGTTCGGAAAGAGTGAGTTCCGTAAATCCCTCGATGTCTTTGGTGTCACAGGTCAAATAATTGGTCATCGTGAATTGGGGTATTGGGTATTGGGTATTGGGCTCGCTATGAAGCGGCGCTGCTGATATGGTGCAGGGCCTTGTTTTTTGAAGTCATCCTCACCCCTCTCTGGCGGCCGATCGCCCTGCGGGTAAAATCCGCTACCAAGGCCCAACAGAATAATTGGCGGTAAGAAGTTCTTCATCTCGATCAATGCACCGGGGATTGTGGGCTTGCTCTAAGGATTTGGCGCTAGGCAGAATCACTGAGAGAATGGAGTAGGCGATAGGGCTGAGGTTCCAATTCAAGCCCGATCGCTGGTTGTTTAGTGGAGTTGACGTGTACACATTGCTGTGTCACTATTTAATTATACACGTCGATGTGTACACGTCAATCAATGATGTGAAACAAAGTGAAGATCAGGATTTAATCAGTTTTATGACCTTACGTTCTCGCACCGGATTCACACAAGAAGACTTGGCAGCGCAATTAAGTAGGGAATTCAAGGCTCTGGGAAGTTATCGCAAAGTAACGAAAAAAAGTATTTCTGACTGGGAGACGGGAAGACATAAGCCTCGTTTCACACCTGAAGAGACGCTTGCTGTTTGCACAATTTTGGGATGTTCCTTGAATGAGTTGGCCAGAGCTTCTCAGTTCGCTATTTCTGCTGTTGCAGCCTAAGTTTGACAAGCCACCTCCTATGGTGGCTAATATTATTCGAGAAATAAGTATATGCACATTGACGTGTACACGGTAATGATATAGAATCAATTCACAAGCCAAAACAACCGCCGCCAAAAACCCCTGAGAGCTAGCAGCCTTAATGACAACGATCTGCTGAAGCGGTGCGCGAACTTAAATAGAAGCTTGAAAACTAAATAGTTCAGCCTCCCCGACTGTTAGGTCTGAGAGGCTGACATCTAAGCCATCGGCCTGGTGAGACAATATTGATATCCTGTCAAATTATCTCACCATGAATACCTGGCCAAAGTGGCTCCCTTATCCTATCTCATGGATACGAGCTCTCGGACTTACCTACCCTCTAACGGCTCTGGTTAGGTCTAGTTTTCCGCTTCAGCATAGTGACAGCATTTTTGTTGTCCTGATTGGAGCTTGGACTACAGTACCGTTTCTATTTGCTTTCTCTCATTGGGTGATAGCCTCTGCCGTCAAATTTTTACTGACACATCTGCCAGCACATCCTAAGCTTGCCCCTGTCCGTCAGTACCTACTTGACCGTCAGCCTAGTCTGGAGCGATCGAACTGGAGAGAAGGGCTAAACGCTTTTATTATCAGCTTTGTAGCGTTTGTTATCTCGTTTTTTGTCGTATCTTACCTTACCCCAGTTCCCAGTAGAGCCGATGCTGACTATTCGCAAGGCTTTTACCTGTTAAGGCGAAACGTACTCCAGTTGAGGCTCGGCATAATCCCGATCGGAATGTTTTTCATCTCAGCCTACCTGTATCAGTACGATCTGTGGGCGCGGCACCGGCGGATTGCAAAGTCTGCCGCCAAAGCTAAAGAGCCGACAAAAAGGCGATCGCAAAACCTACCCGCTGATCCGGTGGAACAAGAACTCAATCAACTGAAAGCTCAATCTGGCATGAGTCGGATGAAAACTGCAAGACCGGCACAGTCAACTCCTGAGATTCCCGAATGGTATGTTTTTCGCAGCGTTGCGAAAGGGCCATATACCAAATTACAGTTGCTGGAAATTCAGGAAATTACAGCCCGAACCAAAGTACGGCACGGTGAGTCTGAATGGCAGAGAGCTGGTGAAATTCCAGAGCTGGCGGCATATCTCACTGAAAAATAACTTTCACAAGCTAAAACAAGCACCGCCCAAAAGCTCAGAGAGTCGATAACCTCTGCCCAAAAAAGACCTGTCACGGCGGTGCTAGCAAGGCTTAAAATCAAAGTAACAACAGTTTGAAGGAAACAAAAAAATCATGGTCATGACACTGATTCGGCACAATGGCAAATACTTTGGAAAAGATAATGACGGAAAAGTAGCCCTGCTTCGCATCCCCGGACTAGATGGAGAAGCCAAAGAAATTGGAAGTTTCAAAAGATTAAATGAAAGTTACTGTACTTGGATTCCTCTTTGTCCCGATACTTTCCCAGCCGGAAGTTACACGCCAGAAACTCTTTTTACTAATTGGAGCGACTTCCCAGAACTTCATGGAATTGTATTAATGGCATGGGATGAAGCGATTGCAGCATCTACCCAGTCAGAGTCGCAATACGTTCAAGGCCTGATAAATGATTGCAAAAACTCACTCGAAAAAGTGTAATTAGTTTCCGAACATCTTTCGGGATATTCGCCAAGCCAAAACAAGCACCGCCCAAAACCTCAGAGAGCCGACAGCCTCTGTCCAAAAAGACCTGCTACGGCGGTGCTTCCAAGACTCCAATCTAAGATCCAATAACTAAAAAACAGCCAACTGTGAGGATAAATGAAGGTTCGCGAACTGATTGTACTGCTTCAAACCTGCGACCAAGACGCAGAGGTTAATTATGTGGATGAAAAAGGCTGTTTCCTTGACATTGAGTTTGTAGAAAACAGACTCCAATCATCAAACGGATGGGGGGCAGCGGTTTCTCTCTATGAAGGCAAGCCGGATTGGTCGGAATTTGAAGATTATGAAGTCGAACAAATTTCGGCAGATTACGTTTCCGCGACGACTAGATACCACGACATTGGTAGTAAATAGTAAAAGCTGAGATTTGCCCTTCTAGCTCTTAGTTTTCAATATTTAGACCAAGACAAATACTCTCGCAATTGAGCGAATTGCAACTCGGTATCGCTACCGCAGTTTTACCTTCCCAAAAACCAAAATGAAAACCACAAACCATCGGAATATTCGCCTAATCCGCGAAGATTTGACCCAATATGACACAATTATCGACTGCGATATCCCCTTGCCTAAATTTCTTGTAGATAGCAAAGGCGCTCTGTTTTTGAAAAATAGAACCATCTTTGAGTCAGGGCAATCCAGAGTGGTCTATTCGCAAACTTTGGCTACATCTTTGATCAGCGTAGAAGTCGTAGCTCAACCTGTTGAAGCGAAAGCGTCTCTTGCTTAAATATGTGTCACCTATCAGCGCTAACTGACAGGTGACTTTCATCCACTGCAAAGCCATTTACAAGGATAAATCCATGATACCAATTAAGCCTCATTATCAACGATTCCCAGTCGAAATTGTACTCCAGCAAGCTCCCAATAAATCTTGCACACTGGAAGTACCCGCCCGTACCGCCAAAAATGCAGTTGATTCCACAGTTGACGGTGGCGCTCGTGAGTACGGATATTACGATTGGATCAAAATTACCTGTGGCGATGAAACAGTCAAGCGTCCCCCACATCGCGGCGGTTCTCGCACTGAGGATTAAATGAGGCGACGGAAGTTACCACCCCCGCAGCTTAAGGAACTGCGGGCAGTCCAGCTAACCCTGGACTTGCCCCAAACTCGCATCAAACCTGGTACTCGAATTCTCTGTTTAGACACCGGAAAAACAGGCCGCATCAATCATTGGCATATCGATCATGTTGTCAGCTTTCCCGGTGGAAAGCTCAAATCAATTCCCCGTCATTTACTCGCAGAAATTCAATGAAAACTCATCAGCTTTGGGATTTTGTGCGCCCTCTTTATGAAGATGAAAATTCATCTTGGCGGGTGATCGAGATTAAAGAAGATCAACTGACCGCGGAGCTTCGAGCGAATGAACTCGAACCCCACGAAGTGCGTCGAATTACCGCTCGTTTTAGTTTTTTCGTTTCTTTGGAGGAGGAAAAGGACGAAGAAGACGAAGAAGGCGAAGAAGACGAAGGAGACGAAGAAAACTAACTATTGTGAGGCAACATGAACATTCCCAAAAACCAAATTATTTATGTCACTCTGCGAGCCAGTGACGGCTCTGATATTGTGACCGATCAGCCAGTCCGTTTCAACTCAGACTTGTTTTCAATTGCGGTGACAACAGATCATGAGTAATTATCTCGACTTCGGAACTCCAATTAGCTTCGGCTACACCGCTCAGTACCTCGATCACAAAACCTGCACCCGCAGGGACTGGAAAGATAGTCACGCCACCAAATTTCTCAACGCCTTCGATCGAGCTGCTGCTGCCGGGCAGCAATTACGCGTACCGGCGATCGACAAAGGCTATCACGCAGGCGGTAAACAGATCGGTTGGTTAGTGATTCGTGATCGACCGTACAAAGAACGGCTCTCCGATATGGGCGGTTACGACCTTATGTATGAAGGTGGGATGTGCGACTCAGTTGAGGGGTTTATTGCCAAATATTTTAAGGGTGATGAAAATCTTGAGGTTTGGGTAATTTCATTCCGCTTTGTTCCTTTGCCTGAAATCGAACCAATTTCTTCTGTTGAAAATTCTTCGGTCGAGAGTGACAACGAAAAATTGCCTTGGATGCCTCTCAATGCAATCCCGATACCCGACCCCAGACTAAAAGTATTTGGCAGTTCTAAATCTGACGAGCACAATACCCCCAAATTTCTGATCGATGCAGCACGGCTAATCATGGGCGGTATCGACCTCGATCCAATGAGTAATGCGATCGCCAATAAAACAGTGCGCGCTCACCGAATTTACACCAAATCCGACAACGGGTTAATCCAACCTTGGCTCGGTCGCATTTGGCTCAACCCGCCTTTTAGCCTTGCGGATTTAGCCGTTCCTAAGCTTATCGCCAGCTATGAGTCGGGCGGTGTTTTTGAAGCAATTTTGCTACTTAAATCGGCTGTGGAAACCAAGCGATATCAATTGCTCTATCCTTATCCGTTTGTTGAATTCAACAAGCGCGTCAACTACGATTCACCCGACAACAAAGACGGCGCGCCCTTTGCCACAGTCTTGTTTTATCTAGGCCCTAATTTCCCTCGGTTCCGCCAAATTATGTCAGACTATGGCCGCGTTCATCCTGGTGCGCGGTTGTTCCAGGAATTGGAGAACGATTGCTCTGAGTTGTTGGCGCAACTCGCAAGCGTGGAGGCAAAGGCAATGATTAGTAAGAAAGAGACGATAACCGAGGAAACAAAATATGTCTAGCACGAAAACAGGTATTGAATGGACAGATCGCACATGGAATCCAACAACTGGTTGTGATAAAGTTAGCCCCGGCTGTACCCATTGTTATGCCGAACTATTAACAAAGCGATTCCATACTAATTTTCCCAATGGCTTTGATGTAACACTGCATTACGATCGCCTAACGCAACCTCGCAGGTGGAAAAAACCGTGTCGTATTTTTGTCAATTCGATGAGCGACTTGTTCCACGATGAAATTCCGTTTTCATTTATTGAGGAAGTCTTTTATCAAATGGAACAAACCCCTCGACACATTTACCAAATTCTCACAAAACGGCATGAGCGCTTGCTTGAACTTGCGTCCAAACTAAAATGGACTGACAACATTTGGATGGGAGTATCTGTCGAAAATCAGAATTACATGGAAAGAGTTGACGTTCTCCGCCGTGTACCAGCAAAAGTTCGATTCCTCTCCTGTGAGCCACTTTTAGGGCCGTTACTACTTGATTTAACGGAAGGAGGCATCCACTGGGTAATAGTTGGTGGCGAATCTGGACAGAAATGCCGTTCTATGCGACCGGAATGGGTTCAAAGTATTCATGAGCAATGTAAATATGCTGAAGTACCGTTTTTCTTCAAACAATGGGGAGGCAGAACGCCTAAAGCAAATGGGAGGTTGTTGAACGGACGAATCTACGACGAAATGCCCACATAAACAAACCACCGCGTCATGTGGTAAAACCGGCGCGGTGGTATCAATCCTCAATCAGGAGCAGGGATGATGAGTAATATTGTAATCGAAGAACCACCAGAATACAACCCTGTGCAGCTAATTCGCGCAGCTCAGCGACTTGATCCAACTTTGAAATACCATCATTTTGCGATCGCATTCAAATGCGAAATTAACACAATAGGGCGTTGGATGTGTGGTGTAAAAAATCCCTCCAAATTACACCGAGTTTGGGCTGCTGAACTTAAGCGACGCTGGAATCTATAATTATTGCCGTCGGCAATTTACCGTCGGCAATTTAATAGATACCTTTAGGGAATCGATTCTAAATCGATTTTAAATCGATTCCCTAAATAGATAAGCCAAATGGAACCTGAAACCGAGTACGTGATTGACGTTGAGTCCGAACAAATCGATTGTACCAATTTAGAATCGATTGATCGTTGGTACTCAACATCGCAAATTCAACGCATTTTAAGTTTGAATAAGGCGGCACTACAGAAGGCGATCGCCAAATTGACAAGCCTTTACTCTCTAGATATCAAAATCTTGCGGCGTGGAGGTGCTCGTGCCACTGAGTATTCTCAAGTTGCTGTGGACGCTATCAAACTGCTAAACTCCTACAAGTTTGCCGAGCTTCGCAAATTAGTAGATAAAACACCGATCGTACCAACTGCCGGAACACTCGCAATCAGCGAATATACCCCCGCCCTCGACCAGCGAATCAGTCAACTTGGACAAAATGCTGCTTCTAATTCAGCAAGTTTGAACCAATCTGTGATGCAAGTTTTGGCACAAATTGCCTCAGAGAATCAGTCAGCGCAGCAGCGCGATAACGACTTGAACACGGCCAGAATTAACGCTGCACAAAACCGTGGCGCAGCAAATGCCCTGGCAATATTTCAAGCTGAGCAAAAAGCGCAGAACGAAGTCCTCGCACAGTTACGGGCATCGCAATTAGGAGGAATTGAATAATGACTGAAGCTTACGTTATCTTTTTCGATGCCGAAAAGCAAAAATGGGTTTGGTGCTTCTTTGACTTGATTGATGGCTACGAATTACTGGACGAAGACACCAACAAAACCATATTGATGCAACGAAACAATATATCAGAAAATGGCGAAAAACTGTAAACGCAAAACCAGCCGACACATCTTGCAAGTAATCGACTGGCTTGCTTTCTCTCAACACCGTACTCGCGTACCTAAAAGGATTCTATCATGATGCAAAATTTTCGAGTAGGGCAAACACCCGGCGCGGCACACGTAAGGAAACAATTCAATTACGAATCTGGGCTCCTCACGCCAGAGATTGTCAGCGCAGCAGCCAAAGAAGCTAAGATTCTAGAGTTGCAGAAACAGCTCAGAACAGCTTACAATCGGCACCACTCAAGGATTCGAGCGAATACAGTCGAAGTGGAACGACTCACTTTAGAAGCTATCGAAAGCGGTCTCACTGACAAGCTACAAATTGATAAATATGTGGATAAGGCAATAATTGCCTCTGCGAAACACGATCAAGCAATCATCAACTTGCAGCAGAAATTGCAGCACGAATTGGGCTTGATTAAAGTCGAGGGTGCAAGTACCCAAACCTTGCAAAATATGGATTTCCGCCAGCGTTTGCTGCTCATCAAAGCCAACCATCAGGCAAAAGGTGAGGTACAGCAAAACGGCTTCCAACAGTCCCTAAAAGCAATTCAGGCATCCCCACAGCAAGCAATCGCTATGCAGCAGCGACGGTCGGCATTCAACAACTACATCAATGCAAAAGATTTTGATGCTGTGCCAGCCGTACCAGGCGGTTCTAGTGGCAATAGTGGCCTGAGTGTTGGGGGTAATGGCAAAGGCTTTTTAGGTGGTTTATTCGACTTCTTTTCGGGACACAAATAGTAGTTATTGGGCGGGTAAAATCCCGCCTTTTCTCTCATGAATATTTCAGAATTCGACTCTTCAGAATTTGATTACTTAAACGCTGACAATTTTTCACAAACTGAAACTCAAACAGTTGCAAAAACTCCCGAAGTTACTAACATTGAAAGATTTTGGAACCTCACAGGAAACTGGGGAGAATTTGGCAGTTACTTCGGGACTGGTTTGTCTGCATCGCTTGTGGTGCGAGCAATTCCGGCGCTTATCCCATCGGCGGTTATCCTCATTCCTGCTGTCGGTTTGGGGCTTGCTTTGTACAGTTTGAGCGCCGAAGGTTCCGGCAAGGTTCGTTCTCAGCTAATCCTTTTAGCGGTCGGAACTGCGCTGATTGCAGGCAATTGGGATGCTTGGCAAGCATGGATTATTATTAATTCTCAGTTGCTGATTCTCACTTTTGCATTAATTGTAATCGTCCTCGGTTTCGTTGGCATACAAATTTGGAGCAAATTCAATGTTGAGTAATAGAAATCAGCCAATTGTTGCAGGGCTTTTGAGTTTAAGTATTGTCGGCTTTGCGGGTGCTACAGCATTGCAATTCAATGATCGAATTGAATACAGACTTGGCAACCGCATAGAGTCGCAACCCGCGTGGCTTGTGCCCTCTAAGGCAGAATTTAGGGCTGTTGAGCGCGGGTATGGCGGCATCAAAATCTTGCTTGCACTGTTAGCAACTGGCGGCATGGTGACAGCAATGTTAATAGCCCGTGAGGAAGGCGAACAAGAGCCAATTCGACAGAGGATTAAAGGTTATCAGCAGAAGGCTTATGAATTCGATTTTGCCGCTGAATCCGCATACCAAATGGCTGCTACTCAGCAGCACTATAAAATCCTTTTGGAGGCTGATGATGTAGCATTCCAGGGTGAAATCGAAAATGCCTACTGCAAATCGCTTGGGATTGATCCGCGCCAACAACAAGGATTACTCACCGGAACAGCAACGCTGGACTCCGTGGTTAACCCCGGCGACAAAGTTGTTGATTCAACCTCGCCAGCCATTAAAGCTGATCCAACTATCAGACCCAACAACATTGAGATATCTCGCCGGACTGCCACCAAAATCTTAAATTCCCTTGCAGGCATAAATACATCAATCTTTCTCGCAGCTCCTACCCGCTGTGGTAAAACACACACTCTGCACAAGTGGCTGGATGATTTGACCTTTCGTTTTCCGCAAGCGGATATTTATGTAATCGGGCAAAAATACGAAGACTTCCCCGGTGTTACAAGTAACCGTCTGACGGTGTTTGACCCGTTAAACATTGAACAATCAATGCAGTTTTTGGATAAGGTTTATGAGAAGTTACAGCATCGGAAGTCCAAACCAGCGACAGAAGAAACCTACCGCGACAGACCTATCAAATTAATACTAGAGGATTGGTTCGCTACTCATCAATGCTTATCTCAAAAACGCAATTCTGCTATCTGGGAATCTGTCGCCACCAAACTAGGTACAATAGCCACTGTTGGGGGTCAATACAACGTCGGCTACTTCATTTGTACCCAATCCTTTAATATCGCCTCTAGTGGTGTTGCCGACTCCAATATTCGGCTTAATCTGGCACTGTTAGCTCAAGGCTTAGTCCGCACCACAGCCAACGGTGAGGAACAAGGTTCTTACGGCGTAATCGAGCAGATGCTAAACAATTCAAATGTGATTGCTAACAAGGCTCATAGAGATTTGTTGTCAGCAAATTTGAGCTTGTTAATTCCTGATTCGATGGCTGAGCAAACCCCAATCATTCTATCTACAATTGGCAATCCAGTGTTAAGTCTAATGCCTAAAATTGAGGTGAATAAAGCGACTGTTGCTGATGTTCCGACCGGGAACACCTCAAACACTCAGGAACACTGGGGAACACTCAAAACCGCGCTAGAGCAAGAATCGGAACAGCCCGGAAGCCCTACGGAACATAGGGAGCACCTTTCTGAGATACTGGAACAGTTGCTGTCGGGAACAGTTGAAAAAGCGGTTTTTGCCGATGATTCTACGCTGGAACACTGGGAGAAAATGGAATTAGCCAAGGCTATTATCAAACAAGAATTAGGGCAAGAACGAACCATCTGGCTATTGTGGGGAGTGCGTCGCGGGGGAAGGAATCACGCCCTGTATACTGAAGCGCGGGAAATGCTCGATCGACTAATTAAAGGAGAATAAAACACAGTTATGCAAAAACTAGGCAGACTATCAAGTGACTGGGTTTCAACATCTAATGCAGTTAACTTATTGGGAATAAGTCGGGGTCATTTATTCAATCTAAAATCTGATGGCACATTCAAGTCTGGCAAACATTTTAGAGATGTTCGGCGCATAAATTCCATGCGAGCTACTTATAAATGGAATCTTCCAGCGCTGCAAAAAATCTTAAATGAGGGGCCGGAAATTCGCTAACAAAATCCGATCGTAGGCTCGTTGCTGTTCGCGCTCGTTGAGAGCTAAATGATAAGTCTGTGTATGGGTCGCTAAAGAGTGGCCCATTTGTTTTGCCGCCAGCGAGGCATCCAAGCCAAAGCTCATAGCTCGAATCGCCCAAGCGTGGCGCAAATCGTAAGCGCAAAAGTCAGCGGGTGAGCGGGCAAAAAACTTACAAACCCGATCGCCAAAATCAGCATGGCAGTTACCAGTTACGGAAGGCCGTTTGATGTTTTTCAAATCCCATTGCTCTGCCCATTCCGGTCGCAACGGCCAGCACTGCCGATAACCGGTTTTGCCTTCGAGTATTTGGGCAATCGGAAACTTGCTCAAATCCAAATAAAAAGCCTCATGGTCGCGCAACCCATAGGCGGCGATAACACCATAAACCCACTGCCACTGAAGATTCTGAATTTGGTCAAAGCAAGCTTCAATCTGGTCATCGGTCGGTAAATTTCGGGGCTGTACTTTTGTCGGCGAGTAGTTGCCAAGTAAATCACCCAAATCCATATCAATACCGGCAAACTGAGCGAGCTGGCGAAATGCTAAACAGAATCGGCGACGCTGCCGGGTATTGGGCTTAGTTTTTGCGATCGCACTTAACAACAGTTCCAAAGTAATCGGCTCTCTAACTGGCAAAGTTCCGAAAGGGCGCTGATAATCAGTTTTCCAAGTAGTTGAGCAAACCGCACCTCGCTTGCTTTGCTCAAATTTCACCAACCAATCGGCAATCGTCTCTGATTTTTGTGTAACTTTGCGATCGTACAATCCCCAGTCAAACTCCTTGGCATCCCGAAGATATCCCAGTTTCCGAGCCTCTTTCTCTGCCAACGATACGCCAACGGCATTGGCATGAATTCCCAAGGCGATCTGCTGCTGGCAAGACGATGACTTGCCGGAACTTGGGCGCGGGGGGAGTACAGCTTGAAGGTAAAGGCGATCGCCTCGCTGAAGAATCGTGACGCCAGTTTTAGCCACCTTCAAGCGGCCGTTAGCTTGATTGATTTTGGGATTTATTGACACGGCATTAAATCTGCATTAGTTTTGTCAATCAATTATGTATGATTATGTATGATTATATGCAGTTTACAATTCGCAATAAAGCGCGAAACCTTACTGGTTAAGCATTTTGGCGACATTAAAAACACGATAAATAAAGGCGGCACCCAGATTTGAACTGGGGGTGGAGGTTTTGCAGACCTCTGCCTTACCACTTGGCTATGCCGCCGTTACGTCAGAAATTTGACGTTGTTCTATAATACACTAAATCTTGATTATTTCAACATATTTCTCAAAAATTCCGTGAAGCGAAGCTATCCCGTAGGGAAGCGCCCTTTTTTCCCATACCCCCAAAACCATTGCGACAGGGTAATCTAGAACTAAATCGATCGCGCGCAACATCATCCATGACACCCGCTTCTCCCCTACTCGTAGCCCAAATCACCGACACCCACTTGTTTGCAGAGCCTGATCGCACTTGGAAAGGCTTCTCCACCGCCCACACCCTCAAAACAGTTCTCGATCGCCTACAACAGATTCAGCCCCAGCCAGATTTACTGCTGCTGACAGGGGACTTGTCTCAAGACGAAACACCCCAATCCTACGAACTCCTCGCCTCCCTCATCGCCCCGCTAAACATCCCCGCCTACTGGATACCTGGGAATCATGACAACATCCCAGTTATGGCAGAAATCTTAAATCAGCCGCCTATTTCGCCAGAAAAATCTTTTCCGCTAGGAAACTGGCAGTTTCTATTGCTTTCGAGTGTGGAAGCCGGATGCGATGGCGGCCGACTTTCCCCAGAAAGCTTGGATTGGCTAGACTCTCAATTGCAACAAACGGGCGATCGACCTGTTATGATTGCCTTGCACCATCATCCATTGGCGATCGCAAGTGAAATCATGGATAGCATGATGCTGCACAATGCTGATGAATTTTTCGCAATTGTCGATCGATATCCTCAAATCAAAATCGTCCTCTGCGGGCACATTCACCAAGAATTCCATCAACAGCGAGGCTCAGTTACCTACTTGGGGACACCCAGCACCTGCATCCAACTTTTACCCAAAAGCTCTCCTATTATACTTGACCAAATTCCCCCAGGATTTAGATTACTCGAATTGGCGATCGATGGCACTTGGAACACCAGAGTTGAGCGAGTTGCCGAAGCCTCACCACCCGATTAATAACTTTGGATATGCTTAAAGTAATTATTATCAAACTTACATTATTTTGTCAATCTATCTGTTGATAGATTGTTTTGATCGACCCCATCTTTTATGATATCTATTGACCAGAGATTGCAGGCATAGCTATACTAATTAGTAACAAAAAATATCGCCCGCAGCTTGACAAAATAGGAGAAACTAAATTTATGTCTGAAGTCAATGGCGTGATGATGCAATATTTCCATTGGTACAACCCCGCTGATGGCAACCTCTGGAATCAACTAGCTGAATCTGCAAAAGATTTAGCAAAAATAGGCATTACATCCCTGTGGTTGCCGCCCGCCTATAAAGGAACGGGTGGTGGTATGGATGTGGGTTATGGTGTCTACGATATATTCGATTTAGGTGAGTTCGATCAAAAAGGCTCAGTGCGGACAAAATATGGAACGAAAGATGAGTATTTGCGGGCGATTAAAGCTGCACAAGATGCCGGAATTCGGATTTATGCCGATGTTGTCTTCAACCACAAATTAGGTGCGGATGCCGAAGAAGAAGTCGAAGCCACACCCTTCAATCCCGACAACCGCAATGACACAGTAGGTGAATATCAAAAAATTAAAGCTTGGACCCATTTTACATTTCCAGGCCGTGGCAAAACTTATTCCAGCATGGAGTGGCATTGGTGGCACTTCGATGCTATTGATTACAACGCTTACGACACAAATACCAATGCCGTTTACTTGCTTAAAGGCAAAGAATTTGATCAAAATGTAGACTTAGAAAAAGGCAATTTTGACTACCTAATGGGTTGCGATTTAGATATGGAAAACCCAGAAGTCACCGGGGAATTAAAATACTGGGGCGAGTGGTATGTCGATACAACAAACGTTGACGGATTTCGGTTCGATGCCGTCAAACACGTATCAGCAAAATTTTTCCAGGAATGGTTGGAACACGTTCGCAACTATGCCAAGCGCGACCTATTTGCCGTCGGCGAATATTGGTCTTATGAAGTCGAAGCTTTGCACAACTTCATTGC